>NZ_JBAKHR010000040.1:0-62404 GCF_036902955.1 Micromonospora sp. CPCC 205558
CAACACCGTCACCATCGCCGACTCCGCCGACCCCAACCAGGCCGCCTACCAGATCAGCGTCGAACACCTCGCCGACTGGATCGCCACCCGCGGCTACGCCACCAGCTGACCAGCACACCAGCACACCAGCACGAACCGAAGGGCCGGACCCCACCACCGGGGCCCGGCCCTTCGGCATGCGCTCAGTCGGTGGCGAGGACGGCGAGGATCTGCTCGCCGTACTTGGCGAGTTTGTTCTCGCCGACCCCGCCGACCCGGGACAGGTCGGCCAGTGTGCTGGGCGCGTCGCTGGCGATCTGTCGCAGGGTGGCGTCGTGGAAGATCACGTACGCCGGGACGCCCTGTTCCTTGGCGGTGGTCGCGCGCCAGCCGCGCAGCCGCTCGAACAGTGACGCGGCGGCCGGGGTCAGCTCGGCCACGACGGTGGACGAGCCGCGCGGCTTCGATGAGCGGCTCGATGCCGGCTTCTCCGGCTCGCGGCGCATGGTGACGGTACGGCGGCGACCGAGGACGTCGGCGCTCGCCTCGGTCAGCGCCAGCGTGCCGTAGTCGCCCTCCACGGCGAGGAGCCCTTCGGCGAGCAGTTGCCGGACCACGCCCCGCCACTCGGCCTCACTGAGCTCGGCGCCGATGCCGAAGACGGTCAGCGAGTCGTGGCCGTACTGGCTGATCTTGTCGGTCTGTTTGCCGAGCAGGATGTCGATGCAGTGCCCGGCGCCGAAGCGCTGGTTGCGTTCGCGGTCGAGGCGGAAGACTGCGGAGAGCAGCTTCTGGGCGGCGACGGTGCCGTCCCAGGACTCCGGTGGGGTGAGGCAGGTGTCGCAGTTGCCGCAGGCGGTTGTGGTCGTCTCGCCGAAGTATTCGAGCAGTTGGACGCGGCGGCAGCGGACTGTCTCGCAGAGGGCGAGCATCGCGTCCAGGTGCGCGGCCAGGTTGCGGCGGTGGGCGAGGTCACCGTCGGACGTCTCGATCATCTTGCGTTGCTGGACCACGTCCTGCAGCCCGTACGCCAGCCAGGCGGTGGATGGTAGGCCGTCTCGGCCGGCGCGGCCGGTCTCCTGGTAGTAGCCCTCGACGGACTTCGGTAGGTCGAGGTGGGCGACGAACCGGACGTCGGGTTTGTCGATGCCCATGCCGAAGGCGATGGTGGCCACCATGACCAGGCCGTCCTCGCGCAGGAAGCGTTGCTGGTTGGCGGCGCGGGTGCCCGCGTCCAGCCCTGCGTGGTAGGGCAGGGCGGCGACTCCGTTGGCGGTGAGGAACTCGGCGGTCTTGTCGACGGAGGCCCGGGACAGGCAGTAGACGATGCCGGCGTCGCCGGGGTGCTCGTCGCGCAGCAGGGTCAGCAGTTGCTTGCGGGGCTCGCGTTTGGGCACGATCCGGTACTGGATGTTGGGCCGGTCGAAGCTGGCCACGAAGTGCCGGGCGTCGTCGAGCTTGAGCCGGGTCGCGATCTCGGTGCGGGTGGCGCTGGTCGCGGTGGCGGTCAGGGCGATGCGGGGCACCTGCGGCCAGCGTTCGTGCAGCATCGACAGCGCGAGATAGTCGGGGCGGAAGTCGTGCCCCCACTGGGACACGCAGTGCGCCTCGTCGATCGCGAACAGGGAGATGCGCCCCCGGTCCAGCAGGGCGAGGGTGGACCGGACGCCGAGCGCCTCCGGGGCCAGGTAGAGCAGGTCCAGTTCGCCGGCGACGAAGGCGGCCTCCACCCGCCGCCGGGCGTCCAGGGTCTGGGTCGAGTTGAGGAACCCGGCCCGGACGCCGACGGCGGTGAGGGCGTCCACCTGGTCCTGCATGAGCGCGATCAACGGGGACACGACGACGGCGACCCCGTCGCGGACCAGGGCCGGGATCTGGTAGCACAGGGACTTGCCGCCACCGGTGGGCATCAACACCAGCGCGTCGCCGCCGGCGACGACATGGTCGATCACGTCCTGCTGGAAACCGCGGAAGGCGTCGTAGCCGAACACCCGGCGCAGCACCGGCAGCGCGTCCTCGGTCCGCAGCTCGGTGGGGGAAGCCATCCGGGGAGTCTACGAGCCGACCCCGACAGCGCCCGTGCGGCGCACCCGGTCCGGGTGCGCCGCACGGGCGACACGGTCGGCCGGACCCCCGCTGCGGGGTCCTCATCTCGGGGCTGATCCGCGTGAACATCAGGTCGTACGCCCCGACGGGAGGGCGACCGTCGAACGGCCCGTCGGTGCCGCCCGGCCACGGGTGCCCGGCCGCGAGCCGTTGGCGGGATAGAGTCGCTGATTGACCAATCGCGGCCGAGGGCGGCCGCGGCGCCACGGCTTGGGGGTACGGGTGAGCGAGGCGCGCACAGCCGGCGACCGGATCGACGGCCCGGAGGCCGACGACGAGCAGTTGGCGGCCGAGTCGGAAACCACTCTCGTGGTGGTCACCGGCCTCTCCGGGGGTGGCCGCAGCACTGTCGCCCGGGCGTTGGAGAACGTCGGCTACTACGTCGTGGACAATCTGCCGCAGGCCCTGATGCTGGACATGGCCGAGCTGGCGTTCAAGGCGGGTGGCGCGGCCCGGCGTACGGCCATGGTGCTGGACGTGCGGTCGCGGGCCTTCTCCACCGACCTGGTCGGGGCCATCCGGGAGCTCAAAGAGCGTGGGTTCTCGCCCCGGGTGGTCTTCGTCGACGCCGACGACGAGGTGCTGATCCGGCGGTTCGAGAGCGTTCGGCGTTCGCACCCGTTGCAGGGTGACGGGCGGCTGGCCGACGGCATCGCCGTGGAGCGCGGTCTGTTGGAGGAGGCCCGCGACCAGGCCGACGTGATCATCGACACCAGCCACCTGAACGTCAACCAGCTCCGGCGGCGCATCGAGGAGCTGTTCGGCGGGGAGGACGCCCGCCGGCTGCGGGTCACCGTGTTGTCGTTCGGCTTCAAGTACGGCCTGCCACCGGACGCCGATTTCGTGCTGGACGCCCGCTTCCTGCCCAATCCCTACTGGGTGCCGGAGCTGCGCGAGCACACCGGGCGGGAGGAGGCGGTCAGCGCGTACGTGCTGGGCCAGGAGGGCGCGGACGCCTTCGTCGCCTCGTACGCCGACCTGGTCAACGCCACCACGACCGGTTTCGAGCGGGAGGGCAAGCGGTACCTCACCGTCGCCGTGGGCTGCACCGGCGGCAAGCACCGCAGCGTGGCCATCGCCGAGGAGTTGGCCGGCCGACTGCGTCACTCCGGGCTGGCGGCGAACGCCCAGCATCGTGACCTGGGGCGGGAATGACGGCCCGGCGGGTGGTGGCGTTCGGCGGCGGCCACGGGCTGTCCGCCTCGTTGCGCGCGCTGCGCCACTGCGCTCCCGAACTCGACCTCGACATCACCGCGGTGGTCACGGTTGGTGACGACGGCGGCTCCAGCGGCCGGCTGCGGGCCGAGCGAGGCGGCCTGCCACCGGGGGATCTGCGCCAGGCGCTGGTGGCGTTGGCCGGGGACCACCCGGCCACCCGGCGCAGCGCCGGGCTGTTCCAGCACCGCTTCGCCGCCGTGCCGGAGGGCGTACGCCGGTCCGACGCGACCGACCCGGGCCCGGCGGTGGGCGACGACCCGGGTCGGGACGGCGCGGCCCCGCGCAGCGCCGACGGGGGGTTGGCGGGGATCGACGGTCTGACCGGGCACGCGGTGGGCAACCTGGTGCTCTGCGGCCTGATGGAGCTGCTCGGCGACCCGGTGGCCGCGCTGGAGCACGCCGGCGCGATGCTCGGCGCGGTGGGTCGGGTGTTGCCGATGTCCCGCCAACCGGTCGGGATCGAGGCGCGGGTACGCGGCGCCGACCCGGCCGCGCCCGACGAGGTGCGCACGGTCAGCGGCCAGCACCAGGTGGCCGTCACCACCGGCCGGGTCGAGTCGCTGCGCCTCACTCCGAGCGCCCCGCCGGCCTGCGCCGAGGCCATCGAGGCGATCCGGGCGGCGGACTGGCTGATCTTCGGGCCGGGCAGCTGGTACACCAGTGTGCTTCCGCACCTGCTGGTGCCGCAGTTGGCCGACGCCATCGTGTCCACCTCGGCCCGGCGGCTGGTCACGCTGAACCTCGCCGCGGAGAAGGAAACCCTCGGGCTTTCCGTCGCCGACCATCTCGCGGCGCTGCACTGGTACCTGCCCGAACTCAAGGTGGATCTTGTGCTCGCCGATGCCAAGGCGGTGGGTGACCCCGAACCGGTCGAACGTGCGGCAGAATCGCTGGGTGCCCGCCTGGTCCTCGCCCCCGTCGCCGTTGTCGACGGGACTCCCCGCCATGATCCGGCTGCCCTGGGCGCCGCGCTGGTGCCTGTCCTGGGCGCCGATCGTTAGACACGTACGTAATCTCCGGCGACACGCCGGAACAGGTCCGTGAGGGGACGCACAATGGCGATGACGGCCGCGGTCAAGGACGAGCTGAGTCGGGTCGACGTGCCCAAGCCCTGCTGCCGGCGGGCGGAGATGGCCGCGCTGCTGCGCTTCGCCGGCGGGTTGCACATCGTCTCCGGCCGCGTGGTGGTGGAGGCTGAACTGGACACCGGGGCGGTTGCCCGGCGGTTGCGCCGGGAGATCGCCGAGGTCTACGGCTATCCCAGCGAGATCCACGTGCTGGCCTCCGGTGGGCTGCGCAAGGGCAGCCACTTCATCGTGCGGGTGGTCAAGGACGGCGAGGCACTCGCGCGCCAGACCGGCCTGCTCGACGTGCGGGGTCGCCCGGTGCGCGGGCTGCCCCCGCACGTGGTGGCGGCGAACGTCTGCTGTGCGGTCTCCGCGTGGCGGGGCGCGTTCATGGCCCACGGCTCGCTCACCGAGCCTGGCCGATCCAGCGCGCTGGAGATCACCTGCCCGGGGCCGGAGTCGGCGCTGGCGCTGGTCGGTGCGGCCCGCCGCATCGGCATCACCGCGAAGAACCGCGAGGTACGCGGGGTGGACCGGGTGGTCGTCAAGGACGGTGACGCGATCGCCGCGCTGCTCACCCGGATCGGCGCGCACTCCAGCGTGCTGGCCTGGGAGGAGCGCCGGGTACGCCGCGAGGTGCGCGCCACCGCCAACCGGCTCGCCAACTTCGACGACGCCAACCTGCGCCGTTCGGCGCGGGCGGCGGTCGCCGCCGCCGCCCGGGTCACCCGTGCGCTGGAGATCCTCGCCGACGAGGCGCCCAACCACCTGACCGACGCCGGGCGGTTGCGCCTGGAGCACCGGCAGGCGTCGCTGGAGGAGTTGGGCGCGCTGGCCGACCCCCCGCTGACCAAGGACGCCATCGCGGGGCGGATCCGCCGGCTCCTGGCGCTGGCCGACAAGCGGGCGCGCGACCTTGGCATCCCGGATACGGAAGCAGCCGTCACGCCCGACATGCTCGTGGTCTGATAGGACGGTGGGGCCGCACGGTGCGCCCGGGAGCACGACCCGGCGCAGCGTGGTCTCGCACGCTCGGATAAGGTCGCTGAGTACGGCAAGGGGGCCGACACCGGCACTTCTCGTCGTGCCCACCGCCTCGGGCGGTCAGGTCCTCAGACCGCGCGGCGGGGTGGCCGAGATGAACCGTCGACGGCCGGCTCCAAACGGTCGGCGCACACCATTCCCGCCGGCGCGTTGTCTGCAGCCGGCGGACCAGAACGCGAGGAGATGGGACCTGTGACCATCCGGGTTGGCATCAACGGCTTTGGCCGAATCGGCCGTAACTTCTTCCGGGCAGTGCTGGCGTCTGACGCCGACATCGAGGTCGTGGCGGTGAACGACCTGACCGACAACGGCACGCTCGCCCACCTGCTCAAGTACGACAGCATCCTCGGTCGTCTGCCGTACGAGGTCAAGGCCACCGCCGACGAGATCACCGTCGGTGGCAAGACCATCAAGGCGTACGCCGAAAAGGACCCGTCGAAGCTGCCGTGGGGCGAGGTCGGCGCCGACGTCGTCATCGAGTCGACCGGCTTCTTCACCGACGCCACCAAGGCCAAGGCGCACGTCGACGGCGGGGCCAAGAAGGTCATCATCTCCGCCCCGGCGAAGAACGAGGACGTCACCGTCGTCATGGGTGTCAACCACGACACCTACGACCCGGCGAAGCACACCATCATCTCCAACGCCTCGTGCACCACCAACTGCCTCGCCCCGATGGCGAAGGTCCTGCACGACACGTTCGGCATCCAGCACGGTCTGATGACGACGATCCACGCGTACACCCAGGACCAGAACCTGCAGGACGCGCCGCACTCGGACCTGCGTCGGGCTCGGGCCGCCGCGCTGAACATCGTGCCGACCTCGACCGGCGCCGCCAAGGCGATCGGCCTGGTCCTGCCGGACCTCAAGGGCAAGCTCGACGGGTACGCGCTGCGGGTGCCGATCCCGACCGGCTCGGTCACCGACCTCACCGTCAACGTGGGTCGCGAGACCACCGTGGACGAGGTCAACGCCGCGCTGAAGGCCGCCGCGGACGGCCCGCTCAAGGGCATCCTGGTCTACAACGAGGACCCGATCGTCTCCACCGACATCGTGACCGACCCGGCGTCGTGCATCTTCGACGCGCCGCTGACCAAGGTCGTCGGCAACCAGGTCAAGGTCGTCGGCTGGTACGACAACGAGTGGGGCTACTCCAACCGGCTCGTCGACCTCGTCAAGCTGGTCGGTTCGTCGCTGTGAGCATCCGGACCCTCGACGACCTGCTCGCCGAGGGGGTGTCGGGTCGGCGCGTGCTGGTGCGCGCCGACCTGAACGTCCCGCTCGACAAGCAGACCGGTGCCATCACGGACGACGGTCGGATCCGCGCGGTGCTGCCGACCCTCGGCGCGCTGGTGGAGGCCGGCGCGAAGGTGGTCGTCTGCTCGCACCTGGGCCGCCCGAAGGGCACGCCGGACCCGCAGTTCAGCCTGAGCCCGGTCGCCGGGCGGCTCGGTGAGCTGCTCGGCGCTCCGGTGCACTTCGCCACCGACACCGTCGGTGAGTCGGCCCGTTCCACAGTCGCCGACCTGGCCGACGGCCAGGTCGCCCTGCTGGAGAACCTGCGCTTCAACGCCGGTGAGACCAGCAAGGACGAGGCCGAGCGGGGCGCTTTCGCCGACCAGCTCGCCGCGTTCGGCGATGCCTATGTGGATGACGCGTTCGGTGCTGTGCACCGCAAGCACGCCAGCGTCTTCGATGTGCCGGCCCGGTTGCCGCACGTCGCGGGCCGGCTGGTGCTGCGTGAGGTCGAGGTGCTCTCCAAGCTGACCGGTGATCCCGGGCGCCCGTACGTGGTGGTGCTCGGTGGGTCGAAGGTGTCCGACAAGCTCGCCGTCATCGAGGCGCTGCTGCCCACGGTCGACCGGCTGCTCATCGGTGGCGGGATGTGCTTCACCTTCCTCAAGGCCCAGGGCCTGGAGGTGGGCACCTCGCTGCTGGAGAAGGACATGGTCGAAACCTGCCGCAACCTGCTGGAGCGGTCCGGCGGCAAGATCATGCTCCCGGTCGACGTGGTGGTCGCTGACGCGTTCGCTCCGGACGCGGCGCACGACACGGTTCGGGTCGACGGCATCCCGAGCCACCGGCTCGGCCTGGACGTCGGCCCGGAGACGGTGGCCGGCTTCAGCGCCGCGCTGTCCCAGGCGAAGACGATCTTCTGGAACGGCCCGATGGGCGTGTTCGAGATGGCGGCCTTCGCGGCGGGCACCCGGGGGGTCGCCGAGGCGATCACCAAGGCCGACGCGTTCAGCGTCGTCGGTGGCGGTGACTCCGCTGCGGCGGTCCGTGCCCTCGGATTGGACGAGTCGTCCTTCGGGCACATCTCCACCGGTGGTGGCGCCTCCCTGGAATACCTCGAGGGCAAGACCCTCCCCGGCATCGCGGCCCTGGAGAACTGAATGTCGAGCACCACCCGCCGGCCGTTGATGGCCGGCAACTGGAAGATGAACCTCAACCACCTCGAGGCCAACCTGCTGGTGCAGAAGTTGGCGGCGAGCCTCACCGAGAAGCAGCTCACCGACGTCGAGACGGTCGTGCTGCCGCCCTTCACCGACCTGCGGACCGTGCAGACCGCGGTGGACGGGGACAAACTGCTGATCGGCTACGGCGCGCAGGACCTCTCCCCGCACGCGTCCGGCGCGTACACCGGGGACATCTCCGGGCCGATGCTGGCCAAGCTCGGCTGCACGTACGTAGTGGTTGGGCACTCCGAGCGGCGGGCCTACCACCACGAGGACGACGCGCTGGTCAACGCCAAGGTCAAGGCGGCGCTGGCGCACGGCCTGACGCCGATCCTCTGCGTGGGGGAGGGGCTGGACGTCCGCGAGCAGGGCGGCCATGTGGCGCACTGCTCCGACCAGCTCGACGGGGGCCTCGCCGGTCTCACCCCCGAGCAGGTGCGGCAGGTCGTGGTCGCGTACGAGCCGGTCTGGGCGATCGGCACGGGCAAGACCGCGACCCCGGACGACGCACAGGAGGTCTGTGGGGCGGTGCGTCAGCGGCTGGCGGCACGTTTCGACCAGGAGACCGCCGACCAGGTTCGGGTCCTCTACGGCGGCTCGGTCAAGGCGTCCAACATCGCCTCGATCATGAGTCAGACGGACGTGGACGGGGGCCTGGTGGGGGGCGCCAGCCTGGACGCTGAGGAATTCGCTCAGATCTGCCGGTTCCCGGAGCACATCGCCCGCTGATCGCTCGGTATCCTTGACACCGCCCGTCCGCCGGTCGGTGCCGCCGTGCCCGATCAGACCGGGCGAGGATCGCTACGAGAGGAACTGACCCCAGCCATGCCGATCTGGTTCGCATACACGTTGATCGTGTTGCTGGTCATCACGAGCATTCTGCTCACCCTGCTGATCCTGCTGCACCGCGGCAAGGGTGGCGGTCTGTCGAGCATGTTCGGCGGTGGCGTCAGCTCCAGCCTCGCCGGCTCCTCGGTCGCGGAGAAGAACCTGGACCGCTACACCGTTCTGGTGAGCGTCGTCTGGTTCGCCGCGATCATCGGGCTGGGGCTCTGGCTGCGCCTTCAAATGAACAGCGGCGCCTGAGCAGGCCCAGTAAGTCGTACAATCTGCGCGCGGTCCGTCACTCGGCGGGCCGCGCGCAGGCTTTTCTCCGCTGCACCGCGTCGCCCGCCGCACCACCCCCGAAGACGGCGGGTCCCCTCCGACGACAGGAGCGAGCAGCCGTGCCGAATGGCAACGTTATCCGGGGTGCCCGGGTCGGGTCCGCACCCATGCGCCCGGACGAGCGGCACCAACCCGCCCCCCGACAGGACGTCACCTACTGGTGCCGTAACGACCACCGGGTCGACATCCGGATCGCCGCTGATGTCGAGCCGCCTGCCCTGTGGGACTGCCCCCGCTGCGGCCTGCCCGCCGGCCGGGACGCGCAGAACCCGCCGGGCCGGGTCCGCGCCGAACCGTACAAGAGCCACCTGGCGTACGTGAAGGAGCGGCGCACCGCCGAGGAGGGGGAGGCCCTGCTCGCCGAGGCGCTCGCCGCACTACGCCGTCGACGCGGCGAGTAGCGGGGTCTTCCTCGCGCTCAGCGCAGGCTGCGCAGTCGGGCGGGTACATCGGCTGCCGCGGCCCGGTCCAACAGCCAGCGGGTGCGGCCCACACCGTGCACACCGGCCGCCGGCAACTGCACCGGCCCGGCGCCGGCCAACGCCATACCCACCGCGCGAGCCTTGTCGGCGCCGGCGGCCACCAACCAGACCTCCTCGGCGGTGTTGATCGCCGGCAGGGTGAGGGTGGTCCGCGTCGGCGGCGGCTTGGGGCTGCCCCGCACCGCGCTGACCGGCCGGGTCTCGTAGCCCACCGGGTGCTCGGGGAAGACCGAAGCCACGTGGCCGTCCTCGCCGACGCCCAGCATCAGCACGTCGAAGTGCGGCAGTGTGGCGTGCCCGGGCCGGGCGGCGCGGGCCAGCTCCTCCGCGTACCCGGCGGCTGCCGCCTCGGGGTCGTTGCCGGCCGGGCCGTCCGAGACCGGCATCGCGTGCACCCGGGCCGGGTCCAGCGGCACCACGTCCAGCAGGGCGGCGCGCGCCTGCGTCTCGTTACGGTCCGGATCACCGGCGGGCAGGAACCGTTCGTCGCCCCACCACACGTCGACCCGGGACCAGTCCACCGCGTCGCGGGCGGGCAGCGCCGCCACCGCCCGGTACACGGCGGCGGCGACCCGACCTCCGGTGAGCACCACCGACGCTTCGCCCCGGTCGGCCTGGGCGTCGAGCAGCTTCACCAGCAACCGGGCCGCCACGGCCTGCGCCAGCAGGTCGGCGTCGGCGTGGACCGCGACACTCGCCTCACTCATGGTTGCGCCTTCGTTTCCCGACCGCGCGGCGGTCGCTGTCGTGCCCGGGGCGGTGTGCCCGAGGTGGTGGGGCAAAAACCCCGGAGATTGCGGGGCAGGGCCGGTGGGTACCGGCCCTGCCCGACGTCGTGCCCCGGCTGGGCTCAGCCCTCGCCGCTCGTGCCGGCGTGGGCGGTGACCCCGGCCTCGGCGCGCTGCGCGGTGGCCGGATCCTTCCAGACGTGGACCCGCTGCGGCGGGCGCTGCTCCAGCCCCCGCAGGCCGGCCGTCGCGCCCAGCGCCTCCGCGTACACCTGGTCGGCGTCCAGCCGGCGCAGCTCTTCGGCCAGCTCGTCGCCGAGCGGGCGGCGGACCAGCGGCAGGGCCCGGTCGTCCTGGCCCGTCCGCCGAAAAACGGCCATGCTGTCCTCGCGGGTCAGCGTCAGCTGGTCGCCGTTGGCGCAGCTGAGCTGCACCTCCCGCATCCGAGGGAACTCGTTGCTGTCCACCCGACGTGGGGTGATGCCGAGTCGGCTGGACAGCCAACCGGCCATCAACGCCGCCGTCGGGTCGGTGGGCGGCGCGACGATTGTCGCCTCGGTGACCTGGGCGCTGGTGGTGTCGAACGCCCCGGCGACCAGGGTGCGCCACGGGGTGATCCGGGTCCACGCCAGGTCGGTGTCGCCCGGGGCGTAGTCCCGGGCACGCTGCCGCAGCGCCTCCACCGGGTCGGCGGCCTGCGCGCAGTCGGTGATCCTCCGGTCGGCCACCACCCCGAGGAAGTCGGTGGCGATCTCCGCCGGCGGCTCGCCGTGCCACCAGGTGACCACCGGCACGTCGGGCACCAGCAGCGGCATCACGACCGACTCGGCGTGCAGGGACAGCCGACCGTACATCCGGGTGACCACCGCTTCGCACGGGCCGAGCCGGCCACCGACCACGATCTCCGCGTCCAGTCGGTTGCGGTCCCGCTCGATCTCCGAGCGCACCACCACCAGGAGCCGGCACGGGTGTGCGGCGGCGGCGATCGTCGCCGCGGCCTCCGCCTCCCGGACCCGCTTCTCGTCCACGACCACGATCAGGGTGAGCGCCATGCCGCTGGCCACCCCGCCGGCGCTGCGCCGCTCGGCGGCGAGCGCCTTGACCACCTCGTTGCCGGTGGTGTCCCACAGCCCGATCATGCTCGTCTCCAGGCGCGGCCCTCGCGGGCCAGCATCTCGTCGGAGGCCCGGGGGCCCCACTCGCCGGCCCGGTACGGCTCCGGGGTGGTGCCCTCCCAGGCGTGCTCCAGAGGGTCGATCACCTGCCAGCTCTGCTCGACCTCGGCCGCGTCCGGGAACAGGGTGCGGTCGCCGATCAGCACGTCCAGCACCAGACGCTCGTACGCCTCGGGGCTGGATTCGGTGAACGCCTCGCCGTACTGGAAGTCCATCGCGATGTCGCGGACCTCCATGGTCGTGCCCGGCACCTTGGAGCCGAACTTGAGCACCACACCCTCATCCGGCTGCACCCGGATGACCAGCTGGTTGTTGCCCAGCGACTCCATGTCGGCGTCGTTGAACGGCAGGTGCGGCGCCTTCTTGAACATGATGGCGACCTCGGTGACCCGCCGGGGCAGCCGCTTGCCGGCCCGGATGTAGAACGGCACCTCCGCCCAGCGGCGGTTCTGGATGCCCAGCCGCACCGCCACGTACGTCTCGGTGGTGGAGTCGGCGGGGACGTCCTGCTCATCCAGGTAACCGACCGCGCGTTCGCCGCCGACCCAGCCGGGCAGGTACTGGCCGCGGACGGTGTCGCGGGCGACGTCCTTGGGCAGGGTGATGGCCTTGAGCACCTTCAGCTTCTCGGCCCGGATCTCGTCGGCGTCGAAGCTGGTCGGCTCCTCCATCGCCACCAGGGCGAGGAGTTGCAGGAGGTGGTTCTGCAGCACGTCACGGGCGGTGCCGACGGTGTCGTAGAAGCCGGCGCGGGTGCCGATGCCGACGTCCTCCGCCATGGTGATCTGCACCGAGTCGACGTATTTGGAGTTCCACAGCGGCTCGAACAGGTTGTTGGCGAACCGCAGGGCGAGGATGTTCTGAACCGTCTCCTTGCCCAGGTAGTGGTCGATCCGGAAGACGTCCTGCCGGGTGAACACGTCGTCGACGAGGTCGTTGAGCGCCTTCGCCGACGGCAGGTCGTTGCCGAAGGGCTTCTCCACCACGACCCGGCGCCAACCGCCGGACTTGTCGTTGTCGGCCATTCCGGTACGGGCCAACTGCTTGAGCACGACGGGGAACGCGGCCGGCGGGATGGAGAAGTAGAACGCCGCGTTGCCGGTGATGCCGTGGGTCTGTCGCAGATCGTCGAGCGTCTCGGCGAGGGTGTCGAAGGCGGCATCGTCGTCGAACGACCCGCCGACGAACTTGATGTTGCCGGCCAGCCGCGCCCACACCTCGTCTCGCCACGGGGTGCGGGCGTGCTTGCGGGCCGCCTCGCAGGCCAACGTCTCGAAGTCGCCGTCACCCCAGTCGCGGCGCGCGAAACCGAGGACCACGAAGCCCGGCGGCAGCAGCCCTCGGTTGGCCAGGTCGTAGACCGCGGGGAGCAGCTTCTTACGGGCGAGGTCGCCGGTCACCCCGAAGATCACCAGAGCGCACGGCTCGGGGATCCGGGGCAACCGGCGGTCCTGCGGGTCGCGCAGCGGGTTCACCGAATCGCCCCCTTGCTCCGCTTCAGTCACGTCGTCCATCCTCACGCCCGTAGATCACCGGCCGCGTCCAGTAGCTGGGCGACACCGGCGGCCCGGTCGGTCAGGTGCAACCGCAGCACCGGCCGCTCCCGACCGGCGAGCGCCTGCCGGTCCCCGGCAGCCTGCGCCGCCTGCAGCTCACCGAAGGTGTACGGCTTGCCCGGCACCTCCAGGTCCTCGGCGACCGCGCCGGTCACCTGGAGGTAGCTACCCACCTGCGGACCGCCCTTGTGGTACTGGCCGGTGGAGTGCAGGAACCGCGGACCCCAGCCGAAGGTGACCGGCCGCCCGCCCGCCTGCGCCAGCAGTGGCCGCAGCCGGGCCGCGTCGGCGTCGGCGAACCGGTCGAGGTACGCCATCACCGCGAGGTAACCGTCGTCGCCCAGCCCGTCGAGGAGCCAGCGCAGCACGCCGGCCAGGTCCCCGGGGGCGCCCTGTGGGGCGTACACCTCGATCGCGCCCTCGGTGAACGACGGCGTCTCCGCCGGCAGGCCCGAGGCCAGGATCTTGTTGGTGTTCTCCTTGGACTCCGTGACGTTCGGCTGGTTGAACGGGTCGATCCCGAGCACCACGCCGGCCACCGCGGTGGCGTACTCCCAGGCCAGGAACTGCGCGCCGAGCGGGCCGTTGACGGCCACGTCCGGGTTGGCGCCGCCGCCCGGCATGTCACCGGGGGCCAGCGCGCCGCCGTAGCTGATGGTCAGCACGTCCGCGCCGGTGGCACCGGGGCTCTGCGGGGACTCCACGACCACCGGGAGGATGCCCACCCCGGCCTTGCCGGTCGACTCGGCGATCAGCTGCTCGGCCCAGTCGCCGAGCCCGTCGATGCCGGTGCCGTCAGAGACCAGGGCGACCTTGTCCCGGGCCAGCGTGGCCGCGGCGCCCAGGGCGGCGCCCAACGCCAACGCCGGGTTGTTCTGGTCCGCGCCGAGCGAAGTGGCCAGCGCGTCGGCCTGGTCGAGCAGTTCCGCGACCTCGACGCCGGCCAGCGCCGAGGGCACCAGACCGAACGCGGTCAGCGCCGAGTACCGGCCGCCGACGTTCGGGTCGGCGAGCACGGTGAACGCGCCCATCTCGGTCGCGGTGGCCTCCAGCGGCGAACCCGGGTCGGTGACGATGACGAAGTGCCGACCGGCCTCCGCCTCGGTCATCCCGGCATCCAGGAACGCCTGCCAGTAGGCGCGCCGGTGGCTGTCGGTCTCCACCGTCGACCCGGACTTGCTGGCCACCACCACGACGGTGCGCTCCAGCCGGTCACCGAGCGCGGCCCGGACCTGGCCCGGGTCGGTGGTGTCCAGCACGGTCAGCGGGCGACCCAGCGTCTGGGTGATCACCTCGGGCGCGAGCGACGAGCCGCCCATGCCGGCGAGCACCACATGATCCAGGTCGGCCAGCTCCGCTTTCAGCTCGGCCAACTGCGCGAGCAGCTCGCGGCTGCGCCGGTGGGTGTCCACCCAGCCCAACCGGACCTTCGCCTCGGCCTCGGCGTCCGGACCCCACAGGCTCGCGTCCTTGCCCGCCAGCTTGCCCGGGACGCCGGCCTTGACCAGCGCGTCCCGGGTCGAGGCGGGCGCGGCCTTGTCGACCGCGTCCGCGCCGTACACGGCGAGCCCGGCGGCTGCCTCCACCGGCCCTCCAACAAGATCGCTCATGCCGCCACTCCGCTTCGCTGCGTGCCGTCATGAGGTCTCATCGCACTGAGCTTGCTGATTCGCTCACTGCGCTCGCTCATGCGCCACCGGCCTTCTCGGCGGCCTTGGCGTTGCCCTTGGCCGCCTTGTTCGGAGCACCCTTGCCGGTGCCAGCCGCCGCCAGCGACTTGCTGACGCCGTCGAGCAGTTCCTGCCAGCTCGCCTCGAACTTCTCCACACCCTCGCGCTCAAGGGTGGCGATCACGTCGGCCATGTCCACCCCGACCGACTCCAGGTCCGCGAAGACCTTCCGGGCCGCGTCGTAGGCACCGGTGACGGTGTCGCCGCGCGTCTCGCCATGATCGGCGTACGCGTGGATGACCGCCTCCGGCATCGTGTTGACCGTGCCGGGCGCGATCAGCTCCTCGACGTAGATCACGTCCCGGTAGTCCGGGTTCTTCGTCGAGGTGGACGCCCACAGCGGCCGCTGCGGGTGCGCTCCGGCGGCGGCGAGCGCCTTCCAGCGGTCCGAGGAGAAGACCTCGGTGTAGCGCTCGTACGCCAGCTGCGCGTTGGCGACCGCGGCGCGCCCCTTCAGTCCCAGCGCGCGCTCTTTGCCCGCGCTGTCGGCGGCCTTGTCGGCCATCCGATCCAATCTCTTGTCGACCTCGGAGTCGACCCGGGAGACGAAGAACGACGCGACCGACCCGATCGTCGACAGGTCGTGGCCGTTGGCCTTGGCCTGCTCCAGACCGGCCAGGAAAGCCTCCATGACCGCCGAGTAGCGGTCCAGACCGAAGATCAGCGTCACGTTGACGCTGATCCCCTCGGCCAGGGTGTCGGTGATCGCCGACAGGCCCGCCTCGGTGGCCGGGATCTTGATGAAGAGGTTGGGCCGGTCGACCAGCCACCACAGCGCCTTGGCCTCGGCGACCGTCTTGTCCGCGTTGTGTGCGCTGCGCGGGTCCACCTCGATCGAGACCCGGCCGTCCACGCCGGCGCTGCCGTCGTACGACGGGCGCATCACGTCACAGGCCCACCGTACGTCGTACGTGGTGAGCATCCGCACGGCCTCTTCCACGTCCACGCCACGGGTGGCGAGGTCACGCAGCTGCCAGTTGTACTCGTCGGCGTCACTCAGCGCCTTGGCGAAGATCGTCGGGTTGGTGGTGACACCGGCCACGTGCTTCTCGCGGCGCAGCTGGTCCAGCCCGCCGGAGCTCAACCGCACCCGGGAAAGATCATCGAGCCAGACCGCCACACCCGCGGCGGTGAGCTCATTCAGCTTGTCCGTCATGCCGTCCACGCTCCCTCAGTTGCCGGTCGTGAAACCGGTGATGTCGCCCACCCGGGCCAGCGAGGCGTGTGCTGCCGCCACGATCCGGTCGGGGGTGAACCCGAACTGCTCGAAGAGCACGGTGTGCGGGGCGCTCGCTCCGTAGTGCTCCAGGCTGACGCTCTCGCCGAGGTCACCGACGATGGCGCGCCAGGACATCGCGATGCCCGCCTCCACGCTCACCCGTGCCTTTACCCCGCGCGGGAGCACCGACTCCCGGTACGCCTCGTCCTGCTCGTAGAACCACTCCTGGCAGGGCATCGAGACGACCCGGGTCGGGGTGCCGTCGGCCTCCAGCCGCTCCCGCGCGGTCAGGCAGAGCTGCACCTCGGAACCGGTGCCGACGATGATCACCTGAGGCTTGCCGTTGGACGCCTCGGCCAGCACGTAGCCGCCCTTGGCCACGCCGTCCGCGCTGCCCAGGACCTCGCGGTCCATGGTCGGCAGCGGCTGACGGCTCAGCGCCAGGGCGGTGGGCCGGTCGGTGTGCTCCAGCGCCTGCCGCCAGGCCCAGGCGGTCTCGTTGGCGTCCGCCGGACGGACCACGTCCAGGCCCGGGATGGCGCGCAGCGCGGTCAGGTGCTCCACCGGCTGGTGGGTCGGGCCGTCCTCGCCGAGGCCGATCGAGTCGTGCGTCCAGACGTAGGTCACCGGCAGCTTCATCAGCGCGGCCAGCCGCACCGACGGACGCATGTAGTCGCTGAAGACCAGGAACGTGCCGCCGTACGGGCGGGTGCCGCCGTGCAGGGCGATGCCGTTGAGGATCGCGCCCATGGCGTGCTCACGAATGCCGAAGTGCAGCGTGCGGCCGTACTCGTGGCCGGGGAAGTCCTTGGTGGCGTGCGTGGCCGGAATGAACGACGGCTCGCCCTTCATGGTGGTGTTGTTGCTCTCGGCCAGGTCGGCCGAGCCGCCCCACAGCTCCGGGAGCACCGGCGCGAGCGCCTCCAGCACCTTGCCGGAGGCGGCCCGGGTGGCCACCCCCTTGGCGTCCGCGGGGAAGACCGGCAACGCGTCGGTCCAGCCGTCGGGGAGTACGCGGCCAGCCAGCCGCTCGTAGAGCGCGGTGCGCTCCGGGTTGGCCTTCTTCCAGGCGTCGAACGAGGTGGTCCACGCCTGCTGGGCGTCGGAGCCGCGGCTCATCACGGTGCGGGCGTGGCTGAGCACCTCCTCGTCGACCTGGAAGGTCTGCTCCGGGTCGAAGTCGAGGATCCGCTTGGTGGCCTTAACCTCGTCGGCGCCGAGCGCCGAGCCGTGGATCTTGCCGGTGTTCTGCTTGTTGGGCGCGGGCCAGCCGATGATGGTGCGCAGCGCGATGAAGGAGGGGCGGCCGGTCTCCGCCTTGGCGGCCAGCAGCGCCGCGTAGAGCGCCTCGGCGTCCTCGTGGTAGTCGCCCTGGTCGGCGTCCCCGGTGCGCCAGTCGACGGTCTGCACGTGCCAGCCGTACGCCTCGTAGCGGGCGGCCACGTCCTCGCTCTTGGCGATCCGGGTGTCGTCCTCGATGGAGATCTCGTTGTCGTCGTAGATCACCGTGAGGTTGCCCAGCTGCTGGTGCCCGGCGAGGGCGCTGGCCTCGTGGCTGATGCCCTCCTCGATGTCGCCGTCGGAGACGATGCACCAGATGTCGTGATCGAAGACGGACGCGCCGAGCTCGGCCTCGGGGTCGAACAGGCCGCGCTCACGGCGGGCCGCCATGGCCATGCCGACCGCGTTGCCCAGACCCTGCCCGAGCGGGCCGGTGGTGGTCTCCACGCCCGGGGTGTGCCCGTGCTCGGGGTGCCCCGGCGTCTGCGAGCCCCACTGCCGCAGCGACTTCAGGTCGTCCAGGCTCAGCGGGTAACCGGAGAGGAACAGCTGGATGTAGAGCGTCAGGCTGGAGTGCCCGGCGGAGAGAACGAACCGGTCGCGACCGGGCCAGTTCGGGTCGGCCGGGTTGTGCCGCATGACGCGGTTGAACAGGAGGTACGCCGCGGGCGCGAGGCTCATCGCGGTGCCCGGGTGGCCGTTGCCGGATTTCTCTACGGCGTCCATGGCCAGCACGCGGACGGTGTCGACGGCCCGGCGATCGAGGTCGGACCAGTTCAGTGCGGAGTGCTCGGGTCGTTTAACAGCCACGATGGTTGTGCTCCTCGGCAGATGGGCGGAACCCTCACCGATGACCTTATCGAGCGTCCCTAAACGTGCGCCCAGGGATCTGCGCATGGTGTGCGCTACGTGACCATCCGGATGCTCGGTTCAACCCGGTGGTGTGACGGCCCGCACCGTTGTCGGGTCGGCCGGGCAGCCAAAACGACGACGCGTAGTGTGTGGGTCGGTATGCGGACCATGTGGTCCCGACCGATCCGATCTCCCCGTGCCCGATGCCGGAAGGTGGCAATCCGTGAGCATGATCACCGAGCGCCCCGCGAGCAACCCGGCCGGGCAACACCCGGCGCGGGCGGCCGAGGGCCCGGTGGCCCGGCGGGACGTACGCGGGGTCATCTCGGCGTACGTGGCGCTCACCAAGCCGCGGATCGTCGAGTTGCTGCTGGTCACCACCATCCCGGCGATGATGCTCGCCGAGGGTGGGCTGCCGTCGCTGTGGTTGATGGCCATCGTGCTGATCGGTGGCTCGCTCGCCGCCGGCGCGGCCAGCGTGCTCAACTGCTACATCGATCGCGACATCGACCAGCTGATGCGGCGGACCAAGCGTCGGCCGCTGCCGGCGCACACCGTGTCGCCGCGCAGCGCGTTGATCTTCGGTCTGGTGCTGGCGGCGGTGTCGGTCGCTCTGATGGCGGCGTTCACCAATCTGCTGGCCGCCGGGCTGACCCTCGCCGCGATCGCCTACTACGACCTCGTCTACACCCTGTGGCTCAAGCGCTCCACCCCGACGAACACCTTCTGGGGCGGCGCCTGCGGGGCGGCCCCGGTGCTGATCGGGTGGGCGGCGGTGACGGGCTCGTTGGCACCGGCCGCGTGGGGGCTCTTCGCGGTGGTCTTCTTCTGGCAGATGCCGCACTTCTACCCGCTCGCCATGAAGTACAAGGACGACTACGCCCGGGCCGGCATTCCGATGCTGCCGGTGGTGGCCTCGATCCGCCGGGTGAACGCCGAGATCCTGATCTTCGCGTGGCTCACCGTGCTCACCTCCCTGGCCGTCTGGCCACTGGGGCTCAGCGCGATCTACGGAGTGCCGACCCTGGTGGTGGGTGCCATCTTCGTGGTCGAGGCGCACCGGCTCTGCCGGCGGGCGACCCGCGGCGAGGCGGTCAAGCCGATGCGGCTGTTCCACTGGTCGACGACGTACCTGACGATCGTCTTCGTGGCCGTCGCGCTCGACGCGCTGATCTGACCCGTCCGGCTCTGCCCGGTCCCGCCCGGCTCTGCCTGGTCTCGCCCGGCTCTGCCCGGCCCCGCCGGGACCGCCCGGCTCTGCCCGGCCCCGCCGGGACCGCCCGGCTCTGCCCGGCCCCGCCGGGACGGCCCGGTGGCGAATGGTGTCGATGATCTACTGACTAATCATGGACATGGATGAACTGTCCGGGTTTAACGTCACATCAGAGTAACTTTCAGCATGAGTCGGATCGGCTCAACTCGGATCGGTTCGGGGCTGGTTTGCCGGTGTGCTTTGAGCGTAAAAGTCCGGATATAACCGGACAGCGAACCTGTGGTCATCCTTAAACCTGTAGGTAATTGGCATCACAAAAGGTTCATGGTTCTCGCGCGACGGGGTGCAACTCTGCCTAGGCTTCGCGTCATGGCAGATGGTTCCGATACGACGCTGACGGCCGAGCAGACCCCCGCAGAGCAGGCGCACCACGGCCTGGTCGCGGGCCTCAAGGCTTTCGCCGCCGGACACGGCGGCGCGAAGGCGGTCATCGAGTACGTCGGCAAGCGTGGCGCGCGGATCGTCCTGGTGGGTTCCGACGGTGAGTGGGGCGACCAGTTCGCCGACGACACCGTCACCGCCCGGGAGGCGTGCGCCAAGGCGGGAGTCACCGTCGAGAACGCCTGGGAGCGTGAACTGATGGACCAGATGCGTCCGAGCAACGACCTCTGGCGGTCGATGGCTCGCCGCACGATGGCCCGCTGAATAGACAGTTGAATTGACCACCGATCACCAGTCGACCCGGGGGGAACCCCGGGTCGCTCTCGTCACCTGCGCCGACCTGGCCGACCTCGACCCGGACGACCGTCTCGTCCTCGACCCGCTCACCGCCCGGGGGATCGCCGCCGAGGCGGTCGTCTGGGACGACCCGGGCGCCGACTGGTCCTCGTACGACCTCGTCGTGCTCCGCTCGCCGTGGGACTACGCCCTGCGTCGGGACGAGTTCGTCGCATGGGCCGCGTCCGTGCCCACGCTGGTCAACCCGGCCGATGTGGTGCGGTGGAACACCGACAAGCGCTACCTGGCCGAGCTGAGCGCCGGCGGGGTGCCGACCGTGCCGACGTCATGGATCGAGCCGGGGGAGAGCTGGCAACTGCCCGCCGAGACGGGTGAGTACGTGCTCAAGCCCTCGGTCAGCGCCGGCAGCCAGGACACCGGCCGGTACGACCTGGCCGACCCGGAACACCGGGACCTGGCCGCCGCGCATGTTCGCCGGCTCTCCGCGGCCGGCCGGGTGACCATGGTCCAGCCGTACCTGCGTGCGGTCGACACCGAGGGCGAGACGGCGCTGCTCTTTCTGGCGGGCCCGGAGGGGCTCGCGTTCAGCCACGCGATCCGCAAGGGCCCGATGCTGACCGGGCCGGACCTCGGCCCGGACGGGCTCTACAAGGCCGAAGAGATCACCGCCCGCACCGCCCGACCCGAACAGCTGGCGGTGGCCGAGCGGACCCTCGCGGCGGTGCCCGGTGGCACCCGACAGTTGCTCTACGCCCGGGTCGACCTGATCCCCGGCCCGGACGGCGAGCCGGTCCTGGTCGAGCTGGAGCTGACCGAGCCGTCGCTCTTCATCGGGTACGCGGACGGCGCCCCCGACCGCCTCGCCGATGCGATCGCCAGCCACCTGACCCGCAAAGCCTGACCCCCGCCGGGCCACAAGCCCTCACCAAGATCGCGCGGCGCCCACCCGCCAGGTCCGTGCGGCGCGCACGCTGCCACGTCAGCGCTCCGCGGGCCTCGCCAAGATGGTGCGGCGCCCACCCGCCAGGTCCGTGCGGCGCGCACGCTGCCACGTCAGCGCCGCAGGCCTCGCCAAGATCGCGCAATTTCCTGGTTGTAGTGGTGTTGGCGCGTCACCAGGCCACTACTTCCTGGTTCGAGCACGATCTTGGCGCCGGGCGCGGGCGGCCCGGCGTGGGGCGTGGGGCGTGAGGTGGGGTGGGGTGGGGTGGGAGCGTGGGGCGTCGGAGCGTGAGGTGCCCGAGGTGCCCGAGGTGGGCGTGGGGGCGTGAGGTGCCCGAGGCGGGCGGCGGGTGTCCGGGCGGGGGCTTGCTAGGCGGTGACCGGTACCGGGGTGGCGGCGTCGGTCGGGGCGGACCGGGGCGCCGGCCCCACCGGGCGGCGTTCCCGGGTGGACCACTGCACCGCCAGGCTGGCCAGCAGCACCAGGCAGGAGCCGAGCATGTGCGCGCCGACCAGGAGCGCCGGCACGTGGGTGAAGTACTGCACGAAGCCGATCAGGCCCTGACCCAACTCCACGGCGACCAGGATGATCGCGGCGCGGGTGGCCCGCTGGGCGCCGACGGCGCGGAACGCGAAGATGAGCGCCACCGAGAGGCCGATCAGCAGGAAGACCCCGTCGGCATGCACCTGGGAGATCGACTCCGGGTCCAGACCGTTGCGGGCAGCGCCGTGGTCGCCGGCGTGCGGGCCGCTGCCGGTGACCCAGGTGCCGACGACCAGCACCGCGACGCTGACGCCGGTGGTGATCCGGGCCAGCGTGCGCAGCGGTGCGGGCACCACGGCCACGGCCGGGCCGTCGGGGTCGACGATGCGCCGCCAGAGGGCGTACGCGGCGGCGATCACCGCCATCGAGGCGAGGAAGTGCAGCCCGACCACCCACGGGTTGAGGTTGGTGAGCACGGTGAAGCCGCCGATCACCGCCTGGGCGGGAATGCCGAGGAAGACGGCGACGGCGAGCGCCAGCAGCCCGGGCCGGCGCGGCCGGTGTGCCAGGACGGCCAGCACCGTGGCCAGCGCGATCAGGCCTACCGCGAAGGTCAGCATCCGGTTGCCGAACTCGATCACCCCGTGCCCGCCCATTTCCGACGTCGTGACGTACGACGCGTCGGTGCACCGGGGCCAGGTGGGGCAGCCGAGGCCCGAGGCGGTCAGCCGGACGGCCCCGCCGGTGACGACGATGCCCACGTTCGCGATGATCGAGGCGAGCGCGAGACGGCGCAGCAGGATGCCGGAGACCGGACGGACGATTCGGTTCACGGCGCAAATCCTACGCACCGTAGTGGTCGCGGTTCGTCCGACTCCGCCGGCTCGGTGGTTCGGATCACCGGGGCCCGGGTTTGCGGCCCTCCGGGTAATTACGTAACGTTGGCGTTGTGAAAAACGCGGCGGCGCTCTCCGGGCACCAACCGACGGCCGTACCGGCCCTCGGTGAGCCCGTGTCCGCTCCCGCCGTGAGCACGCCGGCCGGCCTTGCCGGGTCGGCGGTGGCCGAGATCTCCACCCGGGATCGGGTCACCCAGTTGCTGCTGGAACAGGGCGCCACCACCGCCGCGCAGCTTGGCGCGACGCTCGGGCTCAGCCCGGCGGCGATCCGCCGGCACCTGGACGCCATGCTCGCCGACGGTGACGTGTACGCCCGCGAGCAGACCGTGCGGGGCAGCCGCGGTCGGGGGCGCCCGGCCAAGGTGTTCCTGCTGACCGAGGCCGCTCGGGTCCGCTGTGGCACACACCACTACGACAACATGGCCACCGCCGCGCTGCGCTGGATCGCCCGCAGCGGCGGCTCGGACGCCGTCGAGGCGTTCGCCGCCGAGCAGGTGTCGGCGCTCGAGTCCCGTTGTCGGACGGCCATGGAGGACGCCGGCGACGACCCTCTCGCCCGAGCCGAGGCACTCGCCGCAGCGCTCACCGCCGAGGGTTACGCTGCCAACGCGACCACGATCGCCTCAGGCGGCCAGCTCTGTCAGCACCACTGCCCGGTGGCGCACGTGGCCGCCGAGTTTCCCCAGCTGTGCGAGGCCGAGACCGCGGTTATCTCCCGTCTGGTCGGCACCCACGTGCAGCGTCTGGCCACCATTGCGCACGGCGACGGGGTGTGCACCACGCACATCCCGACCCAGCCGGGCCGCGCTCAATCCGGTAATCCCGTCACCACTGTGAGGACAGATAGATGACCGAGCAGATCGTCCAGCCCCTGACCCAGGAAGAGCAGCTCGCCGCCCTGGGTCGGTACGAGTACGGCTGGTCCGACCCGGACGCCGCCGGGGCGGTCGCCCAGCGCGGCATCAACGAGGCGGTGGTGCGGGACATCTCGGCCAAGAAGAACGAGCCGGAGTGGATGCTCGACCTGCGGCTGAAGGGCCTGCGGCTGTTCGGCCGTAAGCCGATGCCGGCCTGGGGCGCGGACCTCACCGGGATCGACTTCGACAACATCAAGTACTTCGTGCGGTCCACCGAGAAGCAGGCCACCAGCTGGGAGGACCTGCCCGAGGACATCAAGAACACCTACGACCGGCTGGGCATCCCGGAGGCGGAGAAGCAGCGGCTGGTCGCCGGTGTCGCGGCGCAGTACGAGTCCGAGGTCGTCTACCACAAGATCCGTGAGGACCTTGAGGAGCAGGGCGTCCTCTTCCTGGACACCGACACGGCGCTGCGCGAGCACGAGGACGTCTTCAAGGAGTACTTCGGCACGGTGATCCCGGTCGGCGACAACAAGTTCGCCGCCCTGAACACTTCCGTGTGGTCCGGTGGCTCGTTCATCTATGTGCCGAAGGGCGTGCACGTCGAGATCCCGCTGCAGGCCTACTTCCGGATCAACACGGAGAACATGGGCCAGTTCGAGCGGACGCTGATCATCGTCGACGAGGGTGCGTACGTGCACTACGTCGAGGGCTGCACCGCGCCGCTGTACTCCTCCGACTCGCTGCACAGCGCGGTCGTGGAGATCATCGTCAAGAAGAACGCGCGCTGCCGCTACACGACCATCCAGAACTGGTCGAACAACGTCTACAACCTGGTCACCAAGCGCGCCGTCTGCCACGAGGGCGCGACCATGGAGTGGGTCGACGGCAACATCGGCTCCAAGGTGACCATGAAGTACCCGGCGGTCTACATGACCGGCGAGCACGCCAAGGGTGAGGTGCTCTCGGTGGCGATGGCCGGCGAGGGCCAGCACCAGGACGCCGGCGCCAAGATGGTGCACGCGGCCCCCCACACGAGCAGCACCATCGTGTCGAAGTCGATCGCCCGTGGCGGCGGCCGCACCTCGTACCGCGGTCTGGTGCAGGTGCTGGAGGGTTCGCACCACAGCCGGAGCACGGTCAAGTGCGACGCGCTGCTGGTCGACACCATCTCCCGCTCGGACACCTACCCGTACGTCGACATCCGCGAGGACGACGTGTCGATGGGGCACGAGGCGACCGTCTCCAAGATCAGCGACGACCAGCTCTTCTACCTGATGAGCCGGGGCCTGAGCGAGGACGAGGCGATGGCCATGATCGTGCGCGGCTTCATCGAGCCGATCGCCAAGGAGCTCCCGATGGAGTACGCCCTGGAGCTCAACCGTCTGATCGAGCTTCAGATGGAGGGCGCGGTCGGCTGACGCCGCCCGCCGGACCGAGCACCTGACACCGTCGTCGTAGAACAGACCAAGGAAGAAATGACTACCCAGGCTTCCGCGCCGCCGCCCAGCACCAAGTCGCAGGCGCTGCGCTCGTACGATGTCGCCGACTTCCCGGCCCTCACCGGCCTGGAGGAGGAGTGGCGCTTCACCCCGCTCAAGCGCCTCCGCGGTCTGACTGCCGAGGCGCCGGCCGCGACCGGCACGGTCCGACACGAGTACGGCGACCTGCCCGAGGGCGTCGCCATCACCCGGGTCGGCCGGGACGACGAGCGGGTCGGCAGTGTGCTGATCCCGGTCGACCGGGTCAGCGCGTTGGCCTACGGCGCCGCCGCCGACGCCCTGCTGCTGCGGGTCGCCCCCGACGTGGTGCTCGGCGAGGCGGTGCGTCTGCGGGTGATCGGCGAGGGTGTCGAGCAGCCGGCGTTCGGTCACACCTTCGTCGAGGTGGGTCGGTTCGCCGAGGCGACAGTGGTGCTGGAGCACGTCGGGTCGGCCACCCTGGCCGACAACGTCGAGGTCGCCGTGGCCGACGGCGCGAAGCTGACGCTGGTCACGGTCGCCGACTGGGCCGACGACGCGGTCCAGGCCCAGCACCTGAAGATCAAGCTGGGTCGGGACGCCAAGGTCATCCACATCCAGGTCACCCTCGGCGGCGACCTGGTCCGGCAGTTCACCAGCGTGGAATACACCGGCCGCGGTGGTGAGGCAGAGCTGTACGGGGTTTACTTCGCCGACGCCGGCCAGCACCTGGAGCACCGGCAGTTGGTCGACCACAACGTGCCGGACTGCCGCAGCTACGTCGGCTACCGGGGCGCCCTGCAGGGCGAGAGCTCACACACGGTCTGGGTGGGTGACGTGCTCATCCAGGCCGAGGCGACCGGCACCGACACGTACGAGATCAACCGGAACCTGCTGCTCACCGACGGCGCGCGGGCGGACTCCGTACCCAACCTGGAGATCGAGACCGGCGAGATCGCCGGCGCCGGCCACGCCAGCGCGACCGGCCGCTTCGACGACGAGCAGCTGTTCTACCTGATGGCCCGGGGAATTCCGGAGAGCGAAGCCCGCCGGCTGGTGGTTCGGGGCTTCTTCGCCGAGCTGATCAACAAGATCCCGGTGGAGCCGCTGCGCGAGAGCCTCGGCGACGCGATCGAGGCCCGGCTGACCAAGGCGGGCGCTTGATGATCCGAATCTGCTCCGCCGAGGACGTGCCGAAGGGCACCGCGATCAGCGCGGACGTCGACGGCACGCCGATCGCGCTGGTGCACGGCGAGGACGGCGAGTTCTACGCCGCCTACGACGAGTGCTCGCACGCCGCTGTCGCGCTCTCCGAGGGTGAGGTCGACGGCTGCACGTTGGAGTGTTGGCTGCACGGCTCGCGCTTCGACCTGCGTACCGGCGAGCCGACCGGCCTGCCCGCCACCGAACCCGTCCCCGTCTACCCCGTCGAAGTTCGCGACGGCGACATCTACCTCAGCCTGACGCCGAGTAATGGAGTGACCCGATAATGAGCACCCTGGAGATCCGCGACCTGAAGGTGTCGGTCAAGCTGCCCGAGGGTGAGCTCAAGCCGATCCTGGCCGGTGTCGACCTGACCGTGAAGTCGGGTCAAACTCACGCGATCATGGGCCCGAACGGCTCCGGCAAGTCCACCCTGGCGTACTCGATCGCCGGTCACCCCAAGTACGAGATCACCGGCGGCACCGTCACGCTCGACGGCGAGGACGTGCTGGCCATGACCGTCGACGAGCGGGCGCGCGCCGGCCTCTTCCTGGCCATGCAGTACCCGGTCGAGGTCCCCGGCGTCTCGGTGGCGAACTTCCTGCGTACCGCGAAGACCGCCATCGACGGCGAGGCGCCGAAGCTGCGCACCTGGGGCGGCGAGCTGCGCGGCGCGATGGAGCGCCTCCAGATGGACCCGGCGTTCGCCCAGCGCAACGTCAACGAGGGCTTCTCCGGCGGTGAGAAGAAGCGGCACGAGATCGTCCAACTGGAGCTGCTCAAGCCGAAGATCGCGATCCTCGACGAGACCGACTCCGGTCTCGACGTGGACGCGCTGCGCGTGGTCAGCGAGGGCGTCAACCGCGTCCGCGACACCGGCGACACCGGCGTGCTGCTGATCACCCACTACACCCGGATCCTGCGCTACATCAAGCCGGACTTCGTGCACGTCTTCGTGGCCGGCCGGATCGTCGAGCAGGGCGGCCCGGAGCTGGCCGAGAAGCTCGAAGCCGAGGGCTACGAGCGGTACGCCGCCGGGGCCGGCACGGCCAAGGCCTGAGCGGGAGAGGCGCTGCCGAGATGACCAGCATCGCGATCCCTGAGGGGATGCCGCAGTACGACGACGTGCCGCGTTTCGACGTGGCCCGGGTGCGCGCCGACTTCCCGATCCTCGGTCGGGAGATCAACGGACACCCGCTGGTCTACCTCGACAGCGCCAACACCTCGCACAAACCCCGCCAGGTGCTCGACGTGCTCGACGAGCATTACGCGCGGCACAACGCCAACGTGTCGCGCTCGGTGCACACCCTGGGCACCGAGGCCACCGAGGCGTACGAGGGGGCGCGGGCGAAGATCGCCGCGTTCATTCACGCGCCGAGCGTCGACGAGGTGGTGTTCACGAAGAACTCCACCGAGGCGATCAACATCGTGGCGTACGCCTTCTCGAACGCCTCGCTGCGTCCGGACGGCGACCCCCGGTTCCGGCTCGGCCCCGGCGACGAGGTGGTGATCTCCGAGATGGAGCACCACTCGAACATCGTCCCGTGGCAGCTGCTCTGCGAGCGCACCGGCGCGACCCTGCGCTGGTTCCCGGTCACCGACCAGGGCCGGCTGGACGAGTCGGGCCTGGAGGATCTGGTCACCGAACGGACGAAGATCGTCTCGCTGGTGCACACGTCCAACATCCTCGGCACCGTCAACGCGACCTCCCGGATCACCGCCCGGGTCCGCGAGGTGGGCGCGTTGCTGCTGCTGGACTGCTCGCAGTCCGTGCCGCACCTGCCCATCGACGTGGTCGACCTGGACGCCGACTACATCGTCTTCACCGGCCACAAGATGTGCGGCCCGACCGGCATCGGTGTGCTCTGGGGTCGCGGTGAGCTGCTGGCGGCCATGCCGCCGGTGATGGGCGGCGGCTCGATGATCGAGACGGTCACCATGGCCGGCTCGACGTTCGCCGCGCCGCCGGCCCGCTTCGAGGCGGGCACCCCGCCGATCGCCGAGGCGGTCGCGCTCGGTGCGGCGGTCGACTACCTCACCGGCGTCGGGATGCGGGCCATCCAGTGGCACGAGAAGGAGCTGACGGCGTACGCGCTGGACGCTCTCGGTTCGGTGCCGGACCTGCGGATCTTCGGCCCGACCGTGCCGGTGGGCCGCGGCGGCACCATCTCGTTCGCGCTGGGTGACGTGCACCCGCACGACGTGGGTCAGGTGCTCGACTCGCTCGGTGTGCAGGTGCGGGTGGGCCACCACTGTGCCAAGCCGGTGTGCAGCCGGTTCGGCGTCCCGGCCATGACCCGGGCCTCGTTCTACCTCTACACCACCACGGAGGAGATCGACGCTCTGGTGGCCGGTCTGGAGCAGGTGCGGAAGGTGTTCGACTGATGGTGCAGCTCGACCAGCTCTACCAGGAGATCATCCTGGACCACTACAAGCACCCGCACGGGCGTGGCCTGCGCGACGCCGACGACGCGGACGACCGGGTCGCGGAGGCGCACCACGTCAACCCCACCTGCGGTGACGAGGTCACCGTCCGGGTGGCCACCGACGGCACGGTGCTGCATGACATCTCGTACGACGGGATGGGCTGCTCGATCAGCCAGGCCTCGGCGAGCGTGCTGCACGAGTTGCTGCGCGGTCGGGGCACCGGGGAAGCATTCGAGGTGCACGAGGCGTTCGTCGAGTTGATGTCCGGACGTGGCCAGGTCACGCCCGACGAGGACGTGCTCGGTGACGGGGTTGCCTTCGCGGGCGTGGCCCGTTACCCGGCCCGGGTCAAGTGCGCGCTGCTGCCGTGGATGGCGTTCAAGGACGCCGCGGCACGCGCCGGTGTGGGCGTGAGCCCGGAGGTGAAGGCGTGACCGTGCGTCAGCGAGCGAATGACACCGTGGTGCCTGGTGGCATCACGAAGCGATGCGGAGGGACGGCATGAGCGAGAACACCGCTACTGAGGCGACGCCGGAGGCCGGTGACACCACCGTCGTGCCGCAGGCCGAGGCGGCGACGACCGATGGAAGCGCTGACGCCGCTGCCCCTGCGGGCGGCGTCAGCAAGGCCATGATCGCCGATATCGAGGAGGCGATGAAGGACGTCGTCGACCCGGAGCTCGGCATCAACGTGGTCGACCTGGGCCTCGTGTACGGCGTACACGTCGACGAGGAGAACGTCGCCACCCTGGACATGACGCTCACGTCGGCGGCCTGCCCGCTGACCGACGTCATCGAGGACCAGACCCGGCAGGCGCTGACCACCGGCCCCGGTGGTGGCCTGGTCAGCGACATCCGGATCAACTGGGTGTGGCTCCCGCCGTGGGGTCCGGACAAGATCACTGACGAGGGTCGGGACCAGCTCCGTTCCCTCGGCTTCAACGTCTGACCCGAACCACTTCGTCGAACGCGGCACCCATCCGGGTGCCGCGCTCGATCATTAGCTCAAGATCGCGCTCGATCATTGATGTAGTGGCCTCGGTGCGTTGCCGAGGCCACTACATCCTGGTTCGAGCACGATCTTGCCGGGCCGAGCCGAGCCGAGCCGGGCCGGGCCGGGCCGAGCCGAGCCGAGCCCAGCCGAGGCGGGGCGCGGCGCGGGGCGGGGCGCGGGGCGGGGCGGGGCGCGGGGAAATTCGGTGGCGGGGGCGCGGGTTCGGCGCGCAGGATGCGCTTGTGATTGAGGCGTACCCGAAGCAGGTTCCTGTCCGTGCGGCCACTGCCGTGCGTCGACAGCGGCCGCTCCGCGGACGAGCCTCGACCCGCCGCCGACGTCCGTGACCGGGGCGTTCCTCGCCGGCCTGGTCGCCGGTTACGGCGTCGCCATCCCGGTCGGCGCGATCGCGATTCTCATCCTGGGGCTCAGTGCCCGTACCTCGTTCCGGGTCGGTGCGGCCGCGGCGCTCGCCGTGGCGACGGCCGACGGGCTCTACGCGGCCGTCGCCGTGCTCGGCGGTGCCGGGCTGGCCGATGTCATCGCGCCGGTCTCCGGGCCGCTGCGGGTGGTCGCCGCCGTGGTTCTGCTGGGGCTCGCCGGGCAGGGCCTCTGGCGGACGTGGTCCACGCACCGCTCGCGGCGGCCACCGGCGGAACGCGCCGGTCGGGGCATGGGCACTCCGGGGCGGGCCTACGCGGCACTGCTCGGCCTGACCCTGCTGAACCCGATGACGGTGCTCTATTTCACCGCGCTGGTGCTCGGCCGCCGGGACACGACCGACGCGGGCGTGGTGCCCATGGCGCTCTTCGTGGCCGGGGTGTTCCTGGCGTCGGCGAGCTGGCAACTGGTCATCGCCGGCGGCGGCACGGTGGTCGGCCGGGCGCTGACCGGGCCGCGTGGCCGGCTGGTCACCGGCCTGGTCTCCAGCGCGCTCATCGCCGCGTTGGCGGTGGCCGCGCTACTGCCCAGCTGAACGGTTACCCGGCCGGACCGGGCCGTGCCGCGCCGTGCCGCGCCGTCCCGTGCCGGGCCGGGCCGGGACGGGCTGTGCCGCGCCGTGCCGGGACGGGCTGTGCCGCGCCGTGCCGCGCCGTGCCGCGCCGTGCCGTGCCGGGACGGGACGGGCTGTGCCGCGCCGTGCCGTGCCGTGCCGGGCTGTCGGGTCGGGGAGCCCGCCCGGGGGGCCGGGCGGGCTCGCGGTGCCGTACGGTCGGGCGGTGACCAGTCGACCCGCAGCCGGCGGAGGCCGGTGGGTCGAGGTCGATCCGGCCCGCGTCGGCCGCTGGGTCGAGGGCTTCGCCGACCGGCACGGCCCGCCCACCACCAGCACACAGGAGTACGGCCTGCTGCTCGCCGCCCCGGACGGGGCGACCGCCGAGCTGTACGCCCCACCGGGCGCGCCGAGCGGCGCGGATGTGGCCGGGTTCGTGGCCTCCGCCGTCACGCCGCGTCGGATCGGTCTGCTGCTGGCCCGTAAGGGTGCGGTGGCGATCGGGGTGGCCGAGGGTGCCGACCTCGTCAGCTCCAAGGTGGACACCCGGTACGTGCAGGGGCGCACCGCCGCGGGGGGATGGTCACAGCACCGGTTCGCCCGCCGGCGCGACAATCAGGCGAAGGCCGCGCTGGGCGACGCGGCGGACCTGGCCGTACGGCTGCTGTTGCCGGCGGCGGCGACGCTCACCGCGCTGGTCTGCGGCGGTGACCGGCGGGCCGTGGACGGGGTGCTCGCCGACCGACGGTTGGCCCCGCTCGTGCCGTTGCGGGCGGAGCGGTTGCTCGACGTGCCGGAGCCCCGGCACGCGGTGCTGCTCGCGGCGGTGGGCGCGGCCCGCGCGGTCCGGATCCGGTTGCGCGACCCCGACTGACCTCGGCCTCCGCCGACCAGGTCGGAGGGGAGACGACCGCCACGCAAAACGGGGTTCCCGGCGCGCTGCCCGGCGGGCGGCCGGAGGATGGGCGCGTGGAGTTTCTGGTTGACATGGTGACGACGGTGCCGCCCGGAACGTCGGAGGACGGGGTCGCTGAGATGCGCGCGCGAGAGGCGGCGCGCTCGGCCGAGCTGACGGCGCAAGGCAGTCTCCTGCGGCTGTGGCGGCCACCGCTGGCGCCGGGGGAGTGGCGTACGTGGGGGCTGTTCCGGGCCGACGACGCCGACGAGTTGGAGGCGGTGCTCGCGTCGATGCCGCTGCGTGCCTGGCGGCGCGAGACCGTGACGCCGTTGACGCCGCACCCGAACGACCCGGGTCAACCGCCGCGCTGAGCCTGGCGGGGCTCGCCCCGTGGGTGGGCGAGCACGACAGGCACGTTACGGGGCACGTCGCCAACAGGGAGATCATCATGTCCGAGGCCCAGATCCTGCGTACCGTCCTCGACCGCTGGAAGTCGGCTGTCGACGCTCACGAGCCCGATCGGGTCGCGGCGTGCTTCACCGAAGACGCAATCTTCCAGGGGTTGCAGCCGTACTCGGTCGGTCGTGCCGGCGTCGCCGCGTACTACGCCGGCCAGCCGCTCGGCCTGACCGCCGCGTACGACGTCCGGGAGATTCGCCGTCTCGCCGACGACGTGGTCCTCGGCTACCTGGAGGTGGAGTTCGGCTTCACCGACCGGCCGGCCCTGACCGTCAACCTCGGTGTGCTGCTGCGGCGGGTAGGCGACGACTGGCTCATCGGCCACTACCAGGTGTCGCGGCTCACCTGACCGGGAAGCGCCGTCGGCGACACCGTCTGGTGCCCCGAACAGATCGTGGCAGGCCCGCCGGAGAGGGCCTGCCACGATCTCGGAACTGGTCAGAGCTGGTCGGTGCCGAACGTGTCGCAGATCTTCGGGTCGCCGAGGTCGTAGCCCTGGGTGAACCAGCGCTTGCGCTGCTCGGACGTGCCGTGGGTGAACTGGTCGGGGTTGACCCGGCCGCCGGAGCGTTCCTGGATGCTGTCGTCGCCGATCGCCTCGGCGGCCTGCACGGCCTCGCTGATGTCGGCCTGGGTGATGGACTTGAAGAGCGGCTCCTGGCCGGTCTTGTCCTTGCTCTCGGTGGCGTGCTTGGCCCAGGCGCCGGCGTAGCAGTCGGCCTGCAACTCCAGGCGTACGGAGGCGGAGCGGGGGCCGCTCTGGTCGCCCTGGCCGGCCTTGGCGTTGGTGCCGAGCAGGTTCTGGATGTGGTGGCCGTACTCGTGGGCGAGCACGTAGGGCTGGGCGAACTCACCCTTCGCACCGAAGCGGGAGGCCAGCTCGTCGTAGAAGCTCAGGTCGATGTAGACCTTCCGGTCGGCGGGGCAGTAGAACGGGCCGACGCCGGAGTCGGCCTGCCCGCAGCCGGTGTTCACGGCCTGCTGGAAGAAGTTGGTGATGGTGGGCTCGTAGTCGCTTCTGCCCAGGTTGGGGTACGCCTTCTGCCAGTAGGCCTGGATGCTGTTGACGTAGAGCGCGTTGCGGCAGCGCGCGTCGTCAAGACGCTCGGGGTTCGCGGTGGAGCACAACTGTTCCAGGTCGGTGCCGCCGCCCTGCCCGCTCTCGTCGCCGTTGGTCATGGCGTTGAGGCCGAACCCGCCGCCGAGCAGGGCGACGAGGACGGCCACCACGATGCCGATGATGCCGCCTCGGCCGCCGCCACCGGGGATGGGGATGCCGATGCCGCCGCCGGATCCGCCACCACGGCCCACGTCGTTGACCTGGGAGGTGTCGATTTCGGCCCGCTCGTTGAGTTCCATGGTGACCCCGATCGCCGTATGTCGGTGAGTGTCTGTTGTGTGTCGTTTCGTCCATCGAGTGCCGGATGGGGTCCGGACAGGCGTTCCCGTACCCGATGATCTTGATTGGTAATCCGGGCGGGCCCTCCGGCGGCGCCCGGTACACTTGTCGGGTGCTGCGCTGCGAAGGCTGAACCGCCCCGCGCCGTCGGGCCCCTTGAGCCCGCCGGCCGTTTCGCGTGCCCCGAGTCAGCCTTCCGAACCCCGAGAGCGAGCCCGCAAACATGATCACTGCCACCGGCCTGGAACTGCGTGCCGGTTCCCGGATCCTGCTGTCCGACACCACCCTGCGCGTGCAGCCCGGTGATCGGATCGGCCTGGTCGGTCGTAACGGCGCCGGCAAGACCACCACACTGAAGGTGCTCGCCGGAGAGGGGCAGCCGTACGGCGGCCAGATCGACCAGCGCAGCGCCATCGGCTACCTGCCGCAGGACCCGCGCACGGGCGACCTGGAGGTCACCGGCCGCGACCGGGTGCTCTCCGCGCGCGGCCTGGACGTGCTGATGGCGCAGATGCAGGAGATCGAGGCCCGGCTCGCCGAGGACGCCAACGAGAAGCTTGTCCGTCGGTACGGCGCGCTGGAGGACCAGTTCGCCGCCCTGGGTGGGTACGCGGCCGAGGCTGAGGCCGCGCGGATCTGCGCCAACCTCGGCCTACCGGACCGGGCGCTCGCGCAGACCATCGGCACCCTCTCCGGTGGTCAACGTCGGCGCATCGAGCTGGCCCGGATCCTGTTCCGCGACGCGGGCGAGAACGGCGGCGGCATCCTGCTGCTCGACGAGCCCACCAACCACCTCGACGCCGACTCGATCACCTGGTTGCGGGGCTTCCTCGCCAATCACAAGGGCGGCCTGATCGTGATCTCCCACGACGGCGCGCTGCTGGAGTCGGTGGTCAACAAGGTCTGGTTCCTCGACGCGACCCGGTCGGTCATCGACGTCTACAACCTGGGCTGGAAGGCGTACCTGGAGGCGCGCGAGACCGACGAGCGGCGCCGCCGCCGGGAGCGGGCCAACGCGGAGAAGAAGGCCGGCGCGCTGATGGCGCAGGCCGACAAGATGCGGGCCAAGGCCACCAAGACCGTGGCCGCGCAGAACATGGCCCGCCGTGCCGAGAAGCTGATCTCCGGCCTGGAGGAGGTGCGGGTCGCCGACCGGGTGGCCAAGGTGCGTTTCCCCAACCCCGCGCCGTGCGGCAAGACCCCGCTCACCGCGACCGGCCTCTCCAAGTCGTACGGGTCGCTGGAGATCTTCACCGACGTCAACGTCGCGGTCGACCGCGGCTCCCGGGTGGCCATCCTCGGGCTCAACGGCGCCGGCAAGACGACCCTGCTGCGGATGCTCGGCGGTCTGCTCAGCCCGGACACCGGCGAGGTGCACGCGGGTCACGGCCTGCGGCTGGGCTACTACGCCCAGGAGCACGAGACGCTGGACGTGGAGCGGACGGTGCTGGAGAACATGCGGGCCGCCGCCGTCGAGCAGTCCGACACCGACCTGCGCAAGATCCTCGGCGCGTTCCTCTTCTCCGGTGACGACGTGAACAAGCCGGCCGGGGTGCTCTCCGGCGGTGAGAAGACCCGGCTGGCCCTGTCCACCCTGGTCTGTTCCGGCGCCAACGTGCTGTTGCTCGACGAGCCGACGAACAACCTCGACCCGGTCAGCCGGGAGCAGGTGCTCGACGCCATCGCCAACTACCCCGGCGCGATCGTCCTGGTCACCCACGACCCGGGTGCGGTGCTGGCGCTCAAGCCGGACCGGGCCATCCTGCTGCCCGACGGCGACGAGGACGCCTGGAGCGACGACCTGCTCGAACTGGTCGAGCTGGCCTGATCGGCCTCTCAACCGAGCAGGTCGACCAGTCGGCCGAGCACGCCGGAGCTGACCAGGATCACCAGCCCGATGGCGATGAAGATCGTCGGTATCAGCCAGACGCCGGCGCGTTCGACCAGCCGGATCACCCTCCGATGCCCGCCCAGCCAGGCTCCGGCCACGCACCACAGCGCGATCAGCAGCACGAAGACCAGCAGGAACACAGCGCTGTCGGCCACACCGAGGGCCCGGAAGACGGGTACGTAGACCGCGACGTTGTCCGCGCCGTTTGCGATCGTCACCCCGGCCACGCCGAGCGCTCCGGTGACGACCGCAGGCGTTTCGTCGTCGCCCGAACCCAGCAGCGCGCGTACGCCGAGCGCGATCGGCAGCAGACCGAGTAACCCCGTCCACGGGTCGGGCACCACCAGGAGACCACCCGCGATCACGGCGCTGGCCAGCGCGAGCGCGCCGATGCCGAGGTATTGGCCGGCGACAATTTCCCAGGTGCGGGGTTGGCCGGTGGTGCGGGCCGCGACGAAGAACAGCGTCAGGATGACGATGTCGTCGATATCGGTGGCGGCGAAGACCACGGCCGCCGCGCCCGTGGTGCTCAACAGGTCGATCACGACCGCAGGCTACGGGTCGTCGGCAGCCGCCAGCGCCCGGCGGTGGTACGCCCGGACGTCGCGATGGGCCGGATCGCCAGGATCACTCTATCGGGAAGCTGACATTGCATAGCGTGTCGGTTGGCGAAGAGTTGATATCTGGCGCATGATCGTTCGAGGCGGTCTAATAGGTGGGACCGTATCCGAACCGCACAGTCTGGGACGTGAGGACACAGCATGGCAGCCACTGGCACAGCCACCAGCACTGAGAAGGGTCGCCGGATCGTCGGAGCCGAGCGTCAGACGCTCGCCAAGGACCTGGTAAAGCGGTACACCTCGGGGGAGAGCATCCGCGCGTTGGCGGCCTCGACCGGCCGTTCCTACGGGTTCATCCACCGAGTGCTCACCGAGTCCGGGGTGCAGCTGCGTCAGCGCGGTGGTGCCCGGCGCCGCAAGAAGGCGTGACCCGCCCCTCAGCGTCGTCCACCAGCGCCGCGCCCCGGGACGTCCGGTGACCGCCGAGGCGACCGGGGTTCGGCTGACTTGCGACGGGCCGGTCGCCACGGTGACGTTGTGCCGGCCCGACGTGCTCAATGCCCAGACGCCCGCGATGTGGCGAGCGATGAGCGACTTTTCCCGCGACCTGCCCGGCGACGTGCGGGTGGTGGTGGTCCGCGGTGAGGGTCGCGCGTTCTCGGCCGGCCTCGATCTCGCGGTGGCGGGCGCCTCCGGCCCGGGGTCGTTCGCCGAGTTGGCCACGCTGCCCGAGCAGGAGTGCGCCGAGCGCATCGCGGAGTTCCAGGCCGGTTTCACCTGGCTGCACCGACCGGATGTGGTCTCCGTCGCGGCCGTGCAGGGCCACGCGATCGGCGCGGGCTTCCAGCTCGCGCTCGCCTGTGACCTGCGGGTGCTGTCCGCGGACGCGAAGCTGTCGATGGCCGAGGTGACCCTCGGTCTGGTGCCCGACCTGGCCGGCACGAAACGCCTCGTCGAGTTGGTCGGCTATTCGCGGGCGTTGGAGATCTGTGCGACCGGCCGCCGGTTGGACGCCGCCGAGGCGGACCGGATCGGCCTGGCCACCCTGGTCGCGCCGCCGGCCGAGCTGGACGGCGCGGTGCGGGATCTGACCGCCGGCCTGCTCTCCGGGGCCCGCGACGCGGTGGTGGAGATCAAGGCGTTGCTCGCCGGCGCGGCCGGGCGGTCGCATGCCGACCAGCAGCGCGCCGAGCGGGAGGCACAGACCCGTCGGCTGCGCGATCTCGCGGGCAGGGGAGAATAGGTAAGGACCGCGCGGGAAGATCCGGGTTACGACTGAGGTTGTCACACTCGTCGGGAGAATCGACCTGACGGTGCGGTCTGCCCGGCAACCCGGAGGTGAGCGATGTCCAACCCGATGTCCGGCGGCGGCATGGCCGGGTGGAGCATGCTCCGGTCGATGCGCAACAGCGACGAGGTCTCCGGCCACCAGCTCAAGCGCGGCACCGCCAAGCGGATCATCGCCTTCGCCAAACCGTACCGGCGCGACATTGTGATCTTCCTGGTCACAGTGGTGATTGCCGCAGTGATCGGCGTGGCGACTCCGCTGCTGGCGGGTGAGGTCATCGACGCCATCGCCGATCGGGGGCCGCAAGCCGGCTCCATCGTGGTCAAGCTCGCCCTGGTGATTGCCGCGCTGGCTGTCGCCGACGCCCTCTTCTCCCTCGCCCAGCGCTGGTATTCCGCGCGCATCGGCGAGGGCATCATCCTCAACCTGCGCACCCGGGTCTACGACCACGTGCAGCGGATGCCGTTGCAGTTCTTCACCCGCACCCAGACCGGTGCCCTGGTCAGCCGGCTCAACAACGACGTGCTCGGCGCTCAGCGAGCGTTTACCTCCACCCTCTCCGGGGTGGTCAGCAACGTCATTCAACTGGTGCTCACCGCCGGCGCGATGATGATCCTGTCCTGGCAGATCACGGTGCTGTCGCTGATTCTGCTGCCGGTGTTCATCATCCCGGCGCGCCGGGTCGGCAAGCGACTGGCTGAGATCACCCGCGAGTCGTACAACCTCGACGCCAAGATGAACGCGACCATGACCGAACGGTTCGGAGTGGCCGGCGCGCTGCTGGTGAAGCTCTTCGGCCAGCCCGAGATCGAGGCCCGTCGGTTCGCCGACCGGGCCGAGCGGGTCCGCGACATCGGCATCCAGTCGGCTATGTACTCCCGCACCTTCTTCGTGGCGATGTTGCTGGTCGCCTCACTGGCGCAGGCGCTCACCTACGGCCTCGGTGGCTGGTTGGCGGTCGCCGGCGCGGTCAGTGCTGGCACCGTCGTGAAGCTCGCGCTGCTGCTCACCCGCCTGTACGGCCCGCTCACCGCACTGTCCAACGTCCGGGTGGACGTGATGAGCGCGCTGGTCTCCTTCGACCGGGTCTTCGAGGTGCTCGACCTCAAGCCCGGCATCGTGGAGAAGCCCGACGCAGTGCCGGTGCCGAAGAGCACCGGCCGGGTCGACTTCCGCGACGTGCGGTTCCGCTACCCGAGCGCCGCCGAGATCTCCCTCGCCTCGCTGGAGGAGGTCGCCACCCTCGACCGGACGGTCAACGAACCGGTGCTCAAGGGCGTCTCGTTCAGCGTCGAGCCGGGGCAGATGGTCGCGCTGGTCGGCCCCTCCGGGGCCGGCAAGTCGACGCTGTCGATGCTCATCTCCCGGATCTACGACGTCACCGACGGGCAGGTGCTGGTCGGCGGGGTGGACGTGCGTGACGCGACGCTCGCCTCCCTGCGTGACGAGATCGGTGTGGTCACCCAGGATTCGCACCTGTTCCACGAGACGATCGCCGAGAACCTGCGCTACGCCAAGCCGGACGCCACCGATGACGAGATCTGGGCCGCGCTGGCCGGCGCCCAGGTCGCCGATCTGGTCCGGTCGCTGCCCGACGGTTTGGACACCACGGTGGGGGAGCGCGGTTACCGGTTCTCCGGCGGCGAGAAGCAACGCATCGCGATCGCCCGACTGCTGCTCAAGGCTCCGTCGATCGTGATCCTCGACGAGGCGACCGCCCACCTGGATTCGGAGAGTGAGGCGGCGGTGCAGCGGGCGCTGTCGGTGGCGCTGGCCGGGCGGACCGCCCTGGTGATCGCGCACCGGCTCTCCACCGTGCGCGACGCCGACCAGATCCTGGTCCTCGACGGCGGGCGGATCGTCGAGCGGGGGCGACACGACGAGTTGGTCGCGGTCGGCGGGCTCTACGCCGAGCTGTACCGGACCCAGTTCGCGGTCGCCGACTCGCCCACCCCGTTCGTCGACGCGACCGGCCCCGAGCCGGTGGTCATGCCGCTGGGCACCTACCGCGCCGACGAGGTGTTGCCGCCCGCCGCCGCCAACTGACGGCTGCGCGTCGATCAACGGTCGGCTGCTCCGGCGGTTCGACGGTCCGGCAGATCGGTCGCCGCCCGCAGCTCGGCGAACGCCAGGCCCAGCGTGACCGGCGTGAAGTGCGCGTTCAGGCCGCTCGGGTTGGGCAGCACCCACAGCCGTGCCCCGGCCAACGACTCCGGTTGCGGCCCGAAGGTGGCCTTCGGCCGTTGAAAACCGATCCGGTACGCGGTCACCCCCACCACCGCCACCCAGCGCGGCCGGTACCGGGTCACCTTGTCGGTCAGGATCGCCGCACCGTCGAGGTGTTCCTCGATGCTCAGCTCGTCCGCGCGAGCGCTGGCCCGGGCGGCCATGTTGGTGATGCCGAGCCCGAGTGCGGGCAGCTCGTCCTGTTCGCTGGGGTGCAGCAGTCGGGGAGTGAACCCGCCCCGGTGCAGGGCAGGCCAGAACCGGTTGCCGGGCCGGGCGAAGTGCCAGCCGGTGGCAGCCGACCAGAGACCGGGGTTGATGCCGACGAAGAGCACCGCCAGCCCCGGCGCGAGCACGTCGGGGATGGTCCGGTCAGCGGCCGCCGCCAGCTCCGCCCGAGAGGGCCGGGCCGTCCCGGGCGGCGGCGCGGCACGGGCGGGTCGGGCCGCCGCGGGTGGGGTCACGGCACGGGCCGGACGGGCTCCGTCGGGGGTCACAGCCCGCGTAGCGCGCCGCCGTCCACCGGCAGGGTGATCCCGGTGAGGTAGCTCGCGGCGGGGGAGAGCACGAAAGCGGCCACGCGGCCGAACTCGGCCGGGTCGCCGACGCGGCGCAGCGGGATGCCGGCCTCCGCCTCGGCGCGGGCCCGATCCGGGTCGCCGGTCGCCCCGAACAGCTCGCGGTTGCGATCGGTCATGATCCGGCCGGGCAACAGGCCGACCACCCGGACCCCGCGCGGGCCGTAGTCGTCGGCGATGTCCTTGGCCGCACCGACCAGGCCGGGCCGCAGACCGTTGGAGATGCCGAGACCGGGCACCGGGCCACGCGCCGAGGTGGAGAGCACGAGCCCGATCGCGCCGCCGTCGGGCAGGGCGTTGGCGACCGTGCGTACGGCGCGGATGGTGCCCAGGAAGACGGTCTCGAAGGAGAGCCGCCACTGCTCGTCGGTGACCGCTGCGGCGTTGCCCGGCGGTGGCCCACCGACCGAGATCAGCGCGCCGTCGAGCCGGCCGAAATGCTCCTGGGCGGCGGCGACGAGCTGCTCCGGGGTCTCCGGGTTGGCCAGGTCGCCGGTCAGCCCGACAGCGTGCTCCGGGCCACCCAGCTGCTGTGCGGCGGCGGCCACGGCGTCCGGGTCGCGGGCCGAGAGCACCACCCGCGCACCGTCGGCCACCAGGCACTGCGCGGTCGCGTAGCCCAGGCCGCGGGACGCGCCGGTGAGGACGTACACGCGGTCGGTCAGTCCGAGATCCATAACGCCGATCCTGCCGCATCCGGCACGCCCTCGCCAGCAAGGGTGGGTACTCGTGGGGCGGGACGCAGCAGGCGTACCCGGCCGGCGATCTGCACAGCGACGGCGCCGCCGGCGCGGCCCACCGCCGGCAACCGTCGCGGACGCGGCGCCCGCAGCCCGTCGTAACGCAGGCGTGCCTCCCGGACGGCCAACTCCTCGGCGGCCGCCGGGGGCAGCGCACGTTCGGCGTGCAGCGCGCGGGCAAGGTCCCAGCCGTCGCGCAACGACCCGGCGGTGGGTCGGCGGGCGGCCCAGCCGGCGAAGGTCGTCGACCACCCGGCACCGAGGCCGGCGGCGAGCAGCGGCCAGTGTCGGGCGACGTCGCCGGCCCGCTTGCGCAGCAGGGCCGCGCGGGTGGCGGCCAGGGGGCCCGGCGCGAACCCCGGCGGAGGTGGCCCACCGGCGACCAGCGCCGCGACCAGTTCGGCCTGCCGTTCGGCGAGCCCTGCGCGAGGCGTGGGCACGTGGTCGCCGGCGGGTGCGGCGGTCATGTGACGGCCGGAAAGCCCGCGGCAGCGGCCAGGGCGTCCAGTTCGGTGCGGAGCTCGGCGGCCGGCGGGTAGTGACCGTCGCGCTCCAGCAGCAGTGCGGGCGGTCGCTGTCGGGCGCAGAGCGCGCCCACCAGCTCCAGCACCGCTGGCGGCACCGGGTCGGTGTGGGTGTCGTGGTAGAAACCGCCGCGCTCCGCGCCGCCGGCCACGTGGGCGTACGCGACCCGCTCCAGCGGCAACCGATCCAGCAATGCCAGCGGGTCGGCGCCCCGGTTGCGGGCGTTGGCGTGCACGTTGGCCACGTCCAGCAGCAGCAGGGCCCCGGTCCGGTCGAGGATCTCGGTGAGAAAGTCCGCCTCGTCCAGCTCGTCGTCGGGCCAGTCGACCAATGCGGCGATCGGTTCCAGCGCGATCGGCACCGGAAGCTCGGCCTGGGCCCGTGCCACGTTGGCGCAGACCGCGTCGACGGCTTCCCTGCTGCGCGGCAGCGGCAGCAGGTGCCCGGCCTCCAGGCCGCCTGCCCGGACGAACGCGATGTGCTCGCTGACCAGCGGGGCGTCCAGGCGTTGCGCCACCGCGGCCAGGTGCGCGACCCGGGTCGGGTCGACCGGCTCGGCGCCGCCGAGGGAGAGCCGCACCCCGTGCGGAACGACCGTCACCGCGCGCTCCCGCAGCTGCGTCAGGCCGGGCGGGAGTGGCCCGGAGGCGGGAACCCCCTCGGCCACCACCTCGACGAAGCGCAGACCGGGTAGCTCGGCCACGAAGCCGGCGATCTCCGGACGCCAGCCGATGCCGACCCCGGACGGGTCGGTCATCCGCCACACCCCCCGCCGCCGCCGCAGGAGCTGCCGCCGCCGCAGGAACTGTCGCCACCGCTGTAGTTGTTGCTGGAGCTGTCGCTGCTGCTCGTTGCCCCTCCGCTCCAGCCGCTGCTCGCTGCGGCCTGGCGCTGAATCTCGGCCTGCTCGGCGAACCCGGGGTCGAGCGCCCAGAGCGCGGTGGTGCCGTACAGGGCCACGCCCATCGCTGCGCCGGTCGCTCCGTAGGTGGCGTAGGCCGGCGAGGAGGCCGGGGCGAGGTGGGTGTGCTGGCGGCGGACGTCGCGTAGCGCGGCCCGACCGGCCCGGGTGAGCGCGGGTACCCGGCGCAGCGCCAGCGTGACGATCAGGAGCGGGACCAGGGTCAGCAGCAGGTATCCCACCGGGCGGTCGTCGAACAGGCCGGAGAACAGCCGGAGCACGCCGATGCCCAGCAGGACCAGCAGGACCTGGATCCAGCGGCGGGCGCGGGCGCGCTTCGTGTCGTTCGTCAACAGCCCGCGCTGCTCCAGGCCGTCGCGGATCTGTTGCAGCGCGGTGCGTACGCGCTCGTCCTGCGTCAGGTCCCGGACCCGCGAGTTCTGGTGGGCGGCCCAGTGGATGGCCTGATCGAGTGGGCTGAGCCCGGCCGGGGCGGGCCCGCCGGTGGTGAGCCGGCGGTCCGGCCTCACGCCGACCGCGCCGCTGCCGCGCAGTCCGCCCAGCGCGGCGTGGACCGCGAGTTGGGGGCCACCGTTGAGGTACGCGATCTGTTGTGGTCCGAGTGGGTCGCCGGTCATGGCGGCCGTGGATCCGGTTGCCAGCCGGATCCGGTGGTACGCCACGATCACCGCCACCACGACGGCCGCCGCGATGTAGTACCGAAGGAAGGTTGGGCCGGAGATGCCCCAGGTATCGCCGGACGCGGCGTGGACGATCATCGACTGCTCCTGTCACCGGAGGGATCGGCGGCCCCATTGTGGAGCAGCCTCGCCACGGTCGGTCGACCGGTGTGTCCGCGCGGTCAGTGCCGGCGGACCGCCTCCTCGACGAGGTCGAGCACCGGGCCCAGGTCACCGGCCGGTCGGCCCATGGCCAGGTGCAGCACCAGGCCGTCGTAGGCCAGCTCCAGGAACTGGGCCAGCACGTCGATCGGGACGTCCTCGCGCAGCACCCCGGCGTCGCGCTGGCGGGCCAGCCGGTCCCGGGTCGCCTCCGCGATGGCGGCGGACCGCTCGGCCCACCGGCGGGCGAAAGCGGGGTCGGTGCGCAGCCGGCGGGAGACCTCCAGCTGGCTGCCCAGCCAGCCGGTGGTGTCCGGGGAGACGGCTCGGGCGAGCAGATCGCGCATCACCTGCACGAGACCGTTGCGGGCGACCGTCTCGACCATGGCCGCGGCGTCGTCCTCGGCGACGGCCAGGAAGAGCGAGTCCTTGTCGCGGAAGTGGTGGAAGATCGCGCCACGGGACAGGCCGGTGGCCTCCTCGAGGCGGCGCACGGTCGCCCCCTCATAGCCGAGCCGGGCGAAACACGCACGGGCGGCGGCGAGGATCTCCTGCCGGCGCGCGTCGAGCTGGTCCTGGCTTACTCTGGGCACAGGTCGATCGTCGCAGGTCACCCCGACGCATGCAAACCGTACGTACGGCTTGGGATGTTGCCGATTACCATCGCCCGGTGACCCAGCCCCGCACCGTGCCCCGCTCCCCGCTGACAGTGGCCACCGTCCAGGCCACCCCCACGCCGGGCGACGTCGCCGGCAACGCGGTCGCCGCAGCCGACCTGGTCCGCCAAGCCGGCGAGCGGGGCGCCCGGGTGGCCGTCCTGCCGGAGCTGTTCCTCTGCGCGTACCACCCGCCGGCCCTCGCCGCCGACCCGGCCGGCACGGACGTCGCCGCCGATCCGGCCGGGATGGTCGCGGATCCGCGGCTCGACCCGCTGCGCGCCGCCGCCCGCGAGGCCGGCGTCACCGCGCTGGTCGGCGCGGCCGTCCGACACCCGGACGGCCGGCGGACCATCGCGGCGCTGGTTGTGGACCGGGCCGGCGAGGTGCGGGTCGGCTACGACAAGCAGCAGCTGTGGGGTGACGAACGGGAGCTGTTCACCCCCGGCGACCGGGGCGCGACGCTGCTCGTCGACGACTGGCGGCTCGGGCTGGGCATCTGTTACGACGGCTGTTTCCCCGAGCACGGCCGGGCCGCCGCCCTCGACGGCGCACACGCCTACCTGTGCCCCAGCGGATACCTGGCCGGCTCCGAGCACCGTCGGGATCTCTACTACGCCGCGCGGGCGTTGGACAACACGATGTTCGTGGTCTTCGCCAACGCCGTCGGAGGCGTCGACCCGTGGCGGTTCAACGGCGGCGCGGCCATCTACGACCCCGAGGGGCGGGCGCTGGCTCGCGGGGCCGACGACGGCACGGCGGTGCTCGTGGCGACGCTGGATCCCGCCGTGCTCGTGGCCACCCGGTCGGCCCACTCGATGCTCGTCGATCGGCTGGCGGAGCAGGGCGGCCCGCGGGTGTCGATGCCTGGCTGAGCCCTTCGTCAGGTCGATACCCGCCGCATCTGTTGGCGGACACGTCGGTCCCGTAGGGTGCCCGAGTGCCACTGCTCCTGCTGGACCTGGACAACACCCTGCTGGACCGGGCCGGGCCGTTCCGCCGCTGGGGTGAGCGCTTCCTGGACAGCATCGGCGCGCCCCCCACCGACATCGACTGGCTGGTCTCGATCGACGCCGACGGTCTGACCGACCGCTGGGACCTCGCCGACGCCATCAGGGACCGCTACGAGCTGCGCATTCCCTCGATCGACCTGGTGGAGGAGCTGCACGACGGGGTGGTGGCGCAGACCCGGCTCGACCCGCTGACCGCCTGCGCGCTGCGGATCGCCGACGACGCCGGCTGGGTGCCGGTGGTGGTCTGCAACGGCGCCGTACGCGTCGAGGACGCCAAGATTCGCCGGACCGGGCTGGACCAGTACGTCGCGGACTGGGTGATCTCCGAGGAGGCCGGCGTCAGCAAGCCCAACCCGAGAATCTTCGCGCTCGCCGCCCAGCGGGTGCGGATGCCGCTGCGCGGGTCGTGGGTGATCGGCGACAGCCCGGAGGCGGACATCGGCGGCGCCGCTGCCGTCGGGCTACCCAGCGTCTGGCTGCACCGAGGGCGCACCTGGTCGGACGTCCGGTTCGCGCCGAGCCGCACCGTGGACGGGCTGATCGCCGCGGTCGCCACAGTCCTCGCCCGCTGAGGGTTTCCCGCGCTGGCCGTCGCCGTCGGGTGCTGGCTCGGTAATTCGGTTGACCGGCTGCCGTGGTGGTACCAGCATTGTCCGCGCATCGTGCATCCCGGGTGTGTGCCCGGTTGAGGAGAGGGGGTCGGTAATGGCCGTCTTCGCAGGTCGTTTCCAGCTGCCTATCTCAGTCTCGACCAAGGGAACCTCACCACAGTGCGCGATCATGACCTTCCGGCGCTTGAGCGCCGGACCCGCGGCAAGAGCCGCTTCGATGACGACGAACCACAGTTTCTGAAGCGCGGGCGGCCCACCGAGCCGCTCGCAGACCCGGACAGCGAGCCCGACCCGGACACCGGCGAGCGCTGGTCGTCCTGGGACGACGCCGTGCACGGGCCGCAGCCGCATCCGGCCTGGCTGGTCACCGAACTGGCCGCGAAGGACACCGAGCTGGGTGTGCTGAAGACCGGCAAGGAGGCCGACGTCCACCTGGTCCGTCGGGCGGTGCCCGACACCGACCGGTCCTGCCTGCTCGCTGTGAAACGCTACCGCGATCCCGAGCACCGGCTGTTCCACCGCGATGCCGGCTACCTGGAGGGCCGTCGGGTGCGCCGGTCCCGGGAGAACCGGGCGATGGCCGGTCGGACGGCGTTCGGCCGGCAGATGATCGCCGGGCAGTGGGCCGCGGCCGAGTTCGCCGCCCTGAGCCGGCTCTGGGAGATCGGCGCCGGGCACGACCGGATCGCCGTGCCGTACCCGGTGCAGGTGCGGGGCACCGAGCTGATGCTGGAGTTCGTCGGTGACGCCGAGTCGGGGGAGGCGGCGCCCCGACTGGCCCAACTGCGGCCCGGCCCGGCCGAGCTGCGTGACCTGTGGGCCCAACTGGTGGAGGCGCTGCGGGTGCTGGCTCGGGCCGGCTACGCGCACGGCGACCTGTCGCCGTACAACCTGCTCGTACACCAGGGGAGGCTGGTCGTGATCGACCTGCCGCAGGTGGTCGACGTGGTGGCGAACCCGCAGGGGCCGGAGTTCCTGGCCCGTGACGTGCGGGTGGTCGGTGCCTGGTTCGCGGCCCGGGGTCTCCCCGGCGAACAGGCCGATCCCGGCCTGTTGACCGGAGAGCTGCTGCGCGAGGCGGGCCTGCGCTGATCGGAGCGGGGTCGGGCGGCCACGCCGCCCGACCCGCCGCGTCGGCTACTGCAGGTACCGCTCCACCTCGGGCTTGGGGCGCTCGCCCTGGGCGTCGGGGTCGCCGTGGGTCTCCCGGGCGGCCCGCCGACGGCGCAGCAGGTCCCAGCACTGGTCGAGGGACTCCTCCAGGGCGCGCAGTCGCTCGCTGGCTTCGCCCTCGGTGCCCGACTCGTGGGCCTGGGCGTCGGCACGCAGCTTGTGTTCCTCGTCGACCAGCTCGGTGATCCGGTTCAGGATGGTCTTGTCGTCCATGCCACAGAGCCTGGCACAGGGTGCCGGGCGTCGCCCGATTTCGGGGGTACCGGTGCGTCCTGCGTCACCGACCCGCACCGGCCAGCCCGCCGATCGCCCGGTTGGTGCCGATGCCGCGCAGCCGGGTCGGCGGCGGGCAGGCGGTTCCACCCGTCGCGCTGCTCCGTCGCTCGCCTGACTGTCCATTCAGGATCGGTTCGAATAAAAATATCGACATAAGTGCGTTCGCGTAGACGGAAATTGCGCCGTGCGCAAGTCTGGAGGTGCCCCTCGTTTGGTGAGATGCTTCCCGTTGGCCCAGAAGGTGAAAGTTCTATCATCCTGCCTGACCGAAGTGGATCGCTGCGGTCGTCGGGACAACGAGGAGACGTGGTTCGATGTCGCAGGTGTCCGAGGCGCGCCCCGCCACCGTCAGCACCGAACCCCGGACGATCCCGTTACGACGCGCTCTGCCCGCACTGGTCCGCGATCCGCTGGGTGCGCTCGTCGACTTCGCGCAGGCTGCCGACGGCGAGGTCGTCCGGCTGAATCTCGGCTCGTTCCGCCCCTATCTGGTCAGCCATCCTGAGCACCTGCAACGCGTCCTGCGGGACAACGTTGCCAACTACACCCGGGACGGCGACGGGCTGCTGTGGCGACCCGTTCGTCGGATCGTCGGTGACGCCATCCTGGTCGCCGAGGGTGAGATCTGGGAGTCCAGCCGAGGCGCCCTGCAACCGTTGTTCACCGCGAAGCGGGCCGAGACGCTCGTCGACAAGATGGCCGAGGCGATCAACGAGGCGGTCGACGAATGGCTCGAACCGGCCCTCGCCGGTCGCCCGATCGACGGGGGCGCCGAGCTGACCCGGATCGTCCTGCGTACCACCATGCGGGTCCTCTTCGCCGACCGGATCTCGGTCCCCGACGCTCTGCGGATCAGCGCCGCGCTGGACACCGTCACCACCGCGATGCTCCCCCGACTGCTGATGCCCGCCGTGCCGTACGCGGTGCCGATGCCCGGCGACCGGCCCTTCCGCGAGGCGGTGCGCACCATCGACGAGGTGGTGCTGCCGATCATCCGGGAGGCCCGGGCCCGTCCCACCGACGGCGACGACATCATCTCCACGCTCTGCCGGCCGCGCGCCGACGGCAGCGAACCCGACGAGTACGCGATCCGCGGCGACGTGGTCGCGATGTTCTCCACCGCCACCGAGACCACCATCGCGCTGCTCTCCTGGCTCTGGCCGGTGCTGGCGTCCCGCCCCGACGTGGCCGAGCGGATGACCGACGAGATCGAGCAGGTGGTCGGCGCCGAACGGGTCGGCCGTGAGCACCTGCCCCAGCTGCGCTACGGCCGGATGGTGCTCGACGAGATGCTGCGGCTCTACCCGGCCGGCTGGATGATCCCGCGCACCGCGGTCGGCGACGACGTGCTGGGCGGGGTGCGCATCAAGGCCGGCGGCACCGTGCTGGTCAGCCCGTACGTGACCCAGCGGATGTCGACGTTCTGGGACGACCCGGCGCTCTTCGACCCGGAGCGGTTCGCGCCGGAGCTGCCCCGGCGGCGCTACCGCTACTCCTACTTCCCGTTCGGCGGTGGCCCGCACCAGTGCCTTGGGCAGTACCTGTTCCTGCTGGAGGCCCAGCTCATCGTCAGTACCGTACTGAGCCGCTACCGCTTCCGGCTGCGCGAACCGGTGGATCTCACCCCCCGGATGGGCGCCTCGCTGCAACCCAAGCAGCGGGCCGAGCTCATCCTCACCCCGGTCGAGCGCCCGGCCGCATCGTGACGGAGACCCCGCGACCGGCACGGGCAGGTCAGGACGCGGTCGCCGAGCAGGGCCGGGTGTGCGCACTTGCCGTGCGGGGCGTACGCGACCTCCAGGACGTCACCGCCGCGCACCCGGAGCTGTTCGACGCCGCGCCGTTCGACCCGGCGCTGCTCAGCTCGGTGGCCACCGCCATCGCCTTCACCGCGCCGTGGCACACCGCCGCGGAGTTGCGGATCACCACCCGTACCCTGCTCTGGGTCTTCGCCGCCGACTGGCAGGTCGACTACCTCGCGCGGTCCGTCGACGACGTCCGGAAGGTGGTCACCGACTGCCTGGCGGTGGCCGACGGCGCCGCCCCGGCGCCGGGGCACCACCTCGCCCGACTGCTGGCCGACCTGCGCGACGAGCTGGCCACCGTGCCGGCGTTCGCCCGGCTGCGCCCGATCTGGCGCGACGAGTTGGCGCGGATGCTCGCCGCCGTGGCGCGGGAGTGGGACTGGAAGAACCTGCCGACCGACCCGACCACCGGGCGACGTCTGCCGGACCTGGACCGCTACCTGGACAACGCGGACAACCTCGCTTGCTCATTCGTCAACGTCACACACTGGATCGCCACCGGCGACGAGAAGACCCTCGCCCAGTTGACCGACCTGCTGGACGCCGGACGCGGCGTGCAGCGGGTGCTGCGGCTGGTCAACGACCTTGCCACGCAGGGGCGTGACGCCGAGTGGGGTGACCTGAACGCCCTGTTGCTGGTCGACGACCCGGCGCAGGTGCACGACCGACTGGCCGAGCTGACCGCCCGGTCCCGGGGGGACCTGGCCGCCCTCGCCGAACGGTGCCCCCGCCAGGCGGAGTACCTCAACCGGCAGATCTCGTTCACCGGCGGCTTCTACGAACTGTCGGACTTCTGGGGAGAGCGCGATGAGTGACGGGGCCACCCGGGTGCTCGCCGACGCGACGACCGCAGCCGACCCGGTCGCCGACGCCGCCCGCGAGTTGATCGCCGGCCTTGCCCTGCGGCCGTGGGGGCAGGTCGCCGCTTCGGTGTACGAGACCGGGCGGCTGGTCGCCAACGCTCCCTGGCTGGCCGGGCACCACCAGCGGATCGCGTTCCTACTGCGCAGTCAGCGCCCGGACGGGGCGTGGGGCCCACCCGAGGGGTACGCCCTGGTGCCGACGCTGAGTGCCACCGACGCGCTGCTCGCGGCGCTGGCCGACGGTCGGGCCGCGCCGGAGCTGCTCGCCCCGGTGGCCGGTGGGCTCGACGCGCTCGTCGGCACGCTGCTCCGCGCCGACGTCCGGACGCTGCCAGACACCCCCGCGTTGGACATCATCGTTCCGGCGCTGGTCGACACGATCAACGACCGGCTCGCCGGGCTGCCGCGGGACACCGCCGACCGACTGCCCCGCCCGCCGCTGCCGCTGCCCGCCGGGCTGAACCGGGACCGGCTGCGCGCGGTGCGGTCCGCGGTGGCCGCCGGAGCGACGCTGCCACCGAAGCTGGCCCACTTCTACGAGATCCTGGACGCGGTACCCGCCGACGCAGGCCCCACCCTCACCGCGGTCGGCGCCTCACCTGCCGCGACCGCGGCCTGGCTGACCGCGGCCGGCCCGGACGCCGGCCCCGCCGCGTACGCCTTCCTGCGGGCACTGATCCGTGACGGCGGAGGCCCGGTGCCCTGCCCGGCCCCGATCACCGTTTTCGAGCGAGCCTGGGTGCTGAGCGGCCTGCGTCGCGCCGGGATCACGATCAACCCGCCGGCCTCGGTGCTGGAGAGCCTGACGGCGGCCACCGCCGGCCAGGGCATCGCCACCGGCGACGGCCTGCCGACCGATGCCGACACCACCTCGGTGTCCCTCGACGCGCTGGCTCGGCTCGGCCGCCCGGCGGACCCGGCCAGCCTGTGGGCGTACGAGACGGCTGACGGTTTCTGCACCTGGCCGGGGGAGGACGGCTTCTCGGTCACCACCAACGCCCACGTGCTGGACGCCTTCGGTCAGCACGTGACCCGGCACCCGGACGCGGACGCGCGCTATCACCGGGCCGTCGACCGGTTGAGCACGGTGCTGGTTGGGCATCAGCGCGCGGACGGCGCCTGGCAGGACCGGTGGCACGCCTCGCCGTACTACGCCACCGCCTGCTGCGTGCTGGCGCTGGCCGAGTTCGGCCGGGGTGCCGCCGCCGCCGAGGCGGTGGATCGGGCGGCCGGCTGGGTGCTGAACAGCCAGCGCCCGGACGGCTCCTGGGGGCGGTGGGACGGCACCGCCGAGGAGACCGCGTACGCCCTGCGGGTGCTGCTGACGGTGCCGACGACGGTGCCCCGGGTCGACGACGCCGTGGCCCGTGGGCACGCCTACCTGCACGAATCCGCCGCCGGAGACCACCGTCCACTGTGGTACGGCAAGGAGCTGTACTGTCCCACCATGATCGTTCGCGCCGCGGTGCTCGCCGCCTGCCGGTTGGCCAGCATTCGGGCCTCCGGGGTGGACCGATCGGTGGCGGATTGCGGCTACCAGTCAAGAAAAACAACAACTTGAGGGGTTGTGTGGACACTGCTAGCGTACGCAGAGCCTCAGCCCCGGATGCCCCACTGCGGTGGGACGTCGCCCCCTCTGATCATTCGTTGATGCGCTGAGTCAACGCCCGGCCTGGGACGGTTCAATGCGTTCTCGCGGTACGAGTATCCGCACCAAGGTTGTCGCCCTGCTGCTCTCCCTCGTCGCCCTCTGGATGTTCGCGGCCTGGGTGACCCTGCGGGACGGCTTCAACCTGCTCGGGGTCCAGTTGCTCAACAGCACGGTCTACACGCCGAGTGAGCCGTTGTTGCAGGAGCTCCAGGTGGAGCGGCGGTTGACGCAGGCGTACCTGAGCAACCCCGAGGCCGCGCAGCGGGCGGCGCTCGAAGCCGAGCAGGCCAAGAGCGCGGGGCTGGCCGCCGACTTCGCCGACTCGGTGCGCAACTGGCAGGTCGACGTCGCCGGCAGTTCCGCACTGGACACCCAGCTCGGTCTGACGATCGCCCAGGTCAAGGCGTTGGAGCAGACCCGCGCCGAAGTGCTGGACCGCAAGATCGATCGGGTCGCCGCCGCCGAGGCGTACACGACCGCAATCGAGTCGATCTTTCAGATCTACGACGTGACGGGCAGTCTGGACGACAAGCAGATCGCCGCGGAGGCTGCGGCACTGATCCAGCTCAACCGGACGAAGGAGCTGATCTCCCAGGAGGACGCGCTGCTCAGCGGCCTCTTCGGCAATGGCCGGATGAGCGGCGCCGAGTACGCCCGCTACGTCGCGCTGGTCGGCTCGGAGCGGTTCCTCGGTGAGGAGACCCGGGTTCGGCTTGCCGACGCCGACCAGCGCCGCTACCAGCAGCTCGTCGAAGGTGAGGCGTTCACCCGACTGCGCGCCGTGCAGGACAGCATCATCCGCGAGGGCCGACCGTCGACCCAACTGCCGCTCGACGCCGAGCAGTGGCGCGGCACCGTGGAACCCGCGCTAGCCGCGGTCAACGATGTGGTGGCCGCCGGCGGCGAGGGCATCGTGGACCGCGCCACCGGCGTCGCCGTGATGGTCGTCGTCCGACTGGTGCTCGCCACCGGTCTGGGCCTGCTCGCCGTCATCGCCTCGGTCGTCATCTCGATCACCACCGCACGGAACCTGCTGCGCCAGCTGGACCGGCTGCGGGAGGCCGCCTGGCAGCTCGCCGACGAGCGGCTGCCCCGGGTGGTGGAGCGGCTCGGGCGCGGCGAGGAGGTCGACGTTGCCACCGAGGCGCCCCCGCTGGAGTTCGGCACCGACGAGATCGGCCAGGTCGGCAAGGCGTTCAACGCCGTCCAGGAGACCGCCCTGCGGACCGCCGTCGAGCAGGCCGACCTGCGTCGCAACGTCCGCGAGGTCTTCCTCAGCCTGGCCCGACGCACGCAGGCGCTCGTACACCGTCAGCTCACCCTGCTCGACGCGATGGAGCGCCGCGAACACGACGCCGAGGAGCTGGAGGACCTGTTCCGGGTCGACCACCTGGCCACCCGGATGCGGCGCAACGCGGAAAACCTGATCGTGCTCTCCGGCTCCACCCCCGGTCGGGCCTGGCGGCGCAACGTTCCGATGGTCGACGTCGTGCGCGGCGCCGTGGCCGAGGTCGAGGACTACACCCGGGTCAACGTGCTGCCGCTCGGGCCGGTCTCGCTCGCCGGCCGTGCGGTCGGCGACATCATCCACCTGCTCGCCGAGCTGATCGAGAACGGCCTGTCGTTCTCGCCGCCACACACGACGGTCGAGGTCCGTGGCCAGCTGGTCTCCAACGGGTTCGCCATCGAGATCGAGGACCGGGGCCTCGGCATGAGCGAGGAGGACCTGGCCGCGGCGAACCACCGGATCGTCGACCAGTCCGAGCTGAACCTCGCCAACGCCGCCCGCCTCGGGCTCTACGTGGTGAGCCGGCTGACCGAACGGCACGGCGTGCGGGTCCGGCTCAAGGAGTCCGCGTACGGCGGCACCACGGCGGTTGTGCTGATCCCGCTGGAGCTGGTCACCGAGGCCGACGCCTCGCCGGAGGACTCGGGCTCGTTCCGGGCCGGTACGGCCATCCCGATGTCGTCGGGACCCGCCACGGAGAGCAGCCGCCCGGCGTCTTCCGCGCCGGTCGCGCTCGCCGCACAGACGACCACCGCGCCGGACGTACCGGCGACGTCGACGGTGCCGGCCGTCACCACAACCCCGACGTCGGACGACGAAGCCGAGGCGGACACCGGTCTCCCCACCCGACGGCGGAGCACCCCGGCAACCGGCACACCCGAACTGCCCACCCGCGCCCGACGCGGCCCGGGTCAACCAGCCCTGGAAGCCCCGACCGTGCCCACCGGCCTACCCGCCGTGGACCGGGCCCGCCCGGAGACCCGCGACGCAGAGCCGGTGGAGGCCGGCGACGGTGGTCCGGTGCCCGCCCGCGCCGACGCCGAGCGGACCGACTCCGGCCTGCCCGTCCGGGTCCGACAGGCGAACATCGTTCCCGAGTTGCGAGACGACCCGGCGATGTCGGAGACCGACGACGAGGATGTGGTGCGCCCACCGGAGCAGGTCCGCCGGATGATGAGCTCCTACCAGACCGGCACCCGGCGTGGGCGGACCGACGCCGCTCGGCTCCTCGGCGGTGCCTCCGGCACCCCGGCGGCGACACCGCCCGAGCCGACCGACGAGGATCCACAAGCGACCTGACCGAGCACCGATGACGCGGGTTCCCACGCGGTGTGACGGTCAAGCCCCAGACGAAAACGGCGCACAGCCGGGCGAGAAGAGGACGACGAAGTGACCCAGAAGACGGCTTCGAGCGCCGACCTGACGTGGTTGCTGGATGACCTGGTGGGCCGGGTGAAGCAGGCCGAACACGCGGTCGCGCTCTCCACCGACGGCCTGTTGATGGCTTCCTCCCAGGGGTTGAGCCGGGACGACGGCGAGCACCTCGCAGCGATGGCGGCTGGCATCCAGAGCCTCGCCCGAGGCGCCGGCAAGCGTTTCGGTGGCGGGCAGGTGCAGCAGACCATCATCGAGATGCAGTCGTCGTTCCTGTTCGTCACCGCAGCCGGCCGCAACGCCTGCCTGGCGGTGCTGGCCACCGAGGACGCCGACGTCGGCCTGATCGCCTACGAGATGGCGATGCTGGTAACCCGCGTCGGCAAGTACGTCGCATCGCCGTCGCGTGGCACTGATCAGCAGGTCGGCGAGAGGTAACGGCGATGACGGTCCAGGGGGAGTCCGCAGACCATCAGTGGGTGGATGACCATGCGGGTCCGGTGGTGCGTCCGTACGCGGTGACGCGCGGCCGGGCCCGCCCGGTCACCGGCACTTTCGACCTGATCTCCCTGGTCACGGCGACCCGAGCCGAGGTCACGCCCGAGGTCGGTCTCGGTCCCGAGCATTTGGCGATCGTCGGGCTGTGCCAACGCATACAGTCCGTCGCCGAGATCGCCGCCCATCTCGACCTGCCGGTGGGCACCATCCGGGTGCTTCTTGGTGATTTGGCAGCCCGCAGCCTGGTGCAGGTCCGCGAGCCGCAGACCACGGCCGGTCTTCCCGACAACAGCATCTTCGAGGCGGTAATCAATGGACTACGGGCACTCTGACCGGCCGGCGGGAGCGACGCCACTGCCCACCGCGATCAAGATCCTGGTCGCGGGCGGCTTCGGCGTGGGCAAAACGACCATGGTCGGCGCGGTCAGCGAGACCCGGCCGTTGCGCACCGAGGAGGTGCTGACGGAGTCGGGGGTCGGCATCGACGACCTGTCCGGGGTGGAGGGCAAGACCACCACCACCGTGGCCATGGACTTCGGCCGGATCACCATCAGCGACGACCTGGTGCTCTACCTGTTCGGTACGCCGGGGCAGGACCGGTTCTGGTTCGTCTGGGACGAGTTGGCGTTGGGCGCGATCGGCGCGGTGGTGCTGGCCGACACCCGCCGGCTCGCCGACTGCTTCCCGTCGATCGACTACTTCGAAGGTCGGGGCACGCCCTTCGTGGTGGCGGTGAACTGTTTCCAGGGCGCTCGGGCGTACCGGCTCGACGAGGTGCAGGCCGCGCTGAACCTGGACCCGGGCGTGCCGGTGCTGCTCTGTGACGCCCGGCAACGTGAGTCCAGCAAGGAGGTGCTCGTCACGCTGATGGAGCACGCCATGAAGACCCGCGAGGCCCGCCGCCGCGCCGCCAGCGGAGACTGACCGAAGTTTTTTCGGGGGAGGGTGTCCGGAACGCGGTCGGCCGTTCGTCATGCTGGCGATACCCCGAGAGACCAGGGAGCGACCAGATGAAGTACATGATGTTCGTTTGCAGCGACGCCGAGCCGGACACCGACCCCACCGAGCTGCCCGACATCGACAAGTGGGTGGCGGAGAACGACTCTCGTGGCCGCCGCCTGAGCGGCAACGAGCTGGGGCCGACCAGCGCGGCCACCACCGTCCGTGTTCGCGGCGGTGAGCTGCTCGTCTCCGAGGGGCCGTTCGCGGAGACCGCCGAGGTGATCGTGGGCTTCGACCTGCTCGACTGCGCCGACCTGGACGAGGCGATCGAGGTCGCCCGCACCCATCCGATGGCCCGCGAAGGGCGACTGGAGCTGCGTCCGTTCGCGGACCTGGCCGACTGACGAAGGTGTCCACGTCGCAGCGCCGGCCGATGCGCACGGGGGCAACGGCCGGCGCGGCGGCGGAGGCCGTCGCTGCCGCCGGCGTCGAGGCGTACCCCCGGATCGTCGCGACCCTGATCCGGGTGACCGGGGACTGGGCGTTGGCCGAGGACTGCGCCCAGGAGTCGTTGACCGTCGCGCTGGAACGCTGGCCCGCCGACGGTGTGCCCGCCAACCCGGGCGGCTGGCTCATGACGGTGGCGCGCAACCGGGCGATCGACGTGCTGCGCCGGGCCACCGTGGAGCGGCGCAAGCTGCACGACCTGGCGTTGCTCACGCCGGACGACGCGTCGTCGGAGCCGGAGGTGGGCCAGGACGTGGTGGACGACCGGCTCCGGCTCATCTTCACCTGCTGCCATCCGGCGCTCGCGATCGACGCCCGGGTGGCGTTGACGTTACGAACGGTCTGCGGCGTGCCGACCGCTGACATCGCCCGACTCCTGCTGGTCAGCGAGTCGACGATGACCCGCCGGCTGACCCGGGCCCGCACCCGCATCGCCCAGGCCGGCATCCCGTACCGGGTGCCGAGCGGGCCGGCGCTGACCGAGCGGCTGCCCGGCGTCCTCGCCGTGCTGTACCTGCTGTTCACCAGGGGCTACGTCGCCGGCGGCGAACCGGCCTTCGCCGACGAGGCGGTCCGGCTGGCACGGCTCCTCGACCGGCTGATGCCGGAGCAGTCCGAGGTGGCCGCGCTGCTGGCGCTGTGCCTGTTTCAGCACTCCCGCCGGGACGCCCGCCGCGACGCCGCAGGCAACCTGCACACCCTGGAGCGGCAGGACCGCTCGCGGTGGGACCGCGCCGCAATCGCCGAGGGCCTGGCCGCCCTCGATCGGGTACGCCACGACGGGCCGTACGCGTGGCAGGCCCGGATCGCGGCCTGCCACGCCACCTCCGCCTCCGCAGACCACACCGACTGGCCGACGATCGCGCGGGCCTACGACGCGCTGGCCGACATTCGGCCCTCCCCGGTGATCGCGCTCAACCGTGCGGTCGCGCACGGCTACGCGTACGGGCCGGAGGTGGGGTTGGTGCTGCTCGACGCGGCGCGGGCCGGGGGCGGGCTGGACGGTTACCCGCTGGCCGTGGCGGTGGAGGCCGATCTGGTGGCCCGGCAGGGTGACCGGTTGCGCGCGGCCAGCCTGTTCCGGGAGGCGGCGGCAGCGGTCGGCTCGACCGACGAGCGCCGCGCGCTGCTCGACCGGGCCGACGAACTCGCCCCCTAGAACGGCTCTGTGCGTCTGGTGGTCCGACCGTGCCGAAGACGCCGGTCGGGGCATCGGAGAGGGCTGACGGGGTGAATCTTGGACACTTTCCGTCTTCAGTTGACGGAAACTGTCCAAGATCTCAGCTTTGGAGTGTGGCGCGGCCTGGGCCGCGCCGGGAACCTCAGAGACTCAGCCCCGCTTGGCCATCTCCAGGAACCGGGCCCAGGCCGCCGGGGCGAAGGCGAGCGCCGGACCGGCCGGGTCCTTGGAGTCGCGTACGCCGATGACACCGGCAAGGTTGTCGGCCACCTCGACGCAGTCTCCGCCGTTGTTGCCACTCTTGCTGCTCTTGCGCCACCGAGCGCCGGTCAGGTCCATGAGGCTGCCGCTTCCCTGATGAGGTTGAGGGACTGCGCCCGCGACAGGGCTCCGTCGCGAATGCGTTCCCACCGTCGGTCGAGCGTAGCAACGTCGGCAACCTTGTCGATGAGCTGTGCCTGCGCCTGGCTGTCGACGTGCGCGACCCGCGCCCCGTCCGGCATCTCGGCGACTGTGAACGGACCGCCGAGACCCGGATACATGCCGACGTCGGCGGGCACGACGAAGACCGACACGTTCGGCAGCGCGGCCTGGTCGGCCAGCCGCTCGCACTGCTCCCGCATCATGGCCCGGTCGCCGCCGAGGGTGCGCCGGAGGACTGCCTCGTCGAGGACCGCGACGAGCAGTGGCGGGCGTTCCCGGCGCAGGATGGCCTGCCGACTCAGTCGCGCCTCGGCGAGATCGTCGGCCTCGGCCGGCGTCAACGCCTCGCCGCCCAGCGTCGCCAGCGCGTACGCCTTCGTCTGGAGAAGCCCTGGAATCCATGCGAACTGGAACGATCGCAGTGACAGCGCCTCGCGCTCGATCTCGGCCCAGGGCCGGAACCAGGCAGGCGTACGGCGCTTCAACGCGTCCGGCCACAGCTCATCGACGTTCCGACCGAGCAACTCGGCGACCCGCGCACGATGACGCGTCTGCGGGATTCGTCCCGTGCTCGCCCACTTCGCCGCCGTCTTCGGATCAACACCGATCTGAGCGGCGAGACTGTCCGCTGTGTGGCCTGTCTCGACCATGGCCACCTGCACGGCTCGATTCATCCCCAGCCCTCCCAGAACGTTCCAGACGTTGGAAGGTAATAGTTATACGCGGTGTGATCGGTTGGCAACCCTCGGCAGGGTGCTGTGTGGACAGCATCGAGGAGGGAGCACCGGATGTGCGAGGACAGGCCCCGAAACCACCCGAAGCCGACGGGCGGTCCGTCACCGGCCCGGCCGCGCGTACCCCGCCGGATCGGGCCACCGCACCGTCCGTACCGTGGCCCGGGCCGCGTGCCGAACGTCGTACCCGAAGCACGCTGGCGGTCCCGGTGCGGCCCGCCTGTCGCGCACACCGCCGACGGTCCGCTGTGGACGTGCGACGCCTGCGGACGGGACTGGCCCTGCCCGGCGCTGCGAGCGACCCCGACGGACGCCGTCCGCCGCGCGACCCTGATCCCCGAGTTCTCCCGGATCACCCGGCGGGCGATCCGCGACCTGCGCGGCCAGCCGGGTGGCCCCGATCCGGTGGCCATCGTTCGCCGTTTCCTCTGGTTCCTGCCCCTCACCGACGAGGAGGCGCGCGCGGTCGCACTGCGGCTGCGCTGAGCACTCAGCGCGCGTCGGGAACGTGCGAAGGGCCGCTCCCCGCAGACGCGGAAAGCGGCCCTTCTCAGCTGTGCGGTACGTCAGCTGGCGATCATGCGGCGCAGCACGTACTGCAGGATGCCGCCGTGCCGGTAGTAGTCCGCCTCACCGGGGGTGTCGATCCGCACCACGGCGTCGAACTCGACACCGGTGTCGGTGCTGACCTGCACGGTCCGCGGGGTCTCACCGTCGTTGAGGGCGGTCACCCCGGTGATGGTGAACGTCTCGGTGCCGGTCAGGCCGAGCGACTCGGCGGTGACGTCCACCGGGAACTGCAGCGGCAGCACGCCCATGCCGATCAGGTTGGAGCGGTGGATCCGCTCGTACGACTCGGCGATGACCGCCCGGACGCCCAGCAGCATCGTGCCCTTGGCCGCCCAGTCCCGCGACGAGCCCGAGCCGTACTCCTTGCCGGCCAGGATGACCAGCGGGATGCCGGCCTCCTGGTAGGCCATCGAGGCGTCGTAGATCGAGGTCTGCTCGCCGGTGAGGTGGTTGACGGTGAAGCCGCCCTCCACCCCCGGGACCAGCTGGTTGCGCAGCCGGATGTTGGCGAAGGTGCCCCGGATCATCACCTCGTGGTTACCCCGGCGGGAACCGTACGAGTTGAACTCGTGGCGCGGCACACCGTGCTCGGCGAGGTACGTGCCGGCGGGGGAGTCAGCCTTGATCGCGCCGGCCGGCGAGATGTGGTCGGTGGTCACTGAGTCACCCAGCTTGGCCAGCACCCGGGCGGCGGAGATGTCGACGACCGGGCTCGGCTCCTGCTGCATGCCCTCGAAGTACGGGGGCTTGCGCACATAGGTGGAGTCGTTCTCCCAGGCGAAGGTGTCGCCGGTCGGGGTCGGCAGCGACTGCCACCGCTCGTCACCGGCGAAGACATCGGCGTACGCGGCGCTGAAACCGGTGGCGCCGATCGCCTGGGCGATGACGTCCTGGATCTCCGCGCTGTTCGGCCAGATCTCGCGCAGGTAGACCGGGTTGCCCTCGGAGTCCTCACCGATCGGCTCGTTGGCCAGGTCGATGTCCATCGTGCCGGCCAGGGCGTAGGCGACCACCAGCGGCGGCGACGCCAGGTAGTTCATCTTGACGTCCGGGTTGATCCGGCCCTCGAAGTTCCGGTTGCCGGAGAGCACCGAGACCACCGACAGGTCGTGCTCGTTGACCGCCTCGGACACCTCCTCGGGCAGCGGGCCCGAGTTGCCGATGCACGTGGTGCAGCCGTAGCCGACCAGGTTGAAGCCGAGCTTGTCCAGGTACGGCGTGAGGCCGGCCCGCTCGTAGTAGTCCATGACGACCTTCGACCCGGGGGCCAGGGTGGTCTTCACCCACGGCTTGCGGGTCAGGCCCTTCTCCACCGCATTGCGGGCCAGCAGCGCGGCACCGATCATCACCTGCGGGTTGGACGTGTTGGTGCAGGAGGTGATCGCGGCGATCACCACCGCGCCGTGGTCCAGCTCGTACTCCACGCCGTCGGCACCGGTGACCCGGACCGGGTTCGTGGCCCGGCCGCCCGCCCCGACCGCGGCGGTCTCCAGGTCACGCGGCTCGTCGGCCGGGTCGCTGAAGTCGTTGGCCGGCGGGTCGCTGGCCGGGAAGGACTCGGCGCTGGCCTCGTCGGCCGGGCCGTTGGCACCGCGCGGCAGCTCCTCGCGGGGCACACCCGGCTTGAGGTCACGCTCACCGACGGAGTCGTCGGCGACGTAGTCGGTCAACGCGGAGCGGAACAGCGTCTTCGCGGCACCCAGCGGCACCCGGTCCTGCGGGCGCTTCGGGCCGGCGAGCGACGGCTCGATGGAGCCGAGGTCCAGCTCCAGGCGCTCGGAGTACTCCGGCTCGGCCTCCGGGTCGTGCCAGAGGCCCTGCTCCTTGGCGTACGCCTCGACGAGCGCGACCTGCTCGGCGTCGCGGCCGGTCAGCTCCAGGTAGCGGATCGTCTCGGCGTCGATCGGGAAGATCGCCACGGTGGAGCCGTACTCCGGGGACATGTTGCCGATGGTGGCCCGGTTGGCCAGCGGCACAGCGCTCACGCCGGGGCCGTAGAACTCGACGAACTTGCCGACCACACCGTGCTTGCGCAGCATCTCGGTGATGGTCAGCACCAGGTCGGTGGCGGTGGTGCCGGCCGGCATCTCGCCGGAGAGCTTGAAGCCCACCACCCGGGGGATCAGCATGCTGACCGGCTGGCCGAGCATCGCGGCCTCGGCCTCGATGCCGCCGACGCCCCAGCCCAGCACGCCCAGGCCGTTGACCATGGTGGTGTGCGAGTCGGTGCCGACCACGGTGTCCGGGTACGCCTGGCCGTTGCGCGACATGATGGTGCGGGCCAGGTACTCGATGTTGACCTGGTGCACGATGCCGGTGCCCGGCGGGACGACCTTGAACTCGTTGAACGCGCTCTGACCCCACCGCAGGAACTGGTAGCGCTCCTTGTTGCGCTCGTACTCCAGCTCGACGTTGCGGGCGAACGCGTCCTCGCGGCCGAACAGGTCGGCGATGACCGAGTGGTCGATGACCAGCTCGGCCGGGGCGAGGGGGTTGACCTTGCTGGCGTCGCCGCCCAGGTCGCGTACGGCCTCGCGCATGGTGGCCAGGTCGACCACGCAGGGCACACCGGTGAAGTCCTGCATCAGGACCCGCCCCGGGGTGAACTGGATCTCCACGCTCGGGGCGGCGGTGGAGTCCCACGCGCCGAGCTGGCGGATGTGGTCGGCGGTGATGTTCGCGCCGTCCTCGGTCCGCAGCAGGTTCTCCAGCAGGACCTTCAGGCTGTACGGCAGCCGGGCGTGGCCCTCCACCTTGTCAATCTTGAAAATCTCGTAGCTCGCGTCTCCGACGCGTAGCTGGGTCTTCGCACCGAAGGTGTCGAGGCTCGCCACGTCGTACTCCTTCACACCAGCGACCGTGAGTAGTCCTGAGCAGTCTGTCGCACCGGTCGGGGTGCCGCCGAGGTTAGGTGACACTTACCGCCCGATTCCGCTTCCAACAAAACCGTACGTCCGTCTTGCTATAAGCGCAACCCGGCGTCACGGGTCGGGCGGCTACAACCCACTGCGTCACCAGATCGGCGGGGTAGGGTCGGAGCCGATTGGAAGGGGTGCCGAGTGATCGACGTTCAGCACTGGCTCTCGGCGCTGCCTCCGGGCGTGGTCTACCTGCTCGTCGCCGGGGTGATCGGCGTGGAGAGCATGGGCGTCCCGCTGCCCGGCGAGATCGTCCTGGTCAGCTCCGCCCTGCTCGCCGCCACCGGCGTGGTGGAGCCGGAGTGGGTGGCCAGCGCCGCAGCGTTCGGAGCCATCGTCGGCGACTCCGTCGGATACGCCGTCGGCCGACGCGGCGGTCGCCCGCTGCTCGCCCGGCTGGGCAGACGTTTCCCCAAGCACCTGGGCCCGGCGCAACTCGCCCGTGCCGAGCAGAGCTTCGCGCGACACGGCGTCTGGGCGGTCTTCTTCGGTCGGTTCGTGGCACTGCTGAGGATCCTGGCCGGACCGCTCGCCGGGGCGCTGCACGTGCCGTACCGCCGCTTCCTGCTTGCCAACGCGGCCGGCGGCCTGGTCTGGGCCTTCGGCACGACGTACCTGCTCTACTCGGTTGGCCGCGCGGCCGAACACTGGCTGAAGGACATCTCCTGGGCCGGGCTGGTCCTCGCGGTGCTCGCCGGGCTCGGCAGCACCTGGTGGCTGCGCCGACGCGCTCACCGCATCGAGTCGGACGACAGCGCTGCTGGCCTCGCCGACAGCGCTGTTGGCCTGGAGGCGGCTTCCGGCGGTCGGTCGGCTGCGGCGGCGCCTGGCGTGGCGGTGGCCGAGGTGGCTTCCGGCGTCGATCCGGTCCGGGCGGGCAACGAGCACTGACCTGTGGAAATGCCGAAAGGGCCGGGCCCCGGTGGTGGGGTCCGGCCCTTCGGTTCGTGCGTGCTGGTGTGCGGGTGTTGGTTGTCAGCTGGTGGCATAGCCGCGGGTGGCGATCCAGTCGGCGAGGTGCTCGACGCTGATCTGGTAGGCGGCCTGGTTGGGGTCGGCGGAGTCGGCGATGGTGACGGTGTTGCCGTTGTCGCGGTAGCCGACGACGCTGATGTAGTGCCCGCCCTCGTAGGAGTGGCTGACGCCGTCGGTGTCGGTGCTGGTGCCGGCGATGTTCGCGACCACGGCCCGGCCGTCGTCCACGGTGCGGACGATGTCGGCGCGCAGCTGGTCGGTCTGCTTGGCGTCAGCGTCCGGGCTGCTGATCTCCACGGAGTGGTACGCGTCGGCCTTGCCGGTTTCCTTGTTCAGCACCGGGGTGATGTCGTTGATGGAGTTGGTGCCG
>NZ_JBAKHR010000041.1:0-59606 GCF_036902955.1 Micromonospora sp. CPCC 205558
GGCATGACCGATCAGGCGCATCGCCGATCAAAGGCATGACCGATCAGGCGCATCGCCGATCAAGGGCATGACCGACCCAGCCGAGCTGATGATTCGTTTACGACATCAGCTCGATAGGGCGTCACACTCATCTGCCAGCCTCTGCGCGGAGTGTCGACGGAGGGCCGAGCGCCACCACGCGAGGACTCGGGGGTGACCGGCGCACGCCGGCACGGGCTCTGCTTCGAGCCCGCGTTCCGGAGGAACTGTCGCGGAGCGCCTCCACCCGAACGGCCAGGGGCTCAGCCGCCGGAGTCGTCCATCTCGGCGCCCTCGGGGACCGTGTCGTCGTCGCGGCTGGCCAGCCAGCCTTCTGGCAGGAAAACCTTGCCGGGCGAGTTGGTACGCCCGCGCGGCTGCCCGAGGGCGGTCACCGGGAACGGCTCCGCCGGGTCGAGCTTGCCGAGCAGGTCGTCGAGCTGGGCCAGGCTTTCGATCATCGCCAGCGAGCGGCGCAACTCGCCGCCGACCGGGAAGCCCTTGAGGTACCAGGCGACGTGCTTGCGGAAGTCGGTGCAGCCGTCCCGTTCGCCGCGGGCCGGGTTGCGCGCGCCGGCCGTGAACTGGTCGACCAGCAGCTCGGCGTGCCGGCGCATGGTTACCGCCACCTCGCCGAGGGTGGGCAGCCGCCGCTCGGGCCGACCGTTGAAGGCGGCCTCCAGGTCGGCGAAGAGCCACGGTCGGCCCAGGCAGCCGCGCCCGATGACCACGCCGTCGACGCCGGTGTGGGCCACCATGCGCAGCGCATCGTCGGCCTCCCAGATATCGCCGTTGCCGAGCACCGGCACGTCGAGGGCCTGCTTCAGGGTGGCGATCGCGTCCCAGTCGGCGGTGCCCGAGTAGCGCTGCGAGGCCGTCCGCCCGTGCAGGGCCACCGCCGCCACGCCGGCCTCCTGGGCGGCGAGCCCGGCTTCGACGTACGTCAGGTGGTCGTCGTCGATGCCCTTGCGCATCTTGACCGTGACCGGCACCCCGGACGGCGCCGCGGCAGCCACCGCGGCCCGCACCAGCCGCGCGAAGAGCCGGCGTCGCCACGGCAGCGCCGCGCCGCCGCCACGCCGGGTGACCTTGGGTACGGGGCAGCCGAAGTTGAGGTCGATGTGATCGGCCAGGTTGCGCTCGACGACGATCCGCACGGCGGCGGCGGTGATCTCCGGGTCGGTGCCGTAGAGCTGGAGGCTGCGAGGGTTCTCGTCGTCGCCGAACGCGATCATGCGCAGCGTCTTCGGGTTGCGCTCGACCAGCGCCCGAGTGGTGATCATCTCGCAGACGTAGATGCCGCCGCCCTGCTCCCGACAGAGCCGACGGAACCCGACGTTGGTGATCCCGGCCATCGGCGCGAGCACGACCGGCGGCCACACCTGATGCTGGCCGAGAGTCAGCGGGCGCAGCGCCGGCACGGTCGAGGCAGTCACCGGACAAGTGTACGGGGCCCCGACCGGCGCTCATCGCGTCGGCCGAGGCCCCGTGGGCGGAGTCTCAGCAGCCCGGAAGTCGCTCGATCAGGTAGCGCTCGACCTGGTCCAGGGAGACGCGCTCCTGGGCCATGGTGTCCCGGTTGCGCACCGTCACCGCGTTGTCGTCCAGGGTGTCGAAGTCGACAGTGACGCAGAACGGGGTGCCGATCTCGTCCTGCCGGCGGTAGCGGCGACCGATCGCCTGCGAGTCGTCGAACTCCACCACCCAGCGCTTGCGCAGCAGCGCGGCGAGGTCCTTCGCCTTGGGCGACAACGCCTCGTTGCGGGACAGCGGCAGCACCGCCACCTTGACCGGGGCGAGCCGCGGGTCGAACCGCATCACGGTGCGCTTGTCCACGCCGCCCTTGGTGTTCGGCGCCTCGTCCTCGTCGTACGCCTCCAGCAGGAAGGCGAGCACCGCGCGGGTCAGACCCGCCGCCGGCTCGATGACGTACGGCATCCAGCGCTCACTCTTGCTCTGGTCGAAGTACGACAGGTCGACGCCGGAGTGCTTGCTGTGCGTGGAGAGGTCGAAGTCGGTGCGGTTGGCGACCCCCTCCAGCTCGGCGAACTCGGTGCCGCCGAACTGGAAGCGGTACTCAATGTCCACCGTCCGCTTCGAGTAGTGCGACAGCTTCTCCTTGGGGTGCTCGTAGAGCCGCAGATTGTCCGCCGAGAGGCCGAGGTCGAGGTACCAGTTCCAGCGCTCCTGGAGCCAGTACTCATGCCACTGCTCGTCGGTGCCCGGCTCGACGAAGAACTCCATCTCCATCTGCTCGAACTCGCGGGTCCGGAAGATGAAGTTACCGGGGGTGATCTCGTTGCGGAACGACTTGCCGGTCTGCGCGATGCCGAACGGCGGCTTCTTGCGGGCGACCGTCTCGACGTTCTTGTAGTTGACGAAGATGCCCTGCGCGGTCTCCGGGCGCAGGTAGTGCAGCCCTTCGTCGCTCTCCACCGGGCCCAGGTAGGTCTTCATCAGGCCGTTGAACATCTTCGGCTCGGTGAAGGTGCCCTTGTTGCCGCAGTTGGGGCAGTTCAGCTCCGACAGTGAGGTCAGCGGCTTGCCGTGCTTCTCGGCGTACGCCTCCTCAAGGTGGTCCGCGCGGAACCGCTTGTGACAGAACTGGCACTCGGTGAGCGGGTCGACGAACTCGGCGATGTGGCCGGACGCCTCCCACACCTTGCGGGCCAGGATCACCGCGGAGTCCAGGCCCACGACGTCGTCGCGCTGCTGGACCATGGTCTTCCACCACTGCCGGCGGACGTTCTCCTTGAGCTCCACGCCGAGCGGGCCGTAGTCCCACGCCGATCGGGTGCCTCCGTAGATCTCACTGGAGGGAAAGACGAAGCCTCGGCGCTTGGCGAGGCTGACGACGGCGTCGATACGGTCGGCTGGCATGTTTCCTCCTACGCCGGCTGGCGGTCGGCGGGGGCGAGTGTGGATGGAACGGTCGGTTCGGGGACAACGGTACGACGATCGACCCCCCGAGCCCAGCAGAATACCGGGGGCGGGTCAGTTGACCTCGCAGACCTCCATGCCGCCGGTCTGCCCGTCCTGCCCGAGGCTGACCTGTTGCCGCTCCCGGTCGCCGCCGGCGAGCGTCACGTCGACCGGGACGGTCAGGTAGGTGGTGTCCACCTCGCCCACCCGGAACGCGGTCACCTGTGGTTCGGCAGCAGCGCGCCGCTCGAACTCCGGCCGGGACTCACGCCGCTGCGCGTCGTCGCAGAGCTGGTCGTACGCCCGCCCGTAGTTCCGCTCGACCAGCGCCTGGTAGTAGTCGCCGGTAACGGTGCGGCCCTGTTCCCGGATCGCCTGCACGCCGCTGACGGCCAGGCCGACGACGGCGGTGCCACCCCCGCCGCAGCAGAGCACCACGGCGAGAGCGCCGACGCCGAGGCCGATCCAGAGCCGGGTCCGGCGGCCCTCGGTGGGGGGCGCGGCGAACGGCGGAGCCACCCCGGGACCGGGTGGCGGGGCGGGTGCGGTCATAGGAGCAGCGTAGTGTCCGGCGGCTCAGCGGTAAGGACCCGCAGCCCGATCACTCTCGGCGATGATCACGGCCCCGCCGGGGGCGGCGGTGGCCAGCGCCTCGTAGGCGGAGGGCTCGTCGATGGACTCGGCGAGCAGCGGCACGGCGCTGACCTTGACCTCGAAGGCGCCGAGCGCCCGCCGGTAGGTGCCGACCGACTCCCATTCGGTGACCAGTGACCAGTGCCGGGGGTCGTCCAGCGCCCGGACCAGTTGGCCGCGCAGGTAGCCGGGCCGGGCGGCCAGCGCGGTGAGGGCGGCGTGCGCCCGTTCGGTGAAGTCGTCGGCGGTATCGACGTCGACCACGAACCGGTTGGTCACCAGCACCGGGGGTTCCTCCTCGTAGAGTCTGTGGGATGCAGCGTACGCAGCGCCCTCTGCTCGCCCGGTTGGCCGGGGCGAACCCGACGTCGGTGTTCCTGCTCACCCTGGTGGTGGTGCTGGTGGCGTTCTTCACGCCCGGGGTGATCGGCGGGCTGCTGACGCTCGCCCTCGCCGGGGTCCTGATCGCCCTGTTGGCGACGACCTGGGCGGTTCAGGCGCCACAGACCCGGCTGATCCGACTGGTGATGCTGACCCTGCTGGTGACGGTGGGCCTCGCGAAGCTCCTCTGACATGCAATCATGCGTTTTTGACAATCATTATCGTTGCCACGGACAGTTGGGGACATGACCAACCGCACCACGTACCGTGTCCTGGCCGCCGCGACCACCCTCCTCGCCCTGAGCGCCGGGGCCGGCTGCTCCACCGCCGGCGCCGGCGCCGACCCCGAGCGAGTCGACGTGGTGGCCGCGTTCTACCCCCTCCAGTTCCTCGCCGAGCGGATCGGCGGCGACGACGTCCGGGTGACCAACCTGGCCAAGCCCGGTGCGGAGCCGCACGACCTGGAACTCAACCCGAGCCAGGTCGGTGAGGTCAGCGACGCGGAGCTGATCGTCTACCTCAAGGGGTTCCAGCCGGCGGTGGACGACGCCGTGGCCCAGAACGGCGGCGACCGGGCGTTCGACGTGACCACCGTGCAGCCGCTGCTGGACGCGTCCGCCGGCGGGCACGACCACGAGGGCGAAGAGGGACACACCGAGGAGAGCGGCGGCAAGGACCCGCACGTCTGGCTCGACCCGACCCGGCTGGCCGGCATCGGCGATCAGCTCGCCGAGCGGCTCGGCAAGGCCGACCCGGACCACGCCGCCGACTACACCGCCCGGGCGGCGACCCTGCGCGCCGACCTGACGACCCTGGACAGTGAGTTCAAGCACGGTCTGGCGACCTGCCAGCGGCGGGAGATCGTGACCAGCCACGCCGCGTTCGGCTACCTCGCCGACCGCTACCAGCTCGACCAGGTCGGCATCACCGGGCTCAGCCCCGACGTCGAGCCCTCGCCGAAGCGCCTCGCGCACGTGATCGAGGAGGCGAAGGAGCACCAGGCCACCACCATCTTCTTCGAGACCCTGGTCAGCCCGAAGGTGGCCGAGACCATCGCCGGTCAGGTCGGCGCGCAGACCGCCGTGCTCGACCCGATCGAAGGGCTCGCCGCCGGCAGCAACGGGGACTACCTTTCGGTGATGCGCACCAACCTGCGGACCCTGCAGACGGCCTTGAGCTGCTCGTGACCTCACCTGTCATCACCGTCGAGCACGGGGTGGTCGGTTACGACGGCCGCCCCGTGCTCCGGGACATCTCGCTCACCGTGACCGCCGGCGAGGTGGTCGCGATTCTCGGCGCCAACGGCTCCGGCAAGTCCACCCTGATCCGCGCCGTGCTCGGGCTGGTGCCGATCAGCGCCGGCTCGGTCACCCTCTTCGACCGGCCGTTGCGCCGTTTCCGGCAGTGGGCGCGCATCGGGTACGTCCCGCAGCGCCTGGGCGCCGCCGGCGGCGTGCCGGCCACCGTCCGCGAGGTGGTGGCCTCCGGCCGGCTGGCCCGTCGAGGGGTGCTGCGTCCGCCGGGTCGGGCCGACCGGTCCGCCGTCGACGCGGCACTGCGCGCGGTCGGGCTCGCCGACCGGGCCGGTGACCCGGTCTCCACGCTCTCCGGCGGCCAGCAGCAGCGCACCCTGATCGCCCGCGCCCTGGCCGGCCAACCGGAACTGCTGGTTCTCGACGAGCCCACCGCCGGGGTGGACGCGGCCAGCCAGGAGGCGTTCGCCGGCGCGCTGCGCGACTTCGTCACCCGGGGCGGAACGGTGCTGCTCGTCGCCCACGAGCTGGGCCCGCTGCGCCCGGTGATCAGCCGGGCCGTCGTCGTCCACGAGGGTCGCATCGCTCACGACGGCGCGGTCCCGGACCCGGCCGGCCACCACGCGGAGCCCGACCACGACCACGTGCACCCGCACTGCTACGACGAGCCCGCCGGGCTGTGGAGCAACTGACCCATGGAACTCTTCCAGTACCCCTACATGCAGCGCGCCCTGATCGGCGCGCTGGTGATCGGCTTGGCCGCGCCGGCGCTCGGCATCTACCTGGTGCAGCGCCGGCTGGCGTTGATCGGCGATGGTGTGGGGCACGTGGCGTTGACCGGCGTCGGGGCAGGGCTGCTGCTCAACCGCTCACCGGTGCTGGTCGCGGTGATCGCCGCCACCATCGGCGCGATCGCCATCGAGATCGTCCGCGCCCGCGGGCGTACCTCCGGTGACCTGGCCCTGGCTCTGCTCTTCTACGGCGGCATCGCGGGCGGCGTACTCCTGGTCGGCCTCTCCGACGCGACCAGCGCGAACCTCAACGCCTACCTGTTCGGGTCGCTGACCACCATCTCGCCCGCCGACCTGACCACCATCGCGGTGCTCGGCGCGGCGATCCTGATCACGATGATCGCGTTGCGGCCGGCGCTCTTCGCGGTCAGTCACGACGAGGAGTACGCCCGCGTCTCCGGCCTCCCGGTCCGGACGCTGAACCTGCTGATCGCGGTCGCCACCGCGGTCACCGTGACCATCGCCATGCGGGCCGTCGGAGTGCTGCTGATCAGCGCGTTGATGGTGGTGCCGGTCGCCACCGCCCAGCAGATCACCCGGGGCTTCCGCAGCACGATGGCCGCCGCGATGGCGCTCGGGTTCTTCGCCGCCGGCTCGGGTGTCTGGGTGGCGGCCACGGCGGACACCGCGCCGGGCGCCTCGGTGGTGCTGGTGGCGATCGCCTCGTTCCTGGTGGTGGCCGTGGCGGGCGCTGTCTGGCGGGTGATGCGCCGTCGGACGACGCCGACCGCCGCGCCGACGCCGGAACCGCACGAGGTCGTGCTGAGCTGAGCCTGATCAGCGCGACGTCAGTGGTATTGGTTATCGTTGCAGGATGACCAGCGCGACGGGCTACGACGGGTTCGACGGGGCCAGCGAGCTGCTCCGCGCCCTGTCCGCTCCCATTCGGCTGGCCATCGTCAGTGAGCTGGCCGGCGGCGAGCGGTGCGTGCACGAGTTGGTGGAAAAGCTCGGCGCGGCCCAACCACTGGTCTCCCAACACCTGCGGGTGTTGCGCGGGGCGGGCGTGGTGCGCGGCTCCCGCCGAGGTCGGGAGATCGCCTACAGCCTGGTCGACGAGCACGTCGCGCACATCGTGGCGGACGCGGTCAGCCACGCCGGGGAGGGATCATGAGCGAGAGCGGCGCCGCCGTGCGCAACACCCGGCAGCGCTCAGCGGTGAGCGCGCTGCTGGGCGAGATGGAGGGCTTCCACAGCGCCCAGGACCTGCACGCGATGCTGCGGCAGCGCGGCGAGCGGGTCGGCCTGACCACCGTCTACCGCACCCTGCAAGGGCTCGCCGACGCGGGCGAGATCGACGTGATGCGTCCGCCGGGCGGCGAGCACCTCTACCGCCGGTGCAGCGAGGGGCACCACCACCACCTGGTCTGCCGGGTCTGCGGTCGTACGGTCGAGGTGGCCGGCCCGGCCGTGGAGAGCTGGGCCGACCGGGTCGCCGCGCAGCACGGCTATGCCGACGTCAGTCACACCCTGGAGATCTTCGGCACCTGCCCGACCTGCGTTCGTTGACTAGCCTGCCCTCGTGACAGATCTCGAGTTCGTGCCGGTCCGCCCGGTGGGCAGCGAAGAGACCCTGCTCGACTGGCAACACATCCACAATCTGATCATCCCCACCGATCCGCTGTCGGCCGACGAGATCGCGGTCCGCGCGCAGCGGAACATCCTTGAGGTCGCGTACGCCGACGGGGTGGCGGTGGGCTGCTCGACGGTACGACCCCCGACGTCCGACCCGGCGACCGTGATCGCACGAGTGCTGCCCGGAAAGCGTCGGCAGGGCTTCGGGCAGCAGCTCTACCATCGCGGGCTGGCCAAGGCCCGTGAGCTCGGCGCGCAGGTCATCCACACCGTCGTCCTGGCATCCAACGACGATGGCCTCCGGTTCGCCCGTCACCACGGCTTCGTCGAGATCGAGCGGTACGTCCTGCCGGGTGACACCGTTGCGTTCGTGGACCTACGGCTGGCCTGATCGACAACGCAGGCCACCGCCCTCCGACGGTGTCACCTGGCCGCCGATCGACGGGTGCCGGGTCAGCACCGTTCGTGGCACGCTGTCCGGCGTGAAGATCTATGCCGATCGGTTTCCGACCGCCGCCCGTCAGTTGCTCACCGACCTGCTCGTCGTCGCCTGGGTCTACGCGGCGATCCGGGGCGCGCTGTGGCTGCACGACCTGGTTGAGAAGCTCGCCGTACCGGGGCAGAAGCTGGAGGGCGCCGGCAGTGGCCTCGCCGACAACCTGGCCGACGCCGGCGGCAAGGTCCGCCGGATTCCGCTGGTCGGTGACGAGCTGACCGCGCCTTTCCGGCAGGCCGCCGACGCCGCCCGAGGGCTCGCCGACGCCGGCCGGGACCAGCAGCACCTGGTCGACCAACTCGCGCTCGCCCTCACCATCGCAGTGCTGATCTTCCCGCTCGGCCTGGTGCTCTTCGGTTGGCTGCCGCTGCGGGTGCGCTGGATGCGCCGCGCCGGGTCGGCCGCGAAACTGGCTGCCGGGCCGGCCGGCCGGGACCTGCTCGCCCTGCGCGCATTGGCCACCCAGCCGCTGGGTCGGCTGACCCGGATCGCGCCGGACGTGGCCGAGGCGTGGCGGCGCGGCGACGACGCCACCGTCGACGCGCTGGCCGCGTTGGAGCTGCGCCAACTGGGGCTGCGCGGCCGGGGCCGCTAAGGTCTTCGGGTGTTCTACTTCCTCGTCGTCATCGCCGTCCTGCTGCTCGGCTACGCCGCCGTCCTGGTCTCCTTCGTACGCCGGGGCAAGAAGATCCCACCCGCGGCGTACCTGGCGCTGGCCGGGCTCAACGGCCTGATCCTGGCGGGCGTGCTGGCCTGGGCGGTCTCCCGCTGATCGACGCCGCCGCCGCCCCGCGCGGCGGCCAGCCTGCCCGGCGGGGCTTACGGCTTCGGTGGGATGCGGCGGCGGACGTCCTCGGCGGCGGACGGGCCCGGCGTCCAGCGGGCCACCCAGGGCAGCTCCTCGGTCGGGGTGAGCACGCCCTCCTCCAGGCCCGCGTAGCGGCCGGCGAGGATGCGCTTCGCGGCGGCGGTGTCGACCGAGTCGGTGTTGTCCCAGAGTGCGGCGAACAGGGCGTCCACCCGCACCCGCGCCTGCCGGCAGAACAGGTCGGCCAGCTCGACGTTCTCCGGGCGGCTGTCCCGTTCGGCGGTGGCGCGGACGCAGACTGCGGACATCGCGAACAACTCGGCGCCGATGTCCACCACTCGGCCGAGGAACGCCTGCTTACGCTCCATCTTTCCCTGCCAACGAGACATCGCGTAGAACGTCGACCGGGCCAGCTTGCGCGACGAACGCTCCACCTGGCGCAGGTGCGCGGCGAGCGGGGCGAACTCGGCGTACGCCGAAGGACTCTGCCCTCGACCCACGGCGAGGGTGGGTAGCCACCTCGCGTAGAAGGCACCCGCTCGCGCGCCGGCTCGGGCCTTGCGGCCCAGCCCCGCGTCCGGGTCGATGATGTCGCCGGCCACCGACAGGTGGGCGTCGACCGCCTCCCGGGCGATCAGCAGGTGCATGATCTCGGTGGAGCCCTCGAAGATCCGGTTGATCCGCAGGTCGCGCAGCATCTGCTCGACGGCGGCCGGGCGTTCGCCGCGGGCGGCCAGCGAGTCGGCCGTCTCGTAGCCGCGCCCACCCCGGATCTGGATCAGCTCGTCGGCGATCTTCCAGGCCATCTCGCTGGCGTACAGCTTGACCAGCGCCGCTTCGATCCGGATGTCGTTACGGTCGTCGTCGGCGAGCAGGCAGCAGAGGTCGAGCATGGTCTCCATGCCGTACGTGGTGGCGGCGATGAAGGACAGCTTCTGCGCGACCGCCTCGTGCTCACCCACCGGCCGCCCCCACTGGACCCGGTCGGCAGCCCAGCCTCGGGCCACGTTCAACGCCCACTTGCCCGCGCCCACGCACATCGCCGGCAGCGAGAGCCGACCGGTGTTCAGGGTGGTCAGGGCGATCTTCAGCCCTTTGCCCTCGCCGCCGATGATGTTCTCGGCGGGGACGAACACGTCGTGGAAGCGGGTCAGGCTGTTCTCCAGGCCGCGTAGGCCGATGAACTCGTTGCGCCGCTCGACAGTGATGCCCGGGCTGTCGCCGTCCACCACGAACGCGGTGATGCCGCCGCGACGCCCCTCGGTGGCCGGCACCCGGGCCATCACCACCAGCAGGGTGGCCACGATGCCGTTGGTGGCCCAGAGCTTCACCCCGTTGAGCCGGTAACCCGTGCCGTCCTCGGTCGGCTCGGCGATGGTGCCCAGGCGGGCCGGGTCGGAGCCCACGTCGGGCTCGGTGAGCAGGAACGCGGACACCTCACCGGCGGCGAGCCGGGGCAGGAAGCGTTGCTTCTGCTCGGCGGTGCCGAACATCTTCAGCGGCTGCGGCACGCCGATCGACTGGTGTGCCGAGAGCAGCGCGCCGATGGCCGGGCTGACCGAACCGGCCAGCATGAGCGCCCGGCAGTAGTGCAGGTTGCTCAGCCCGAGACCGCCGTACTTCCGGTCGATCTTCATGCCGAACGCGCCGAGGTCGGCCAGGCCGTGGAACACCGAGTCGGGTATGGCTGCGTCCCGTTCGATGGCGGCACCGTCCACCTCGGACGTCAGGAAGGCGCGGAACCGACCAAGGAACTCCTCCGCGCGAGCCACGTCGTCCGGATCGGATCGGGGCCACGGGTCGATCAGGTCGAGCCGGAACCGGCCGAGGAACAACTCCTTACCGAAGCTGGGTCGGTCCCAGGTGGATTCGCGGGCGGCCTCGGCGACCTGCCGGGCCTCCTTCTCGGAGACCTGCCCGGCCTCCGTCGGCAAGGGCGCGGCCACGCCACCGGCGCTCGGAGCGGGCTCGGAGTCGGGGCCGTCCGGTGCCGGTCGGCCGTTCTGCGTCGTGGTCACGGCTGCCCCCTCGAAGCTCGATGCGGCTACCGCCACGCTACCCCCGGTTGTTACCCAGGGGTAGCGCTGCGTGAAGATCGTGGCGGTCAGCGGCCGATGGTCGTGTCCGGGTCGTCGTCATCATCGTCGATGTCTTCGTCACCCCAGTTGCGCCGCGCGAACGGCAGCGCCACCCAGAAGGTGAGGAACCAGAGCCCGGCCAGGGCGCTGAGCACGAACGCGATCGGCCGGTCCAGCACGAAGTCGGTGATCAGCAGCACGGCGCTGACCATCGCGATCAGCATGAAGGCGAGGCCACCGGTCGCCATCCGGTGCGCGAAGCGGACCAGCTCCGGCTTTCGGCCCTGCCGGAACAGCGCCCGGTGGAACGCCACCGGCGAGATGATCAGTGCGGTGGCGGCGGCCGCCGCCAGCAACGCCACGATGTAGACGTCCCGCTGGAACTCCGTGGTCTCGGTGAACCCGTTACTGAACGGCAGGGTGAGCAGGAAGGCGAAGAGGATCTGCACGCCGGTCTGGGCGACCCGCAACTCCTGCAGCAGATCAGCGAAATTGCGCTGCCAGCGCTGCTTCTCGGTCTCCTTGGACACGCGCTACCTCCGGTGAGACGCTACTGCCGGCGGTCCCGGCCGCCGGCAGCAACGCCAATGCCCCACCCGGCCGAGCGCGAAACAGGTTCACGGCATCGGCCGCTCATCTCGTGGCGGCGTCAGGATCCGCGTCGGATGCGGCCCGCGTACCGAGCTTCCAGCTCATTGTTGTGTGCGTCGCCGTCCGGGATGTTCGCCGACAGGTAGACCGGGGGCCGCTCCCCCGCCGCCAGCAACCGCGCCACCACCTCGACGGTCACCTGCTGGGCCAGCAGCGCCGCGGTTATCGAGGAGACCGCACCGACCGCGCCACCGCCGGGCAGCGGCAGCGTCGCGTCGCCGTACGGAGCGCCGTTGTCGAGCACCACGTCGGCGATGTCGCCCAACTTGCGCCCGGACGGGTGCCGTGAGGTCATCCGGCCGGAGTGCTGCGCCGAGGTGATCGCCACCAGCCCGTGACCGCGCTCCTTCACCAGGGTGGCGAACTCCACCATCGCGCCGTTGACCCCGGAGTTCGAGGCGAGCACGAAGACGTCGGTGGGGCGCACCGGGGCCAGCTCGTAGAGGCGGTGTGCGACAGCCGGGTCCCGTTCCAGCAGCGGGCCGAGCCGTTCGGCCGGCTCGCCGCCGAGCAGCACCAGGTCGCGGAGCGCGATCCGGTTGGTCGGCACCAGGCCGCCCGCCCGGCCGGCGATCTCCATCGCAAGGGCCTCCGAGTGCCCGGTGCCGAACGCGTGCACCACGCCGTCGGCTCGAACGGCCTCGGCGATCAGGTCGGCGGCCCGCCCCACCGCCTCCCGCTGACTGGCAGCCACCCGGCCGATCGTCTCGGTCACCACGGCCAGGTAGTCCTCGGCACTCACCGTCATACGTCCTCCGTCGTTTCGATTGCGGGCCAGCCAGCGAACCGCGACGTCGACCGCCGCCGTCCGTCGTCACCTCGGCCCTCCCCCGCTGACCCGCACGGCTCAGGCCGTTCCGCCGGCTCAGACCGTTCCGCCGGCTCGGGCCAGGATCGCCTCGGCGAGTGGGGCCGGTGCCGCGTCCGGGATCCAGTGACTCACCCCGGCCAGCTGCACGAAGCGGTACTCCCCGGTGACGTTCGCCGCGCACGCCTCGGCGGCGGTCCGGCCGATGGCGACGTCCCGGTCACTCCAGACGTACGTGGTGGGCACCGCGACCGGGTCGACGTCGGCCAGGTCGGCGCGGGACATCGCCCGGTACCAGTTCAGCGCGGCCGTGAGCGCCCCCGGCTCGCGCATCGGGTCGGCGTAACGGTTCACCCGGGACGGGTCGCCCACCCCGCCGAGCAGCTTGCGCAGGGCGGTTGCGTGCCACGCCAGCAGCACCTTCTCCGCCTTGTCCGGCTTACGGAACAGCGCCATGTACGACGAGCGTGCCTTCTGTTGGGCGTCGGTGCTCAGGGCGTGCGCCATGGCCGCCGGATGCGGCACGGACACCGCGGTCAGCGTGTGGACACGGTCGGGGTGCCGGGCGGCAACCGCCCAGGCCACGACCGCGCCCCAGTCGTGACCGACCAGGTGTACGGCGTCCAGCCCGAGCGCGTCGAGCACCGCCACCACGTCGGTAACGAGTTCGGGGATCCGGTAGTCGGCCACCGCCGTCGGCCGGGCGCCGGGCGAGTAGCCGCGCTGGTCCAGCGCGTACGTGCGCAGCCCACCCGCGTGCAGCCTCGGCACCACGTCGTCCCACTCACCACTGTGTTGAGGGAAACCGTGCAGCAGCAGGACGGGTACGCCGTCCGCCGGACCGCCGACGGTCACCTCGAACGTGAAGCCTCGCGCGTCAACCCGCATGATCGGAAGCGTACCCAGCCGGCGGTCGGCCGGTCGCTCCCGCAGGTCAGGCGGATGCCCTGCTGGGCCCGCGACCCTGGTCGGTGTTAGCGTCAGCGAGACAACTTCATATCCGACAGGGGAGCGCACAGCGCTGAGAGTGCGGGCACGCCCGCAGACCCTCGAACCTGATCTGGGTAATGCCAGCGCAGGGAGTTCGGTCGACCTCCAGCCGCGCCGCAGTCCGGTGCCACCGGACGCGGCGTGCGTCTTCTCCTGGTTCTCTTCACTTGAACTGGGAGCAAATCATGGACAACACCACCAACCGTTGGCGCACCATCGACATCGTGGTCGCCTCGGTGATCGCGGTCGCCTTCGGCGTCATCTTCTGGGCCTGGGGCCTGGTCTGGAGCGCCACCGAGGGCGCGTTCGCCTTCTTCCCGCCGGCGCAGACGCTGCTCTACGGCGTCTGGCTGATGCCGGCGGTGATCGGTGGGCTGGTCATCCGCAAGCCCGGCGCCGCGCTCTACTGCGAGACCGTGGCCGCGGTCCTGTCCGCGCTGCTGGGCAGCCAGTGGGCCGGCACGGTGATCCCGCAGGGCATCGTGCAGGGCATCGGCGCCGAGCTGGCCTTCGCCGCCTTCCGGTACCGGTCGTTCCGGCTGCCGACCGCCGTGTTCGCGGGCGCGCTGACCGGCCTCAGCGCCGCGCTGTTCGACTTCTTCGTGTGGAACGTCGACTACGCGCTGACCGACTACCGCATCCCGTACGCGCTGCTCACCATCGTCAGCGCCACCGTGATCGCCGGTTTCGGCGGCTGGCTGCTGACGAAGGCCCTGGCCAACACCGGCGTCCTGGACCGCTTCCCAGCAGGCCGAAACCGAGCCCTGGTCTAACCCCCACCCAACGGTGTTGATCAAGAGGTTTGCGTCAGCAAATCGGCTTCCGCTGACGCAAACCTCTTGATCAACGAGGTGGGCAGGGGCTGGGAGGGCCGGGAGGGGTGGGGTTGTGGGTGGGGTACTGCTGCGGGGGTTCGGGTGGCGGCACGCCGGGCGGCGCGCATGGGCGGTGCGCGGGGTCGACCTGAGGGTTGAGGCCGGAGAGCGGGTTTTGCTGCTCGGGCCCTCGGGAGCCGGCAAGAGCACCCTGCTCAGCGCATTGGCCGGGCTGCTTCCCGACGACTCCGGCGAGCAGGAGGGCACCGTCGAGATCGACGGACTCGACCCGCGCAAGGGCCGGGAACGGGTCGGCATCGTCTTCCAGGACCCGGAAACCCAACTGGTGATGGCGCGCTGCGGCGACGACGTGGCGTTCGGGCTGGAAAACCGGGGAGTGCCGGCCGACGAGATCTGGCCTCGGGTTGACGAGGCGCTGCACCGGGTCGGCTTCCCATACTCCCGGGACCGCCACACCGCGGCCCTCTCCGGCGGCGAGCAGCAACGCCTCGCCCTGGCCGGCGCGCTGGCCCTGCGCCCCGCACTGCTGCTCCTCGACGAACCGACCGCCAACCTCGACCCGGCCGGGGCCGACCTGGTCCGACAGGCGGTGGCCGGCGCGCTGGACGCCGACACCACGCTGATCCTGGTCGAGCACCGGGTCGCCGAGGCGTTACCACTTGTCGACCGGGTGGTCGTCCTGGAACCGGGTGGCGGCGTCCGCGCGGACGGCACACCCGAGGCGGTCTTCGCCGCCCACGGTGCCGCCCTGGCCGCCGAGGGGGTCTGGGTGCCTGGTCACCCCATCGCGCCCCGGGCCGCCACCACCGGGCCCGGGGACCTGTTGCTCACCGCCGACCGGCTCGGCCTGCCACCCCGGCTGGGCTGCACCGATCTGGCGGTACGCGCCGGTGAAGCACTCGCCGTACGCGGACCGAACGGGGCCGGCAAGTCCACCCTGGCGTTGCTGCTCGGCGGTCTGCTCCGGCCGAGGTCCGGGCGGGTCACCGCGTCCGCCGAGCTGGCCGGCCCGGACCACCGCACTCCCCCGCACCGGTGGCGAGCCCCCGCGCTGGCCCGGCGGATCGGGTCGGTCTTCCAGGATCCGGAGCACCAGTTCGTCACCAGCACGGTCTTCGACGAGCTGGCGCTCGGCCCGCGCCGCACCGGCCAACCCGAGGCGGCGGTCAAGGAGACCGTGGCCGGGCTGCTGGAACGGCTGCGGCTGGCCCGGCTCGCCGCCGCCAACCCGTACACCCTCTCGGGTGGTGAGGCGCGACGGCTGAGCGTCGCGACCGCCCTGGCCACCGCGCCACGCCTGCTGATCTGCGACGAACCCACCTTCGGCCAGGACCGACGGACCTGGCGGGAGCTGGTCGACCTCTTCGCCGACCTGCGCGACGCCGGGCACGGCGTGGTCACGGTCACCCACGACGCGGACTTCGTCGCCGCGCTCGCCGACCGCACCGTCACCCTGCACCGCGCCCCGGACGACGACCGATGATCAGCATCGAGCCGGTCGCCGCTCCGGACGCGCCGTTGGCCCGCCGCAACCCGGTGGCGAAGGTCGCCGCCGCACTGGTCTTCTCGTTCACCCTGCTGGCGACCCTGGACCCGGTGGCGCCAGCGATCGCCATCGCCCTCGAACTGGCCGTCCTGCCGCTGTTCGGCATCCGTTACCGGGTGCTGGCCCGACGGGCCTGGCCACTGCTGCTCAGTGCCGCCGGCATCCTGGTCACCCTGGTGCTGTTCGCCGCCGACCGGTCCGGCCGGGTCCTGCTGGACGCGGGGCCGGTGCTGGTGAGCACCGGCGTGCTGCTCACCGCGCTCGGCCTGGTGCTGCGGGTGTTCGCGGTAGCACTGCCCGGCGTGATCGTCTTCGCGACCACCGACCCCACCGACCTGGCCGACGCGTTGATCCAGAACGCGAAGGCGCCGGCCCGGTTCGCCATCGGGGCGCTGGCCGCGTTCCGGCTGGTGCCGCTGCTCGGCCAGGAATGGCAGATGATCAGCATGGCTCGGCGCGCGCGGGGCGTCGACGCGGGACGCAACCCCGTGGCGAAGCTGCGGCTCTTCACCTCCACCGCGTTCGCGCTGCTGGTGGGGGCAATCCGTCGAGGCACCCGGCTGGCCGTGGCAATGGACGCGCGTGGCTTCGACGCCGGCACCCCCCGTACCCTCGCCCGCCGGCAGCACTTCACCCGCGCCGACGCGCTCCTCATCGCCGGAGCCGTCGTACTCGCCGCGGCAGCCCTGACCACGAGCATCCTCCTAGGCACCTTCCGCCCCCTGATCAGCTAAACCCACCCCACCCCGCCCCCTGCCCGCTGCCGCCCCGCCCCCGCCCCCGCCCCGCCCCTGCCCCGCCCCGCCCCGCCCCTGCCCCGCCGATCTTGCGGTTTCTGTCGTTGATTCGACCCGATATGCCCGTGATGGGACGACAGAAAGCGCAAGATCGCGGGGGCGAGGGCGAGGGCGAGGGCGAGGGCGGGGGCGGGGCGGGTGGGGTGGGCGGTCAGCTGCGGCGGAAGGCGTAGCGGCGGGCCTGGCCGGCCTGCTGGCTGCGGCCGCCGCCGGAGCGGTTGCCGCCGCCCTGTGGCGGGCCGGCCGTCGGTGCCTTCGGTCGCCCGGTCGGCTTCGGCAGATCGCCCATCGTCGGCGCGTCGACTACTGCCGGCACGTCGACCGGCGGCGGCACGTCGACTACTGCCAGCACGTCGACCGGCGGCGGCACGTCGACTACCGCCGACGCGTCGACAGGCGGCGGCACGTCGACTGCCACCGGCACGTCGACCGGCGGCGGCACCTCGTCCAGGACCGCCGCCGGCAACGCCGGCTCGCCAAACACCGCTGGCAGGGCCGGCTCCACCAGCACCGTCGGCAGGGCCGGTTCGACCGCGAGGTCGAGGGCCGGGCGGGTGGGTGGGAGCGGGCCGTTGCCGACCGCCGGGTCGACGCCGAGCGGCGTCGTTCTCGGGGTACGGGTCTTCTTCGGGTTACGCCTGGCAGGCATCCGGGCCTCCTTCAGAGCCGACCGGCACGGCCGGTCCCGCGCTGCGGCGGTCGGTCGGATCGGCTGGTGACCGCCGTCGCGCGACGGTCGAATGGGGAAGGGACTGCTCACCGGGGCCAGGCAGGGCCGTCGCCGCCGATCGGCGGGAAGGGGATGCGGGACGCCCGGGAGCGCACGGACCGCGACGCGGGATGGCGGGCCGGCTCGGAAGTAGGGCGTCAGTTACGCATGTCCGCAGCCTAACCACCGCCCGACTGCCACGCATCCGTTTTTACTGGCACGATCGGCACATGCTGATCGCGTTCTCGATCACCCCGCTCGGCGGTGACGACTCCGTGGGTGACCTGGTCGCCGAGGCGGTTCGGGTGGTCCGTGCGTCCGGCCTGCCCAACCGGACCGATGCCATGTTCACCACAGTCGAGGGCGAGTGGGACGAGGTGATGGCGGTGGTGAAGCAGGCGGTCGACGTCGTCGCCGCGCGGGCGCCCCGGGTGAGTGTGGTGCTCAAGGCCGACGTCCGGCCCGGAGTCACCGACGCGCTCACCGGGAAGATCGCCCGAATCGAAGCCCGTCTTGCCGAAGGCTGACGCGCGGAGCGCGGAATGACGAAACGTTTCCCTGCGCGGGGCACACCGACCAGTGCCGACAGCCCGCGCCGCCAGCGGCAACGCCCACATCACGTGCAGTAACGGGACGCCCGTCACTGGTCCGTATCGGCTCACATCACGGTAAGTTTCCAAACGCAGATAGTGGTGTGACGAGAGGTGGCGGCACGAATGGCTGATCAGGCGAGGGCACAAATCGGGGTGACCGGGCTGGCGGTGATGGGTCGCAATGTGGCCCGCAACCTGGCCCGCAACGGCTTCACGGTGGCAGTGCACAACCGCTCGCCGGAGCGCACCCGCAGCCTGGTCGCCGAGCACGGCGACGAGGGCACGTTCGTGCCGGGCGAGACGATGGCCGATTTCGTGGCGTCACTGGAACGGCCCCGCGCGGTCATCGTCATGGTCAAGGCCGGCGCACCCACCGACGCGGTGATCGACGAGTTGGTGCCGCTTCTCGACGAGGGCGACATCATCGTCGACTGTGGCAACGCCCACTTCGCCGACACCCGCCGTCGGGAGGAGGCGCTGCGGGCCCAGGGGCTGCACTTCAGCGGCACCGGCGTCTCCGGCGGCGAGGAGGGCGCGCTGCGCGGGCCGAGCATCATGCCGGGCGGCTCCGCCGAGTCGTACGCGAAGCTCGGGCCGATGTTCGAGAAGATCGCCGCTCAGGTGGACGGCGTGCCGTGCTGCACGCACGTCGGGCCGGACGGCGCCGGGCACTTCGTCAAGATGGTGCACAACGGCATCGAGTACGCCGACATGCAGCTCATCGCCGAGGCGTACGACCTGCTGCGGGCCGGCCTGGACGCGACGCCGGCCGAGATCGCGGAGATCTTCCGTGAGTGGAACAACGGCGAGCTGGAGTCGTTCCTCATCGAGATCACCGCCGACGTGCTCGCGCACACCGACGCGGCGACCGGCCGGTCTTTCGTGGACATCGTGCAGGACCGGGCCGAGCAGAAGGGCACCGGTCGGTGGACCGTGCAGAGCGCCCTGGACCTGGGCATCCCGATCACGGGGATCGCCGAGGCGACGTTCGCCCGCTCGCTCTCCGGGCACGTCGACCAGCGTGAGGCGGCCCGCCGGGCGTTCCCCGACGCGGGTGAGAAGTGGCAGGTCACCGACCGGGAGACCTTCGTCGAGGACGTTCGTCGGGCGCTGCTCGCTTCCAAGATCGTCGCGTACGCGCAGGGCTTCGACCACATCCGTGCGGGCAGCCAGGAATACAACTGGGACATCGATCTCGGCGGCACCGCGACGATCTGGCGGGGCGGCTGCATCATCCGGGCCCGCTTCCTCAACCGGATCCGCGAGGCGTACGACGAGCAGCCCGACCTGCCGACGCTGCTGGTGGCGCCGTACTTCGCCGAGGCGGTCAGCGCCGGCGTGCCGAGTTGGCGGCGGGTGGTGGCCGACGCCACGCGGGCCGGTGTGCCGACGCCCGCGTTCTCGTCGTCGCTGGCGTACTTCGACGCGTTGCGCGCGGAGCGGCTGCCCGCCGCGCTGATCCAGGGTCTGCGGGACAACTTCGGCGCGCACACCTACCAGCGGGTGGACCGCGACGGCTCGTTCCACACCACCTGGGCCGGCGACCGCACCGAGTCCCCGGCGTAAACAAACCCACGGCCCACGGCCCACGGCCCACGGCATGATCGTGCTCGATCCCTGATGTAGTGGTCTCCCCGATGAAGGGAGGCCACTACATCAGTGTTCGAGCACGATCATGGGAGACGGCGCAGCACCGGAGACGCAACACGGCAGAGGCACAGCACGGCAGGCACAGCACGGCAGGCACAGCACGGCAGACGGCACAGCACGGCAGACGGCACAGCACGGCAGACGGCACAGCACGGCAGACGGCACAGCACGGCAGACGGCGCATGCGCGGCACCCGTCAGTTGATCGTCGCGTGCATCTCCCAGACGAGGATCTCGGCCGGTTCGTCGGCGGTGACCCGCCGGCCACCGGTCATGGTGAGCCGGGCGGCGTCGCCAGTGCCGAGTGGGCCGCTGCCCTCCAGTGTCACCGTGCCGTTGGGCACGTAGAGGTGCACGTAGGGCGCATCGGGGATGGTGACCTCGTCGCCGGGGGCGAGACGGGCGGCGTGCAGGGTCGCGTACCGGTTGCGGATCCGGATCGCGGACGCGCCGTCGTAGCGGTCCATCCCGGAGGCGATCGGCACCAGACCGCCGCGGAGCAGCTCGTCCTCGATCTCCAGCTGCTCGTAGCCGGGGTCGACGCCCTGCTCGTCGGGGAGCACCCACATCTGCACGAAGTGCACCGGGTCGCTGTGCGGCTCCTGGTTGTTGAGCCGCCAGGCGTCGTTCTTCTCCGAGTGCAGGATGCCGGTGCCGGCGCTCATCCGCTGGGCCAGACCCGGGTAGATCACCCCGGAGTGCCCGGTGGAGTCCTGGTGCACCAGCGAACCGCGCAGCACCCAGGTCACGATCTCCATGTCCTGGTGCGGGTGGGTCTCGAAGCCGGCCCCCGGTCGGACCACGTCGTCGTTGTTGACCAGCAGCAGGCCGTGGTGGGTGTTGGCCGGGTCGTAGTGCCGGGAGAACGAGAAGGAGTGCTTGGAGTCCAGCCAGGAGATCCGGGTGGCGAAGCGATCATCGGCCCGGCGGATGTCGACCGTGGGCGCGGGCGCGGTCACCAGGCACGCTGCCCGGCGTCGGGGGTCGACGGCGCCCAACCCAGGGCGGGCTCGCCGACGGCCAGTTCGGCGATCTCACCGGTGCGCAGCTGCGGTGTGTGGCCGAACTCGGCGCAGTGTTGCTCGGCGATCTCGGCACAGATCTCGGCCACCTGCTCGCAGATCGGGTCGCCCAGATCGGCGGCGTTCAACGCCATGATCATCTTGAATCGGAGATCCCGCATTTCCACCCCCACCGCCGTCGCCCCACCACCTCCGGACCCTACCCGCCGCCCTTCCGCAGCACCCCGAAACGACCGCACCCACCCCAACCCACCCATGCGTATCCCACCCCCGATCAAGGGCTGACCCCGACCGCGCGGCCCACCCGCCCTGCGGCCCACCCCAGCCGTTCGCCCTGCCCTGCTCTGCCCAGCCCTGCTCTGCCCAGCCCTGCTCTGCCCAGCCCTGCTCAGGCCACTCCATGATCGACTGGGTCAGGGCGGGGCGAGGGCGAGGCGAGGGCAAGGCGAGGGCGAGGCGAGGGCGAGGCGAGGGCGAGGCGAGGGCGAGGCGAGGGCGAGGCGAGGGCGGGGGCGAGCGGGGCAGGCGTGGGGAGCCCACGGGTAGGCAGGATGAACGGCCGGCGGGGAGCGCGCGAGGTGGAGTGGGTGGGGACGCAACGGCGCCGCCCGCACGGGATGCGGACGGCGCCGGGGACAGGGGATTTGGTCAGAAGAGGCGGCGGCGCTTGGCCTTCTGCGGACGGATCAGGTCCGCACCCCTGGTCAGCAGCCGGGTCGTCCCGGAGGGACCACGCCGGGCCTCCAGGGTGTGGCTGAGTCGGCGGGCACCGGCCGCGGCCAACGGCACCGCGACCGCCATCACCGCCCACTGGGCAATGCGCTTCTGGATCATGTGGGTTCACCTCCGTCAGTGGCTCCTGACGTCTCTGATACCCAGAGTGACGTGCGGGTAAGCGCGTCGGCTCAGATAGCCGGGGCGACGGGGTTGGGCAGCGCGCCGCCGAAGCGTCGGTCCCGCTGTGCGTACAACTCGCACGCATACCAGAGGTGGCGGCGGTCGAAGTCGGGCCAGAGCGTGTCCAGGAAGACCAACTCCGCGTACGCGGTCTGCCAGAGCAGGAAGTTGGAGATCCGCTCCTCCCCCGAGGGGCGCAGGAACAGATCCACCTCCGGGATCTCCGGGTGGTAGAGGTACTTCGCCACGGTCTTTTCGGTGACCTTCGCGGGGTCCAGCCGGCCGGCCGCCACGTCCCGGGCGATCGCGGCGGCGGCGTCACCGATCTCGGCCTGCCCGCCGTAGTTCACGCAGAACTGCAGGGTCAACGTCGAGTTGTCGCGGGACATCTCCTCGGCGGTCTGCAACTCCGAGATGACACTCTTCCACAGCCGACCGGGCCGGCCCGACCACACCACCCGTACGCCGAGGTCGACCAGTTGGTCACGACGGCGACGGATCACATCCCGGTTGAACCCCATCAGGAACCGGACCTCGTCCGGCGAACGCCGCCAGTTCTCGGTGGAGAACGCGTACGCCGACAGGTACGGAATGCCCATCTCGATGGCGCCCTCGATGGTGTCGAAGAGGCTGTGCTCCCCCGCCTCGTGCCCCTTGGTGCGGGGCAGCCCGCGGTCCTTGGCCCAGCGGCCGTTGCCGTCCATCACCACCGCCACGTGCCTCGGCACCGCCTCGGTGGGCAGCGCCGGAGGTCGGGCCCCGGACGGGTGTGGCACCGGTGGCGTCGGCTCGCGCCGACCAGCCTTCTTCGATCGGATCACTCGGTCACTCCCTGTTCGCGCCGTCCGCCCCGGCCTCGACGTCGCCATGTGGCCGGAGCACCACGGCCCCGGTGCCTTCCGGCGGCGAGGCCGCACCGGCCGCCGAGGAACCCCGGTCGACCAGCGGCAGCGAGCGTAGCGCGCGCTCCAGGTGCCACTGCAGGTGAGCCGCGACCAGCCCACTGCATTCCCGACGTACGGCGGCGTCGGTGGCGTCGGCGATCACCCAGTCGCCGCTGGTCAGCGCTGACATCAGATCGATTGTGGCCGGCGCGGGATGAGCCGCCCCTGGTGGCCGACAATCCGGACAGACCGCGCCGCCGGCCGGCACCGAGAACGCCCTGTGCCGCCCGGGTGTGCCGCAGACCGCGCAGGCGACCAGCGCCGGCGCCCAGCCGGCCAGGGACATCCCGCGCAGCAGGTACGCGTCGAGCACCAGGGTGGTGGCGTGCTCGCCCCGGGACAGCGCCTTCAGCGCGCCGACGGTGAGCTGGAACAGTCGCAGCGACGGCTCCCGCTCCACCGGCGTCAGCCGCTCGGCGGTCTCGGCGATCGCGCTGGCCGCCGTGTAGCGCGGGTAGTCACCCAGGAACCGTTTGCCGTACAGGTCGATGCCCTCGACCTGGCTGACGGTGTGCAGTGAGCTGCCGTGGTTGCCCTTCGGGTCACCGGCGAGTTGGAGGTCGACGTGGCCGAACGGCTCCAGCCGCGCGCCGAACTTGCTGGTGGTGCGGCGGATCCCGCGGGCCACCGCGCGCAGCCGGCCGTGCCGGCGGGTGAGCAGGGTGATGATCCGGTCGGACTCGCCGAGCTTCTGCACACGCAGCACCACCGCGTCGTCGCGGTAGAGCTGTCGGCGATACCCGGCCATCGGGCCATTCTCCCTCGGGGTGGGAAATCAGGGTTGGTTCGGGGTGCAAGCGCGGATGAACCCCGATGCGGCCGGCTCGTGCTCGACCGTAGCGTGCTGGTCATGGCACTGCACCTGACCACCACCCCGCGCCGCCGTCGCGTCGCCGCCCCCGTCGCCCTGGGGCTCGCCGCCACCCTCATCGTGCTCTCCGGGTGCGACAACCTGTCGTTCCGCCGGCTCGACTACGACAACACCGAGGCGGTCCGGATCACCACGGTCCGACTCTCCGGGGGTTCGGGCGACGTGGTGGTCCGCGGCACCGGCCCGGCGTCCGAGGTGCGGATCAAGCGGGTGGTGCGCTACCAGGGCGGTGAACCGGACAACACCCGGTACGAGATCAAGGGCACCGAGCTGGTGCTGGACACCGACTGCGGCTCGCGGTGCAGCATCTCCTACGAGGTGACGGTGCCCGAGGGCGTGGCGGTGCAGGGCGAGACCAGCTCCGGCAACGTCGAGCTGAGCCGGGTCGGCACCGTGGAGCTGCAGGTGAGCTCGGGCGACGTGCGGATCTCCGATGTGTCGGGCGCGGTCGGGGTGGAGGCCCGCTCCGGCAACATCGAGCTGAACGAGGCCGCCGCCGCGGTACGGCTGCGCGCCTCGTCCGGTGACATCACCGCACGCCGGCTGGGCGGCACCGTCGACGCCGAGGCCCGCTCCGGCAATGTCCACGTCGAGCTGGACCAGCCCGCCTCGGCGCGGGTCCACGCCTCCAGCGGCGACGTCACGCTGCTGGTGCCCCAGGGCAGTTACCGGGTCCGGTCCAACGCCGACTCCGGCGACGAGTCCATCACTGTCACCAACAATCCGGCCGCGTCCCTGGTGCTCGACGGTTCGGCCGACAGCGGCAACGTCACGATCAGCGAGCGTTGATCTCGGCGCTGGCCTCCCCGGCGACCCGCTGCGCCGGCACCACCGCTCGTCCCGCGGTCTCCCCGTCCGCCGCTTCGCCGCCCGGCTGGACCGCCACGTCGGTCGGTGGCACCGAGCCACCGGGGATCAGCTCCGGGCGGCGACGGGCGGCGACGTCCTCAACCCAGCCGACGGCCAGGGTGACCAACCCGACGAGCGCGAAGACCAGCAGCACTCGGATGGCCAGGCCCACCGGGTCCTGGTGGGACCAGCCCACCACGTCGACCAGCGGAGTGAGCGCCACCACGAACGGCATGTGCCAGAGGTAGACGGTGAGCGCCCGCCGGTTGAGCACGGTCACCGCCCGGTCGGCCAGTCGGCTCCGGCTCAGCCAGGCAACCCCGGCTGGTGCCCGACCCAGCACGATCAGGATGAAGGCGGCCGACCAGAGGGCGTTGCCCAGGTGGTTGTCGTTCAGGTCGTAACCGCGCGGCCCGGGATGCGCGATGATCCAGGCACCGCCGGCCGCGGCGAGGGCGAGGGCCAACGGGAACAGCACCCGGCTGGAGAGTCGGCGCAGCATTCCGTCGTGGTGGGCGAAGCCGAGCAGCCACGCTCCGAAGTAGAGCCCGAACTCGCGCAGCATCGGTGGCGCCGGGTAGATCCCCACCTCGATCGTCACCAGCAGGAGGTACGGGGCGAGCAGGGTCGGCAGCGGGGCACGCCGGAACAGCCAGAACGCCACCGGTGAGGCGAACACGAACCACAGGTAGTCGCGCAGGTACCAGATGACGCTCAGCGCCAGCGCACCCCAGTTGTTGGCCGGCGGGTCGGCGATCGGGAACAGCCACAGCAGCACCCGGGGGCTCACCGGCAGCCCGGTGAACAGCATGGCCGGCACGAACACCACCGCGGCCACCCACAGCGACGGCAGCAGCCGACGCAGCCGACGCCCGACCGCAGCCGGTCCGGCGCGGGTCAGCGACGCGGCCATCAGCGAGCCCGCCAGCGCGAACATCACCGACATTGCGGGGAAGACGAGGGTGAGGGTCGCCCACCCGGTGACGTGGTAGACCACCACTCGCACGATGGCCAGGGAACGGAGGAGGTCGAGGTACCTGTTACGCATCAGCCTGCATCTGGGTTGGGGACGCTGGGCATAAACGTACCTACCCTGGCGCACACCCCCACCAAACGGCCCCACCTCGACCGGACGTGGACACCCTTCGCCGCCCGACCGAAGGCGATCGCGCCGCCGGTCGGGCACCGCCGACGAGGTGGGTCAGAAGCCGAGCTTGCGCAGTTGCCTCGGGTCGCGCTGCCAATCCTTCGCGACCCGCACGTGCAGGTCGAGGTAGACCCGGCTGCCGAGCAGCTCCTCGATCTGCTTGCGGGCGGTGGTGCCGACCTCCTTGAGTCGACTCGCCTTGTGCCCGAGCACGATGGCCTTCTGGCTGGGCCGCTCCACGTACAGGTCGGCGTAGATCTTCATGACCTGACCCTCGGGGATCATCTCCTCCACCACCACGGCGATGGAGTGCGGCAGCTCGTCGCGGACCCCCTCCAGGGCGGCCTCCCGGATCAGCTCTGCGACCAGCACCTGCTCGGGATCGTCGGTGAGCATGTCGTCCGGGTAGAGCTGCGGCGACGGCGGCAGGTAACTGGTCATCACGTCGACAAGGGTGTCCACCTGGTGCCCGGACACCGCGCTCACCGGCACGATCTCGGCGAACTCCCCCATCTTGCTGACCGCGAGCAGCTGCTCCGCCAGGCGACGCTTGTCGACCAGGTCGGTCTTGGTGACCACCGCCAGCACGGTCGCCTTCAGCTCGGCCAGCTCACCGGTGATGAACCGGTCACCGCGCCCCACCGGCTCGTCGGCCGGAATGCACAGGCCGATCACGTCGACCTCGGTCCAGGTGGACCGGACCAGGTCGTTGAGACGTTCGCCGAGCAGCGTACGGGGGCGGTGCAGGCCGGGCGTGTCCACGAGGACCAGCTGCGACTCCGGTCGGTGCAGCACCGCCCGGATGACGTGCCGGGTGGTCTGCGGCTTGTTCGAGGTGATGGCGATCTTGGTGCCGACGATGGCGTTGGTCAGCGTCGACTTGCCGGCGTTGGGACGGCCGACGAAGCAGCCGAACCCGGCCCGGTACGGTCGCGCCTGCGGATCCTGCACCGGGCTCACTGGGTCACCGTGCCGAGGACCGTGCCGTCCGGAGCGGCCACGTGGACCGGCGCGTCAGCCGCGAGGTCCCGCACGGCGGCGTGCCCGGCACCGTCCAGCGTCGACGCCTCGGTCACCACCACCGCAGCCTCCAGCCGACTCGCCCCGGCCGCCACGGCCGAAGCGACAGCCAACTGCAACGCGGTGAGCGTCAGCGACGGCAGCGCGACACTCGCCGCCGCGTACGTCCGGCCGTCCTGGTCGCGGACCGCGGCGCCCTCCACGGCACCGACCCGGGCACGGGCTCCCCGGGCCAGGACGACGAGCTTGCCGTCCTCGGCGCTCAACGCTCCCGACGCGGTGGGGGTGGGCCGGGCGGCAGGCGCGGCGGGTGTGTCAGGCATCGGCGGATTGCCTCTCGTCGTCTCGATAGTTGTCCGTGTCGTCCCCGGGGCCGGCGTGCTCGCCGCGCCCCGCGGTGTCCTGCTCATGGCCCGGCTCCACCCGGCTGACCAGCACGGTGTCGATCCGGTTGCGCCGGCCGGTGGTGCCCTCGGCGACCAGTCGGAGGCCGGCGACCTCGGCCGCGGCACCCGGGATCGGCACCCGCCCCAGCGACTGGGCGAGCAGGCCGCCGACCGTCTCCACCTCGTCGGTGGGCAGGTCGGTGTCGAACATCTCGCCGAGATTCTCCACCGGCAGTCGAGCGGTCACCCGCACCGAGGAGTCCGCCAGACGTTCGACGGGCGGGCGCTCGACATCGTACTCGTCGGTGATTTCACCGACGATTTCCTCCAGGATGTCCTCGATGGTGACCAGACCGCCGGTGCCGCCGTACTCGTCGACCACGATGACCAGGTGGTTGCGGGCGGCCTGCATCTCGGACAGCAGGTCATCGACCGGCTTGGACTCCGGTACGAAGGTCGCCGGGCGCATCAGCTCGGCAACCGGCAGCTGCTCGGCCCTCGGGTCGCCGCCACGGGAACGCCGGATCAGGTCCTTGAGGTAGAGCACACCCAGCACGTCGTCGACGCTCTCGCCGATCACCGGGATGCGGGAGAAGCCGGACCGCAGGAAGAGCGCCAGCGCCTGCGCGAGCGTCTTGCCCTCCTCGATCCACACCATCTCGGTGCGCGGCACCATCACCTCACGGGCGATGGTGTCGCCGAGCGCGAAGACGGAGTGGATCATCTGACGCTCGCCGTGCTCGACAACGCCGCGCTGCTCGGCCAGGTCGACCAGTTCCCGAAGCTCCACCTGGGTGGCGAACGGGCCCTCCCGGAAGCCGCGCCCAGGGGTGACCGCGTTGCCGATCAGGATCAGCAACGACGCGAGCGGGTTGAGCGCCCGGCCCAGCCAACGGACCAGCGGCGCCACCGCACGGCCCACCGCGTAGGCGTGCTGCCGGCCGAGGGTACGCGGGGCGACGCCCACCACCACGAAGCTGACCACGGTCATCGCGCCGGCGGTCACCAGCGCCGCCCACCAGCCGGCGCCGAAGCTGTCCACCGCCACGAGCGCCACCAACGTGGTGGCGGTCAGCTCGGCGAGCAGCCGCAACAGCAGGAGCAGGTTGAGGTGCCGGACGACGTCGCCGGCGACGACCTGGAGGGTCCGGGCGCCGCGCACGCCGTCGCGGGCCAGCTCGGCGGCTCGGGCCGGTGAGACGGCGGCGAGAGCCGCCTCGGTCATCGCGATCAGACCGGCCAACACCACCAGGCCGGCCGCGAAGACGATCAGCTGGAAGTCGGGAAGGCCGGCGGTGGCGCCGGCCGCCAGTAACGGAGGAGTTGACATCACTGGGTGCGGGTCGACCGCCAGCTCGCCAGCAGCCGAGCCTGGAGTGCGAACATCTCCCGCTCCTCCTCCGGCTCAGCGTGGTCGTAACCGAGCAGGTGTAGCACCCCGTGCACGGTGAGCAGGTGCAGCTCGTCGGCCGGCGCGTGCCCGGCGGTGGCCGCCTGTTTGGCCGCCACCTCGGGGCAGAGCACGATGTCACCGAGCAGGGCGGGCTCGCCGCCGGCCGGCGCGGACTCACCCGGGCCGTGGTCGACGCTGCCCTCGTCCATGGGGAAGGCGAGCACGTCGGTCGGGCCGTCGCCACCCATCCAGCGGTGGTTCAACTCGGTCATGTAGTCGATGTCGACCAGCAGCACGGAGAGCTCGGCGAGGGGGTTGACCCCCATCTCGTCGAGGGCGTGCCGGGCGACGGCGAGCACGGCGTCGGTGTCGACGTCGACACCGGACTCGTTGGCGATCTCGATGGACAACTGCTTTCCTCTGCTTTAGCGGCGGCGGCCGGCCCGGCCGCCCTGGGCGGGTCGCCCAGGCACGGCGTGAACGCCCTGCGCCTGCTGGTTCTCCCGCTCGGCGTCCCAGCGGGCGTACGCGTCGACGATCTCCCCGACCAGCCGGTGGCGGACCACGTCGGAGCTGGACAACTGCGAGAAGTGCACGTCGTCGACGTTTTCCAGGATCTCCCGGACGACCCGCAGACCGCTGCTCGTCCCGCCGGGAAGGTCCACCTGGGTGATGTCACCGGTCACGACGATCTTGGAGTTGAAGCCGAGCCGGGTGAGGAACATCTTCATCTGCTCGGGCGTCGTGTTCTGCGCCTCGTCCAGGATGATGAACGCCTCGTTGAGGGTGTTGTGCGTGACCAGGAACTCATCGGTCACGTACAGCGAGTCCGCGGCCGCGACCTGGATACACATCGTCTCCTGCGTGCCGGCCGGAATGATCGAATCGATGAAGCGCATCGGCCGACCACCCCCATGCTGGTCATAGAGCCGACGCTTGCGGTCCAGACGGAACGGCGGCACACCGGCAGGCAGCCGGATCTCCACGACGTAAGCGTCGGCGCGATAGGGAACGGGATGGCCTGACGCCTGGCCCGGCTTACGTCCTTCGGCTCTCCGTACCCGCCAGGTGGCGACCCCACCGAGCGATTGGACGAGATAGACCACGTCGTCTCGCAGCTGGGGTGACGTCGTGCTGTACTGCACCCGGCAGGTGCGACCCGTCTGGGTGACCGGCCCCCCGTCCGTGTCCAGCAAGCCCTGAAGAACGGCCAGCCGAACGGCGATACTGTTGCACTTGTATACCTCGGGTACGAATTTGGTCGCAGACTTCGTCCCTGCCAGACCCAGCTCGCGGATCGCGAGCGTCACCGGGTTTGCGACAATCACCCCACCACGGTGGCCGTTGACGTGCCGAAGGACATAGTCGTAGGCACTCTTGCGTACGACTTCGATGTCAGTGAGCGCCTGCTCCAGCGCGACGACAAGCTCCGGGTCCGCCGTGGCGAACGTTGGCGTAGTCGTCAACGAGATGCAACCATCGCCGAGCAGCAGACCGAGCGCATACGGGTCGAGCGGAACGTCCGTCGACTCCATTTCCACTGGCGCCACGACCGGCAGTTCATACCGACGGATGTCACCCCGCCGCTCCTTACCGATCATCTCGCGGGTCTCAAGCGTGCGCCGACGCCCCCGGCGCTTGTCCTCCGGGGTGGCGACGGTCCAGAGATGCTCGCCGCAACAGAGGGTGGACGACCCGTCCTGTGCGGTGACCCGATAGACCTGCTTGGGCCCCTGCGGATAAATGCCGATCACTGGCGTCGGCTGCCCATTAGATCCGATGACCAGGTCGCCGATCCGGAGCGATCCAAACCGCTTGAATCCTTGCGGAGTCAGGACCTTCGCGTCGTACGGCTGCGCACGACCCCGCATGTAGGCCAGCGGGGCGACCTCGATCGTGCCGGCGGCCATCAGCTTCGGGATCGTCTCCGGGTCGAGCATGTCGTGCAGCGCGTCGTAGAGCGGGCGCAGGTACGGGTCGATCTTCTCGTTGAGCGTGCCGGGCAGGAAGCCCAGTCGCTCGCCCGCCTCGACCGCCGGCCGGGTGAGGATGATCCGGTTGACCTGCTTGGCCTGCAACGCCTGGACGGCCTTCGCCATCGCCAGGTAGGTCTTGCCGGTGCCGGCCGGGCCGATGCCGAAGACGATGGTGTGGGTGTCGATCGCGTCGACGTACCGCTTCTGCCCGAGGGTCTTGGGGCGGATGGTGCGCCCGCGCCGGGAGAGGATGTTGAGCGTCAGGACTTCGGCGGGCCGCTCGGCGCTGCCCTGCTCGAGCATGCCGACGGTACGCCGGACGGCGTCAGTGGTCAGGGTCTCGCCTTTCTCGATGAGTTCGAGGAGCTCGCTGAAGACCCGCTCGGCGAGAGCGTTGTCCGCAGGGTCACCGGTGATGGTGATCTCGTTGCCGCGGACGTGCACGTCACTGTTGACCGAGCGTTCGACGAGTCGGAGGATCTCGTCGCCCGCGCCGAGCAGATTGACCATGATCTTGGGGTCGGGCACAGTGATCCTGGTCTGCACCCGGGGCGGGCCGGGAGGTGGGGTGCCGGTCATAGGTCGGGCCGAAGGGCCCTGCGCCACCTGCTCTCGATCTCGGCGCCGGCCTGCTGGCCTGGCGTGCGGACGTTACACCCATCGTATCGGTTCAACACGGGCCGCATCGCGCCCATTTCCGCTGGCCGCGATCAACTCCCGGCCCGGAAGTCGTACCGGTCGAAGGTCTCCTGGTGGCGGGTGAACCGGTACGTCGCCCAGTGCATCCGGACCACCGCGCCGGCCTCGTCCCGGGTCAGCCGCAGCAGCTCACCGGCCTCCCGGCCGGAGACCACGCGGAACACGTCCGGCTGGTCCGCCACCGGGGTGAAGATCGCCGGCGGCCGTCCGGCCGGGTCACCGGCCCCGCGCGCCCGCAGGGTGCCGTCGTGCCAGGAGAAGACGTACTCGGAGCCCTCGCCCCACCAACGGCCGAGCACACCGCGCAGGGCCGCCGGCGCGGGCGGACCAGGTCGCCAGGGCTCGATCTCGGCCGGGTCGTGCTCGACCGCCGCGGCGAGCAGCCGGTGCGGCAGGTCGAGCAGTTCGGACGCCGTGCCGGACGAGCCGAGCACCGCAGCGCCCATCGCGCCGGCCGTGCCGTCACCGCCGCGGCGGCCGTACACCCCGGCGAGGAAGCCGGGCATCGCCCCGTCGTGCCCCACGTGCATCACCCGCTCCCCCTGTGGGATCAGGATCAGCCCGAGCCCGAAGCCCGCGCCCCAGAGCGCCTCGTCGGTGGTGGTCAACGGCCAGCGCATCTCGTCGAGAGTGGCCGGGGCGAGGACCGCGCCGCCCGGGTCCAGCGCCGTCGGGTCGGCCAGGAACGCCGCCCAGCGGGCCATGTCGGTCGCGGTGCTCCACAGCTGGGCGGCCGGGCCGACCGCGCCGAAGTCGGTCGGCGGCTCCGGGTGCGCCTCGTCGGAGTACGCGTCGACCAGGAAGCCGGTGGCCGCCGTCGGCCGTGGGGCAACTGTGGTGTCGGTCAGCCCCAGCGGCGTCAGGATCCGCTCGGTGAGCGCCTGCGCCCAACTCCCGCCCCGCAGCCGGGCGACGAGGTGGCCGAGGACGGCCATCCCCAGGTTGGAGTAGTGGAACCGCCGGCCGGTCGGCAGCACCCGCTCGGCCCGGTCCAGCTCGGCGACCAGTTGGTCGGCGTCCGGTGCGCGCAGGGTGTCCCAGACGTCGCCGAACGGCTCACGTTGCAGGCCACCGGTGTGCGACAGCAACCGGCGTACGGTCAGCTCGCCGTGCGCCGGCAGGTCCAGGTGCCGGCCCACCGGGTCGTCCAGGTCCAGCAGCCCGTCGTCGCGACACTGCAGGACCAGCACCGCGGTGAACGTCTTGGTCACCGAGCCGATCCGGAACTGGGTGCCCGGCCCCAGCGGGCTGTCGGTGCCGGTCTCGCCGACGGTGCAGCTCCAGAGCGGTCGGTCGGCCCGGTGCAGCGCCGCCGACACCGCCGGCACCCGGGCTTCGGCCTGCACCCGGCGGACCAACCGGCCCAGGCGCTCATGCATCGCAGGACCTGCCGTCACGTCAGGTCCCGGGCGAGCATCGGGCCGAGCGGCGCGCCACCGAGCAGGTGCGCGTGCACGTGGAACACCTCCTGCCCGCCGTACGCGCCGGTGTTGAACATCAGCCGGAAACCGTCGCCGAGCAGGCCCTCGTCCTCGGCCACGGCGGCGGACGTCGCCAGCACGTCCGCGGCCAGCGCCGGGTCACCCTGGGCGAGCGTGGCGACGTCGGCGTAGTGCTCCTTCGGAATGACCAGGACGTGCACCGGCGCCTTCGGGTCGATGTCGCGGAAGGCGAGCGTGGTGTCGGTCTCCCGGACCACGGTGGCCGGGATCTCCCCGGCGACGATGCGGCAGAACAGGCAGTCGGATCCCATCGGGGCAGTGTAAGGAGGGAAGGTACGGCTGAGGCAGGATGGCCGGCATGACGGATCGGGCGGTACTCGTAACCGGGGCTTCGCGCGGGATCGGCCGCGCGGTGGCGATGGCGTTCGCGGCCAGCGGCGACCGGGTGGCCATCCACCACCGCGACTCGGCCGACGCGGCCGAACAGCTGCGCGCGCAGCTACCCGGCGCCGGGCACGTGGTGGTCCGCGCCGACCTCACCGATCCGGACGCGATCCGGGTCATGGTCGACCGGGCCGCCGAGCTGCTCGGCGGGCTGGACGTGCTGGTCAACAACGCCGGAACGTACGGCGACCGCGACGACCCGCACCCGATCTTCGGCGCCTCGTACGAGGAGTGGCAGCAGCGCTGGCGGCAGGTGTTGGAGACCAACCTGACCGGCGCCGGCAACGTCACCTGGTGCGCCGCCCAGCACATGCGCGAACGCGGCGGGCGGATCGTCAACGTCTCGTCCCGTGGCGCGTTCCGCGGGGAGCCGCACCAGCCGGCGTACGGCGCCAGCAAGGCGGGGCTGAACGCGCTGGGCCAGTCCCTCGCCGTGGCGCTCGCGCCGTACGGCATCGCGGTGGCCACGGTCGCGCCGGGCTTCGTGGCGACCGACATGGTCACCGAGTACCTGCGCGGTGAGGAGGGCGCGGCGATCCGGGCGCAGAGCCCGTTCGACCGGGTGGGTCGACCGGAGGAGATCGCCGCCGCCGTGCACTGGCTGGCCTCGCCGCAGGCCGAGTGGGCCTCCGGCACGATCGTCGACCTCAACGGCGCCTCGTACCTGCGCAGCTGACCCGGAGGGCTGCTGGTCAGGCACTGGCCTCGCACCCGGGGCCGGTCCCGAGCGGTCGGACTACCAGCGGCCGAGCCGGGTGGCGAGCACGCTGAGGGCCGCCACCCCGGCGGTGGAGGTGCGCAGCACGGCTGGCCCGAGGCGTACGGGTCGCCCGCCGGCCTCGGCGAAGGCGGTCAGCTCGGCCGGGGCGATGCCACCTTCCGGGCCGACCACCAGCACGATCTCGCCGGTGGAGGGCAGCTCGGCGGTGGTGAGCCGTTCCTCGGCCTCCTCGTGCAGCACGAACCCGGCGGCGGCACCGGCGATCCGGCGGGCCACCGTGGCGGTGGACTCGTCCGGCGCACCGGCCACGACCGGCAGCCACGGTCGGCGGGCCTGCTTGGCCGCCTCCCGGGCGGTGGCCACCCACTTCTCCCGGGCGCGTACGCCCCGGTCGCCGCGCCACTGGGTCACCGAACGCGATGCCGCCCAGGGCACGATCTCGTCGACCCCGACCTCGGTCATCGCCTGCACGGCCAGTTCGCCCCGGTCGCCCTTGGCGATGCCCTGCACCGTCACCAGCCGGGGTACGGGCGCGTCCGCGTACCCCCGGGAGGTGACGCTGACCTCCAGGCTGCCCCGGCCGACGGCCGTGACCACGGCGGCGGCCGTGCCGCCCCGGCCGTCGGCGAGCAGCAGTTCCTCGCCGACGCGCAGTCGCTGGACGGTGGCGGCGTGGTGCCCCTCCGGGCCGTCCAGGGTCAGCGCGTCGCCGGTGGGCAGCGCCTCGACCAGGAACAGCGGTGCGGACACCTCAGGCGTGCCCGTTGAACGCGTCGCGCATCCGGGAGAAGAAGCCGCCCTGCTTGGACAGCTCGGCGACCTCCTCACCGCGGGTCTTGGCGAAGTCGCGCAGCATCTTCTCCTGGTCCGGGTCGAGCTTGGTCGGCGTCCGCACGTCCAGGTGCACGTAGAGGTCGCCTCGGCCGGTGCCGCGCAGGTGCGGCACGCCCCGGGCGCGCAGTCGCAGCGTGCTGGCCGGCTGGGTGCCGGCCTTGACGTCGACGGTCTCCTCGCTGTCCAGCGTCTTGATGGTCAGCCGGGTGCCGAGCGCCGCCGCCGTCATCGGCACGGTGACCCGGCAGTGCAGGTCGTCGCCCTTGCGGGAGTACACGTCGTGCGGGCGCTCGTGGATCTCCACGTAGAGGTCGCCGGCGGTGCCGCCACCGGGGCCCACCTCGCCCTGCTGGGCCAGCCGGATCCGCATGCCGTCCTCGACGCCGGCCGGGATCTTGACGGTCAGTGAGCGGCGGGTGCGCACCCGGCCGTCGCCGGCGCAGGTGGGGCAGGGGTGCGGGATGGTGGTGCCGTAGCCCTGGCACACGGTGCACGGCCGGGCGGAGACCACCTGGCCGAGGAAGGTGCGCTGCACCGACTGCACCTCGCCCCGCCCGCCGCACGCCTCGCAGGTCGCCAGGTGCGTGCCGGCGGCCGTTCCGGCGCCCGAGCAGGTGGTGCAGAGCACAGCGGTGTCGACGGTGATCGGGGCCTCGACGCCGAACGCCGTCTCGTGCAGGTCGAGTTCGAGCCGCAGGATCGCGTCGGCACCCGGGCGGGTACGCGGCCGTGGGCCACGGGCGCCACCTCCCGCGCCACCGAAGAACGCGTCCATGATGTCCTGGAAACCGACGAACGGTCCGGCACCGCCGGGGCCGCCCGGGCCGCCGGCCCCGCCGCCACCCGGGGCGAGCGGGTCGCCACCCAGGTCGACGATCTGCCGCTTCCGGTCGTCCGAGAGGACTTCGTACGCGGCGTTGATGTCCTTGAACTTCTCCTGAGCCTCCGGGTCCGGATTGACGTCCGGGTGGAACTGGCGGGCCAGCTTGCGGTAGGCGCGCTTGATCTCGTCATCGGAGGCTTCCCGGCTCACACCGAGAATGCCGTAGTAGTCCCTGGCCACTGCGTTCCGTGTCCTCATGTTCGTCTCGCGTTGCGCCGGTCGGCGGCCGCAGCCGGCCTCGTCGGCCCTGACCAATCAGTTCTGGGCCAGCAACTCGCCCACGTAGCGTGCCACGGCGCGCACCGTGGCGATGTTGCCGGGGTAGTCCATCCGGGTGGGCCCCAGCACCCCCAGGCCGCCCACGATGGTGGTGCCCGGGCCGTACCCGGTGCTGACCACCGAGGCGGCGCGCAGGTTGTCGAACTCGTTCTCGTCGCCGATCAGCACCCGGGTCGTGCTCGGCTCGGTCTCACCGATGAGCTTGAGCAGCACGACCTCCTCCTCCAGAGCCTCAAGGATCGGCCGCAGGGATCCCTGGAAGTCGAGCAGGCCACCCCGGGTGAGGTTGGCGGTGCCGGCGAGCGCGATCCGCTCCTCGTGCCGTTCGACAAGCGTCTCCAGCAGCACGCTGGCGAGCGTGGTCATTGTCGGCCGCAGCCCGGTCGGTGCTTCCTCGACCAGCGCCTGCACCAGCGGTGGCGTCTCGGACAGTCGGGCGTTGGCGAGCTTCTCGTTGATCAGTCGGCGCAGGTCGGTGACGTCGTCGGCGGGCACCGGCCCGGGCAGCTCCACGAGTCGCTGCTCCACCCGCCCGGTGTCCGCGATCATGACGAGCATCAACCGGGTGGTGGAGATCGGCACCAGCTCCAGGTGCCGCACCGAGGAGCGGGCCAGGCTCGGGTACTGCACGACGGCGACCTGCCGGGTCAACTGGGCGAGCAGCCGCACCGTGCGGTGCACCACGTCGTCGAGGTCGACCGCGCCGACCAGAAAGCGCTCGATGGCCCGGCGCTCGGCCGGGCTGAGCGGCTTGACCCGGGACAACCGGTCGACGAAGAGGCGGTAACCACGGTCGGTGGGCACCCGGCCGGCACTGGTGTGCGGCTGCCGGATGTAGCCCTCCTCCTCCAGCACGGCCATGTCGTTGCGGACCGTGGCCGGGGAGACCCCGAGCTGGTGCCGCTCGACCAGCGCCTTGCTGCCGACCGGCTCCTGGGTGGAGACGTAGTCTTCGACGATGGCGCGGAGCACGGCGAGTTTCCGGTCGTCGAGACCCATCCTCCGCACCTCCTGTCGCACGTCGGCCGCCGGCGCCCTGGGCCGGCCGAGCCGTCCTGGCACTCGACTGTAGCGAGTGCCAGTCTACGTCGGCAGGCCCGCCGACGCGATGATCAACGGCCACCGGTCGGTGCGGCCCGCGCCACCCCACTGGGCCGATCGGCCCGCACTGCCGGACGGTGTCGCTCTGGTGCGGCGTTGCCACGGGCCCCTACCGTGACATCCATGACTGAACCTCCTCGCCCTCCCGGATCGGGTGACCCCGGCAACTACCCGCCGGACCCCACTTCCCCGGGCCTGCCCCCGTCGGCCGAGCCGCCCACCGCACCACTGTCCGGCGCACCCGGCCCGGCCGGCTATCCCCCGGCCGGTGGCTATCCGCCGCCCACCGGTGACCAACCGCCGTCAGGTGGCTACCCTCCGGCAGGCGGCTATCCCCCACCGGGGAGCTATCCCCCGCCCGGCGGCTATCCGGCCGGTGGGGCCTACGGCGGCCCCGGCGGCGGCTACGCCAACAACGAGGACAAGACCTGGGCGTTGGTCGCGCACTTCGGCGGCGCCGCCGGAATGATCATCAGCGGTGGTGTGCTCGGCTGGATCGGCCCGCTGGTGGCGATGCTGGCCCGGGGCAGCCAGTCCCCGACGGTCCGGGCACACGCTGTGGCGGCGCTCAACTTCCAGCTCATCTGGTCGATCGTCGGCCTGATCGGCTGGGTCCTGTCCTGCATCCTGATCGGGTTCCTCGGGGTCGCGGCCGCCCTCATCGTCGGCGCCGTGTTCGGCATCATCGCCGGCATCAAGGCCAACGAGGGTCAGCTCTACCGCTACCCGCTCTCCGCCAGCTTCATCAAGTGAACGGGCCGGCCGCTCCCCCGGCCGGCTCGTTTCACCGCCGCCCCCGTGTGGGGGCGGCGGGCCGCGTCAGGGCAGCAGATCGCGGACGACCGCGTCGGCGAGCAGCCGCCCGCGCAGGGTGAGCACCGCACGGCCGGCGGCGTACTCGTCGCCGGCCAGCAGGCCGTCGGCCAGCGCACGCTCGGCGCCGGCCCGGCCGCTGGCGTCGAGCACCGCCAGCGGGAGGCCGCTGGCCAGGCGCAGCCGGAGCATCACGTCCTCCATGTGCGCCTCGTCGACCGTGAGCACCTCGCGGGCCAGGCCGGGAGACGCGCCGGCGGCCAACCGCTGGGCGTACGCCGAGGGGTGTTTGACGTTCCACCAACGCACCCCGCCGACGTGGCTGTGCGCCCCCGGCCCCAGCCCCCACCAGTCCGCGCCGGTCCAGTAGAGCAGGTTGTGCCGGCAGCGGGCCTCCTCGGTGCGGGCCCAGTTGGAGACCTCGTACCAGGAGAGCCCGGCCGCGTCGAGCGCGGCCTCCGCGGCCAGGTAGCGGTCCGCCGCCACGTCGTCACTGGGGTACGCCAGCTCGCCGCGCCGCATCCGGGCGGCGAGCCGGGTGCCGTCCTCGACGATCAGGGCGTACGCGCTCACGTGGTCCACCCCGGCGGCGACGACCTGCTCCAGCGAGGCGGCGAAGTCCTCGGCCCGCTCCCCCGGGGTGCCGTAGATCAGATCCAGGTTGACGTGCTCGAACCCGGCGTCGCGCGCCTCCAGGGCGGCGGCGGTGGCCCGACCGGCGCTGTGTTTGCGGTCCAGGATCGCCAGCACACCGGGGGAGGCGGACTGCATGCCCAGTGAGATCCGGGTGTAGCCGGCCGCCCGCAGCAGCTTCAACGATTCCGGGGTGACCGATTCGGGGTTGGCCTCGGTGGTCACCTCGGCGTCGGCGGCCAGCCCCCAGGTGCGGTCGATGCCGTCGAGGATGCGGGCCAGGTCGTCGGCGGGGAGCAGGGTGGGCGTGCCGCCGCCGACGAAGACGGTGTCGACCCGGGGCGGCGGGTTGTCGCCCAGCACCCGGGCGGCGAGGGCCAGCTCGGCCAGGACGGTGTCGGCGTACCCCTCGCGGCTGGCACCGCCGCCCAGTTCGGCAGCCGTGTAGGTGTTGAAGTCGCAGTAGCCGCAGCGACTGGCGCAGAACGGCACGTGTACGTACACGCCGAAGCCGCGCGCGCCGACCGCACGGGTGGCGGTGGCGGGCAACGATCCGTCGACGGGGACGGTCTCACCATCTGGAAGGACGCCGGGCATGGCCACTAGTGTGCCCGGCATGACCTCTCCCGACGTCCTCGTGCGGGTCGCCACGGCCCGTGGGGTGACCACCCTCACCCTGGACAGCCCGCACAACCGCAATGCCCTCTCCACCGGCCTGATGACGCAGCTGCTGACCGGGCTGGCGGACGCGGTGGCCGACGAGGCGGTCCGAGTGATCGTGCTCGACCACACCGGCCCGGTCTTCTGCTCGGGCGCGGACCTGAAGGAGACCGCTGCGGCGTACGCCAGCGGGACGGTGCCGGCCGGCATGCTGGGCGACGTTCTCGCGGCGCTCTGGGAGTGCCCGAAGCCGGTGCTGGCCCGGGTCGGCGGGCCGGCGCGGGCCGGTGGGCTCGGCCTGATCGCCGCCGCCGACCTGGCCGTCTGCGCCGACGAGGCGACGTTCGCGTTCACCGAGGTACGCATCGGGGTGATCCCCGCGGTGATCTCGGCGACCGTGCTGCCCCGGCTGCATCCCCGCGCCGCCGCCGAGCTGTACCTGACCGGGGACACCTTCGACGGTCGCCGGGCCGCCGAGATCGGCCTGGTCACGGCGTCGGTTCCGGCGGACGGGCTGGACGACGCGGTACGGGGCTACTGCGACTCGCTGGTACGCGGCGCACCGGGTGCGTTGGCCGGCGCGAAGGAGCTGCTGCGTCGACCGGGCACCGCCGAGCTGCGTGCCGAGCTGGCCCGGCTGTCCGCCGTCTCGACCGGTTACTTCCTCTCGGACGAGGGGCGCGAGGGGGTCATGGCCTTCCGCGAACGTCGACCGGCGAGCTGGGTGCCCGCCGTGGACGCTGAGTCCGGCGATCACGCCGGGTAGGACCGGGGGCGTCGGCCGGTTCGTCGGTGAGCGTCGGGGCGCCGCCGTTGGTGGGCGGCGCCCCGGTTTCGGTCGGGTCACCAGGCGGTCGCGCCGCCGTCGACCGGGTAGTTCGCCCCGGTGATGTACGACGCCCGGTCGGAGGCGAGGAAGACCACCAGCTCGACGACCTCCTCGGGTCGGGCGAACCGCTTGAGGAGCGTCTTGGCCGTGATCGCGTCCCGCGCCTCCTGGTTGTCACCGAGATCGCGTTCGCTGGCCGGGGTGAGGGTGGGCCCGGGGCTGACCGCCACCGCGCGGATGCCGTGCGGCGCCCCTTCGAGCGCGAGCTGTCGCGTCATCCCGATGATGCCGGCGTTCGCGGCGGTGTGACCGACCATCGGCGGGACGTGACCGCCGATCATCCCGGCCATGGAGGCGGCGCTGATGATGACACCGCCGCCGCGCCGGACCAGGTGCGGCCAGGCGAACTTCGACACGAAGTACGGAATGTCGAGTTCGCCGGTGATGGTGTAGCGCCAGTCCGCCACGGAGAAGTCGGGCATCGGGCCGAAGCGGAGCGCCGCCGCGTTGTTGTAGACGACGTCGAGCCCGCCGTAGGCGGCGGCAGCGTCGTCGACGAGCTTGCGTACCTGCTCGGGGTCGGTGAGGTCGACCGGCGCGATGCCGGTCATCTCGCCGCCGGCGCGACGGACGAGTTCGACCGTCTCGTCGTTACCGGCGACCTGGAGGTCGGCCCCGACGACCTTCGCGCCCTCGCGGGCGAAGGTCAGCGCCGCGACGCGGCCCAGGCCACCGCCGGTGCCGGTGATCAGCACGACCTTGCCATCGAGCGTTCCCATGGAACTCCTCCTCATTTCGGTGACCAACGCGGGCCCAGCGATGGGCGGTCGGTCGGATTGACATGTCAACAGCGTCAAGTCCTTGACCCGTCAATCGCTTCCCGTTGTCGCTTACCCGGTGACGCGCACAACAGCCGCCCACCGCGACGGGTGACAGAACCACCGAGCAGGTGAGATCGCCGCCGAAGCGGGAACGTCGCCAACCGGTACGCGGCAAGGGAGCCGACCCCGAACCGGTCGGAGTGGGGTGAGTCGGGCCCGAACCGCTCGGACGACCCGGAGAGGGCGTGCGGGGACGTACGCTTGGCAGACTGTCGAGCGGGGGGTGTGGGTGCGAACTCGGGCAACCGTGGCGGGTGGAGTGGTGCTCATCCTCGTCGCCGTGATCGCGATCTGGCTCGTCGTACGGCAGGTCGGCGACAACCTCAAGTTGCCCCTGGTGGCGCGGAAGTGCACCGTGCAGGCCGATGGGCGGGTCGCGCTGGACGCCGACCAGATGGCCAACGCGGCGACCATCGCGGCGATCGGCGCGAAGCGTGGAATGCCCGAGCGGGCCGTCGTGGTCGCGCTCGCCACCGCGTACCAGGAATCCGGGCTGCGCAACCTCGCCGACGGCGACCGCGACTCGGTCGGCCTGTTCCAACAGCGACCGAGCCAGGGCTGGGGCACCCCGGCGCAGATCCGCGATCCGCGCTACGCGGCCAACCGGTTCTACGCGGCCCTGAAGAAGGTGCGCGGCTGGGAGAAGATGCGGGTCACCGATGCCGCCCAGCGGGTGCAGCGCTCGGCTTTCCCCGAGGCGTACCAGAAGTGGGCCGACAACTCCGAGGTGCTCAGCCGGGCGCTGCTCGGCGACGCCAGTGGCGCGGTCGCCTGCACGGTGGGGCGTACCCCGGTGATGCGTGGCGCGGCGGCAGCCGCGCAGCTGACCCGCAACCTGGTGCTGGACTGGGGGTTGAAGGGCACCGACCCGACCGACCCGACCGGGTTGGCGGTCACCCCGGGCGACCAACGCGACGGCTGGCGGTACGCGCACTGGCTGGTGTCGCACGCCCAGGACCACGGGGTGAAGCGGGTCCGCTTCGGCGACCTGGAGTGGACCGCACGCGATGGCTCGTGGGGCCGGGTGAACGGCCAGCAGAGCCCCGCCGGCCAGGTGGTGGCCGAGGTGTTCAACGAGGGCTGACCACCCCCGGATCTCTTAACCGGCAGTGACCGCACAATCCGGCAAAGTGCATGAAATCACGCTATTGATCGCCCAGATCTCACTCTGTGCGTTTCTCTCGCTGCGCGGGGTCCCGCTGCCGCCCGATCCCGGAACACACCCTCCCCGATGCCCGGGTCGCCGCGTTACGATCGGCGGCCTGTGCCAGAAAAGGTTTCACCTCATGGGGAGGGGTACGACACGGTGTTCGATTACGGCGACCGGACCGGTTACGAACCGATCAGCGACATTGACCGCAAGGAGTTCCACGAGCAGGGTTTCCTCCTGCTGCGCAACGTCCTGACGGAGGACCACCGGGCGGCGCTGGAGGCAGCGGTCGACCGCGTCTACGCGGAGGAGCAGGCGAAGGGCACCACCAAGAAGGACGGCACCCTGCACCTGCTGGGCTTCCTGGAGCGCGACGAGCTCTTCGGTGAGCTGCTGACCCACCCGATCGCCTTCCCGTACATGTGGGGGCTGGCCGGCTGGAACATCTACACCCACCACAACCACCTGGACGTCACCCCGCCGGCCGCGGAGCCGGAGAAGCCGTACTGGGGTTGGCACCAGGACGGGTACCGGCAGAACTCCGACCCGGAGACGATGGACCCGAACCTGCCCCGGCCGATGTTCTCGCTGAAGGTCGCGTACGTGCTGTCGGACCTCTCCGAGACCGGCCGTGGCGCCACCAAGGTCATCCCGGGCAGCCACCTGAAGAACTCGCTGCCCCGGCCGGCGGACCTCACCGTGCAGAACCCCGACCCGGAGGGCACGGTGGAGATCACCGCCAACCCGGGCGACGCCTTCATCTTCGACCGCCGGCAGTGGCACTCGCGGTCGACGAACCTGTCGACCATCACCCGCAAGATGCTCTTCGTCGGTTACACCTACCGGTGGATTCGACCGCTGGACGAGCTGCACCCCGACGTGAACGGCGAGTGGTACCGCAACCGCACCCCCGTGCAGCGCCAGCTGATCGGTGAGGGCACCCACACCGCCAACTACTGGGGCATCAACTGGGACGGGTACGTCGACGACGAGATCCCGCTGCGCAAGGAGCTCAAGGAGCGCGGCCTGCTCGACCGCAACATCCCCTGGCTCCGCTGACCCCCTGCTCGTAGGACGCGGCCCCCTGCTCACGCTATGCGATGGCAGGGGGCCGTTCCACGTCCAGTCCCTGAGCGAGCGCCCTGGACGGCCGATCAGCCCCGGGAGGCGAGGCGGCGACGGACCTTCTCCAGGATCGGCTCCGGCAGGCCCTCGGCGTCGAGCAGCCGAGGCAACAGCTCCGGCTCCAGGCTGGTCGCCCGGAAGACCTCGCCGATCGTGACACCGTGCGCCGGCCGGTCCACCACCTCGACCGGGTCGCCCGCGCCGACCTCGCCCTCACGCAGGACCCGCAGGTAGGCCCCGGGCGACGCCCGGACGGTGAACCGCTTGATCAGATCCGGTACGCCCCAGAACCCGGCGAAGGTGGTGCAGGGGGTGCGCGGTTTGGTGACCTGGAGCAGGGCGGAACCCACCTGCCACTGCTCGCCGATCACCGCACCCGTCACGTCGACCGCGTAGGTGGTCAGGTTCTCGCCGAAGCCGCCGGGCGGTACGGCGCGGCCCAGTTCGGCCACCCACCAGGCGGCGTCCTCCTCCGCGTAGGCGTAGACCGCCTGGTCAAGACCACCGTGATGGGCCCGCTCGCCGATGAAGTCACCCGCCACGCCGCCGGTCAGCAGCGACACCGGGCCGTCCACCGGTCGCTTGTCGATGCCGCTGCGACCACTCGCGTCGCCGGCCCACCCCGCCTCGGTCACGATGCCGAGGTTCACCGCTGCCACCCTGCCCGTCATGACGGTCAGCCTAACGGCGCGCCGGAGGGCGTCGGTCGAGCCCGCACGGCGCGGGTCAGCCCTTGACCGCGCCCGCCACCAGGCCGGAGACCATCCGACGCTGCACCAGCAGGAAGAAGATGATGACCGGCAGGGTGAACAGGGTGGACGCGGCCATCACCGGCCCCCAGTTGGTGTCGTCCCGACCGAAGAAGAAGGTCATCGCCACCGGCAGTGTGTAGCTGCTCTGGTCGTTGATGAACGTCAACGCGAAGATCAGCTCGTTCCACGCCGTGATGAAGGAGAAGATGCTGGTGGCCACCAGGCCGGGCGCGACCAGCGGGAAGAGCACCCTGCGGAAGGTCTGGGCCCGGCTGGCCCCGTCGATCGCCGCCGCCTCCTCCAACTCCTTCGGCACCGCCGCGACGAAGCCGCGCAGCATCCAGACCGCGAACGGCAGCGAGAAACCGAGGTACGTGAGGATCAGGCTGGGCAGGGTGTTGTAGAGCCCCAGCCGCTGGATCATCAGGAACAGCGGAATGACCAACGCCTCCAACGGAATCATCTGCACCACCAGCAGCATGATCAGGAAGCTGGTCCGCAGCCGGAACCGGAACCGGGCCACCGCGGTCGCGGCGAGCAACGCCACCAGACCGCTGAGCACCACAGTGGAGACAGCGACCAGCACGCTGTTGAGGAAGAAGTCGAGGAAGCTGACGCCAGGGATCAGGTTGCCGGTCAGGATCTCCCGGTAGTGCGCCAACGTCGGATGGGTCGGCACCGGCTGCGGGGTGGCCGAGAAGATCTCGTTGCTGGGCTTCAGCGAAGTGGAGATCATCCAGTAGACCGGGAACGCCGCGAAGAGCGCGACCAGCAGCCCGGCACCGTTGAGGGCGACCTTCTTCACGACTCGTCCTCCTGCCTGAGCACCATACGTACGTAGAAGCCGGTGACCACGAGCAGGATCAGCGTGAGGATCACCGCGATGGCCGCGCCGAGCCCGTACTTCGGCGGCGGAGAGAAAGCCTCGGCGTACGAGTAGATGGCGAGCATGAACGTCGGCCGGTCCTGGGTGCCGCCGGCCAGCACGAACTGCTGGGTGAAGACCTTGAAGTCCCAGATCGTGGAGAGCACGATCAGGATTCCGAAGACCGGGCGCAACAACGGGAAGGTGATCTTCCAGAAAACCCGCCACGGGCTGGCGCCGTCCACCCGGGCCGCCTCGTGCAGCTCACTCGGAACGCTCTTCAGACCGGCGAGCACGCTCACCGCGATGAACGGGAACGAGTGCCAGACCACCACCAGCGTGAGGATGGCGAAGAAGAGCAGCGGCGAGTTGAACCAGCCGTAGCCGGTCCAGTCGCTGCGCCCGAACAGGCTGTTCGAGAGCCCGTCCGGCAACGCATTGAACAGCCACGTGACCAGGCCGCTCGTATCGTCGAAGATCCATTTCCAGACGATGGTGCCGGTCAGCGCCGGCGTGGCCCAGGCGAGCATCACACAGCTGGCCACGAACGTCGCCATCTTGCGACCGAGCCGGTTGAGCAGCAGTCCCACCAGGGTGCCGAGCACCATCGTGAGCAGCACGTTGGCCGCGGCGAACAGGACCGTGTTGCGCAGCACGGTCAGGAAGAACGGATCGGAGAGGATGTCGGTGTAGTTGGCGAACCCCACCCACGGCCACTCCCGATCGCCGCGCAGTTGCCGGACGCTGTTCAGCCGGAAGAAGGACATCACCACCACCTGGCCGAGCGGCCAGAGCAGCAGCACCCCGATGATCAGCAGGGCGGGCAGGAGCAGCAGGTAGGGCAGGCGGTCCACCCGGCGACGCCGCCGCGCGGGGTTCTCCCGCGCGGCGGTCGTCTGCGAGGTCTTCGTCAGGACGCTCACTTGCTGTTCAAGATGCCTTCCATCTCGGCGGCCGCGTCGGCGGTGGCCTTCTCGACCGTCTTCTGACCCTTCATGACCGAGCTGTTCATCGCCTGGGTCACCGTCTTGGTACGGCTGACCTCCACCCACTTCGGGGTGAGCGGCGTGAGCTTGGTGTTCTGCATGGTCGTGGCGAACGCGGCCATCACCTTGTCGTTCGCGTACGCGTCACCGGAAACCAGATCCTGGTAGACCGGGAAGAAGCCGAGGCTGCTCGCGAAGCTCTGCGCGTTCTTCTTGTTCAGCAGCACCGTCAGGTAGTCCCAGGCCAGGTCCTGCCGCTCGCTGTCCTTCCAGATCGCCACGTCCGAGCCACCGGCGAAACCGGGTGCCGCCTTGCCGTCCGGGCCGGGGATCGGGAACGTACCCCAGACCTTCTCGATCTCGGGGTTGTCCTTCTTGATGGCGCCCTGCTGCCAGCTACCGGCGAAGGCCATCGCGGCCTTGCCGGTGGCGAACTGGGTACGCGCGTCGATCTCGTTCCAACCCGCGGCAGCCGGAGGGGCCACCTTGTGGACGGTCACCAGGTCGGTCCAGAACTTGACGGCGCGCTGCGCCTCGGGCGTGGTGTAGCCGGACTTCCAGGCGCCGCCCTGGTTGCTGGCGATCTCGCCGCCCGCACCCCAGAGGAAGGAGTAGAAGGGCAGCTCGGAATTGCCCGGCAACGCGATGCCGTAGGTGCCCTTCTTCTTCGCCTGCACGGCCTTGGCCACGCTGACCAGGTCGTCCCAGGTCTTCGGGGGTTGCACGCCGGCCTCGGCGAACCAGTCGGTGCGGTAGTAGATCGCCCGCACACCCGCGTACCAGGGCACGCCGTACTGCTTGCCGTCGAGCTGCGCGTTGCGCACCAGGTCGGGCAGCAGGTCCTTGCCGTCGGCCCAGCCGCCCATCCGACCGCTCACGTCGGCGAGCGCCTCCTGGGCGGCCCAACCCTGAGTTTCGGTGTTGCCCAGCTCGGTGATGTCCGGGCCCTCACCGCCGGCGAGCGCGGCCTGGAACTTCTTGGGCGCTTCCAGCCAGGGGATGTACTGCACGACCACATCGGTGTCGGGGTGCTTCTGGCGGAACTCGGCCTCGACCGCGTCGAGGAAGGAGTTCTGCGCGTCCCCGCCCTCGCCCATCATCCAGACCGTGAGCTTGCTGTCGTCGGCCGCGTCGTCGCCGGAGCCTCCACAGCCGGTCAGCACCATCGCGGCCGAGGCCACCATGGCGGTGACCGGAGCCAACCGCTTCCACCTGTTCACGCCACTTCTCCCCTCGCGCCGCCTGGAACTAACCTTCTCCGCCGCACCCTAGTACGGAGAATTCCTTTACGACAGTGGTGGGACTGGCCGAAGCGTGGCGAACGTACCGCAGCGGCCCATCGATCGACACTCGGACGTCAGGCCAAAGTCGGGCGCTTCAACACGAAAGAGCACCCGGCTCAGCCGGGTGCTCTTTCCAGTCGTGCTGTCCCACCAGTGGTGGGTTGTTGCCAGATGATGCCGGGTCGTTATCGGGTGATGCTGCGGCGGCGACCCACGCCAGCCACCAGCGCGACAGCGATCGCCGCCACCACGACCTGCACCAGCAGCTCGCCCCAGTCGACACCGCTGGTCTCGGTCGCGATGCCGATGGCCCGCGCCAGAACGGTGCCCAGCAGCGCCGCGCCGATGCCGATCAGCAGGTGCAGCCAGATCGGCATGTTCTGCCGGCCCGGGACGACCAGACGGCCGAGCGCGCCAACGATGAGACCAACAACGATCGCAGTGATGATGCCCCACACGGTGAGCTCCACGGCCACCCTCCTTCAAGAATGTCTGACACACGATGCGTGTGCTTCCTGTCGTGACCGTTAATTGCCCGACCCACCGAAAATCCAAACCGACTTCGCTCACCAGACGATCACGATTTGGCCGACATGAACACGTTCCACCCGACGGCCCCCACCACCCGGCCACCTCGCCCCGCCCCCACCACCCGGCCACGTTCCGACCCAGCGTCATCGACGCCACCGCGGCCGGTGAAGGCGGCCGGTGAAGGCCGCCAGCGGAGGCGGCCGGTGAAGGCCGCCGGTGGAGGCCGCCGGCGTCGGCCAATCGACGCCGCTGCATCCAGCGGAGGCGTCCGACGTCGTCCAACCAAGAGTTGACCAGAGATCTTGGACAGTTTCCGTTAGGCCGTAACGGAAACTGTCCAAGATCTCTCGATGCGCGGCTGCGAGAGGGACCTTTGTGGGGGTCGGTGGGTGGCTTGTGCGGCGATCCCGCCCCGGACACCCCGACATCACCAAACCCGAGTCGAGCACCGCGATCCAGCCCGCCGGGACGCCTGAGATGGCACCGGCAGACCTCGGGCGGACACGCCACCGGCCTCAGGCAGACCGCACAACGCCAACTGCCGGGCCACGCAACGCCCGACCGTCGACCGCACAAGGGCAAATGCCGGGCCACACCCCGGAGCCGTCGGGCCGAGGCCATCGTGGCGGAAGCCGTCGGGCCGGGGCCGTCAGGCGGAGCCGTCGTGGCGGGAGCCGTCGTGGCGGGAGCCGTCGTGGCGGGAGCCGTCGTGGCGGGAGCCGTCGGGCCGAGGCCGTCGTGGTGGGCGATAGCGGCGAGTTCCATCGTGGCGGGCAGAACGCCGATGGGCGCCCGACCTGTCGGCCGGGCGCCCATCAGAGGTATAGCGCGGTGGTGCGGCTTGATGCTCGGTGGTTACCGGGTCACGCGGCGGCGGCCACCCACACCGGCCACCAGCGCGACAGCGATCGCGGCCAGCACGACCTGCACCAGCAGCTCGCCCCAGTCGACACCGCTGGTCTCGGTCGCGATGCCGATGGCCCGCGCCAGAACGGTGCCCAGCAGCGCCGCGCCGATGCCGATCAGCAGGTGCAGCCAGATCGGCATGTTCTGCCGGCCCGGGACGACCAGACGGCCGAGCGCGCCAACGATGAGACCAACAACGATCGCAGTGATGATGCCCCACACGGTGAGCTCCACGGCCACCCTCCTTCAAGAATGTCTGACACACGATGTGCGTGCTTCCTGTCGTGACGGCTAAGTGCCCGACCCGGCGAAAACCCAAACCGACTCACCTTGAGCGGCAGCGCCACCCGTCGATGTTTTTGAGGTGCGTCGGTTGACGCGTGGGTACGTCCACACAGGTAGGAGGCTGTTTCGTCGGCCCGTCTCCCTCCACGACAGCGACGGCAGAATTTTCGCGCCCGGCTCACACTCGCCGCCCAACCGGCGATCCGCCGTCCCTCCGGCGATCACGCCGCCACTCCGGCGACCACGCCGGCCAACCGGCAATCACACTCGCCGCGCAACCGGCGATCACGGCGGGTAGAGCGGGCGCGACAGCGCAGACCGGCCACGACGGCGCAGACCGGCCACGACAGCGCGGAGCGGGCGGGACAGCGCAGAGCAGCCGGAACAGCGCAGAGCGGGCAGAACAGCGCAGAGCGGGCGGAACAGGGCAAATCTGGCAGGCAGACGCGCCAATGCGGATCTTCGCCACAACCCAACATCCGAGGGCCCTGTCGCCAACGGCACCACCCCTGGCGACAGCGACACGCAGCGGCAAACGAGCGCACGAGACGCCCTGAAACGCGACACGCCCGGGCGCGTGTGGCACCCGGGCGCGTACGGCGTCGCGAACTACTTCTTGCCGGCGGCCTTGCCGTCGCCGGAGTCGGAGGAGAGGGCGGCGATGAAGGCCTCCTGCGGCACCTCGACCCGGCCGACCATCTTCATCCGCTTCTTGCCTTCCTTCTGCTTCTCCAGCAGCTTGCGCTTGCGGCTGATGTCGCCGCCGTAGCACTTGGCGAGAACGTCCTTCCGGATCGCCCGGATGGTTTCCCGGGCGATCACCCGGCTGCCGATAGCCGCCTGGATCGGCACCTCGAACTGCTGGCGCGGAATCAGCGTACGCAGCTTGGCGGCGATGGTGACGCCGTAGTTGTACGCCTTGTCCTTGTGCACGATGGCGCTGAACGCGTCCACCGGCTCGCCGTGCAGGAGGATGTCCACCTTCACCAGGTCGGACGCCTGCTCGCCGGAGGGCTCGTAGTCGAGCGAAGCGTAGCCCTTGGTACGGCTCTTCAGCTGGTCGAAGAAGTCGTAGATGATCTCGGCGAGGGGCAGCGTGTAGCGCAGCTCCACCCGGTCGGCGGAGAGGTAGTCCATGCCGAGCAGGGTGCCGCGCCGGCCCTGGCAGAGCTCCATGACCGCGCCCACGTAGTCGTTGGGCGTCAGCACGGTGGCCCGGACCACCGGCTCGTAAACCTCGGCGATCTTGCCGGTGGGGTACTCGCTCGGGTTGGTGACGACGATCTCCTCGCCGTCGTCCGTGATCGCCCGGTAGACGACGTTCGGCGCGGTGGAGATCAGGTCGAGGTTGTACTCGCGCTCCAGCCGTTCCCGGATGATCTCCAGGTGGAGCAGGCCGAGGAAGCCGCAGCGGAAGCCGAAGCCGAGCGCGCCGGACGTCTCCGGCTCGTAGTCGAGGGCGGCGTCGTTGAGCTTGAGCTTGTCCAACGCCTCGCGCAGGTTCGGGTAGTCCGACCCGTCGATCGGGTAGAGGCCGGAGTAGACCATCGGCTTCGGGTCCTTGTAGCCACCCAACGGCTCGGCCGCCGGCCGGCTGTTGATGGTGACCGTGTCACCGACCCGGGACTGCCGGACGTCCTTCACGCCGGTGATCAGGTAGCCGACCTCGCCGACACCGAGCGCCTCGGCCTTGACCATCTCGGGTGAGATGACGCCGATCTCCAGCAGCTCGTGAACGGCACCGGTGGACATCATCTTGATCCGGTCACGGGCGCTGATCCGGCCGTCGATGACCCGGACGTAGGTGACGACGCCGCGGTAGACGTCGTACACCGAATCGAAGATCATCGCCCGGGCGGGCGCCTCGGCGTCGCCGACCGGTGGGATGAACTGCCGGACGATCTCGTCGAGCAGGTGCGGGACGCCCTCGCCGGTCTTGCCGGAGACCCGGATGCAGTCGGCGGGGTCGCCGCCGATGAGGTGGGCCAACTCCTCGGCGTACTTCTCCGGCTGGGCGGCCGGCAGGTCGATCTTGTTGAGCACCGGGATGATGCGCAGGTCGTTCTCGAGCGCGAGGTAGAGGTTGGCCAGGGTCTGCGCCTCGATGCCCTGGGCGGCGTCGACCAGCAGCACAGCGCCCTCGCAGGCGGCAAGCGACCGGGACACCTCGTAGGTGAAGTCCACGTGCCCCGGGGTGTCGATCATGTTGAGCACGGCGTGCTCGCCGGCCCGCTCACCCTCGCGGATGGTCCACGGCATGCGGACGGCCTGGCTCTTGATGGTGATGCCGCGCTCGCGCTCGATGTCCATCCGGTCCAGGTACTGCGCGCGCATCTGTCGGGGGTCGACCACACCGGTGAGCTGCAACATCCGGTCGGCCAGGGTCGACTTCCCGTGGTCGATGTGGGCGATGATGCCGAAGTTCCGGATGCGACCGGGGTCGGTGGCACCAGGGGCGTTCGCGCCGGGATCGAGCTTCGGTGGCACAGCGGTCCGTTCTGGTCGGCTGACGTGAACAGGCCGGCGCGCCGCCGACCCCCTCTATGTTCCCACGCCGCCGGGGTGCGCCCGCTGCGCGGGCGATGGAACGGCCCGCGGACCCCTCACTCCATCGGCGGCTCGACGAAGAGCGCGGCCAACCGGGGCAGCCGCCGACGCGCCTCGTCCTCGTCGTCGAAGTCCCAGAAGTCGTTGAGGTCGGGCGTCCGCACCGGGTCGCGGTCCGCCGGCAGTTCGGTCGCGGTGGCCTTGCGGTACGCGTCCCAGGGCACCGAGAGCATCTGCTCGGCGGAGAACTCCTCACCGCTGAGCGAGGCCGCCCGCACCTGGGGCAGTTCGGCCAGCGAGTCCGGTTCGGCGACCGCGCGGGCGAAGACGGCCCGACCCTGGGTCATCAGCCAGCCCCGGAAGTGTTCGAAGCCGTCGGCCGAGGCACCACCGTTGATCAGGTACGCCGCGCCCCACAGATCCGCCTTGTGCGAGGCGGCCAACACCCGTGTCTGGTGTCGCGCGTACCCGATGATGTCCTCCGGGTCGCGCTCGGCGAGCAGGGCGACGGCCCGCGCGGCGACCGGCCCGGGCTCTCCCCCGCCCCCGGCCCGCGCCTCGTCGATCAGCTGCCAGAAGTCCTCGGTCCTCATGGCTTGGCAGTCTGGCAGTGTCGCCGCGCGTCGCGCACGCACCCCGGGGCAGCATGGTGGGGTGTCCCCTCGTTTGCTGCCGCCGGTGCCGTACCACGCGAGCGCCCAGCGACCGTCCTGGTCGGCGCTGCCGGCGGAGCTGCGGGCCGCGGTCGCCGAACGGCTCGGCGCGCCGGTGGTAACCGCCCGGGTCGCAGCCGCGGGCTTCACCCGCGGTTTCGCCGCAGTTCTCCATACCGCCGCCGGTGGCCGGGCCTTCGTCAAGGCGGCACCCGCCGCCGAGCAACCGCACCTGGTCGACTGGTACGCCCGAGAGGCCGCGATCCTCGACCGGCTGCCGGCGGACCTGCCGGCGCCCCGCCCCCGGTGGACCCTCTCCGCAGCCGGCTGGTTCGTGCTCTGCACCGACGCCGTCGACGGGCACACCCCACGCCTGCCCTGGGCGCCCGCCGAGTTGGACGCCACCCTCGCCGGGTACGCGCAGGTCGCCGCCGCCCTGGCCGACCCGCCGGGCGAGCTGACCGCGCTCGGCCTGCCGCACCTGGCCGACCTGGCCCGGTCGGACATCCTCTGGTGGGAGGAGGTCGCCGCCGGTCGTGAGCCGACCCCGCCACTGCCCGCGCCGATCCTGGGCCGACTGCCCGAGCTGGTGGAGTTGGAGTCGCTCCTCCCCCGGTACGCCGCCGAGGCGACCGGCCTGATCCACGGCGACCTGCGGATCGACAACGTGCTGATCGGCGCGGACGGCCGAGCCTGGTTCTGCGACTGGACCTGGGTCTGCTCCGGGCCGGCCTGGTTCGACCTGGCCGGCCTGCTGCTCACCGCGTACGCCAGTGGGCTGGATGCGGACCGGCTCTTCGCCGCGCACCCGGCCACCACCGGCGCGCCTGCGGACGCCCTGGACGCGACCCTGGCCGCGTTGGCCGGCTACTACCTCACCGGCGCTGCGGCGGCACCGCCGACGGCCTCGCCGCACCAGCCGGCCCACCAACGGTGGAGCGGCGAGCAGTTGCTCGACTGGCTGGCCCGCCGTCGGGGCTGGCGGTGACAGCGCCCTCCGGCGCGCCGGGCGAACGACGTTCAGACCGAGCCGTTTTGGCTCGTCCCAGGCGACCTGGTAACCTGGCTTTTCGCGCGGCGATGACGCATGTTCGTCACCACGCGCAATAAGCTGACCAACCCGAGCTATCAAGACGAGGCTGTCGCGTGGCGAACATCAAGTCCCAGATCAAGCGCAACCGGCAGAACGAGAAGGCCCGGCTGCGTAACAAGTCGGTCAAGTCGTCGCTGAAGACCGCCGTCCGGAAGTTCCACGAGGCTGCCGAGGCCGGTGACGTCGAGAAGGCGACCGCGCTCATGCTGGACGCCTCCCGCAAGCTGGACAAGGCTGTCAGCAAGGGCGTGATCCACTCCAACCAGGCCGCGAACCGCAAGTCCGCGATCGCAAAGCGCGTGGTTGCGCTCTCCGCCTGACGACTTTACCGTCAGACTGATTCGGAAAGCCCCGGGCCCAGGCCCGGGGCTTCCGTGTGTCCAGAGGCCGGCCGTGTTCCTGCGGGCCGGCCTTCCGCTGTGTCGCCCTGGCCGGCCTTCCGCTGTGTCGCCCTGGCCGGCCATTCAGCGCGTCGCCGGGCCGCCCTTCCGGCGCGTCGCCCTGGCCGCCCGCCGTTCGCCCGGGCCGGCCTTCCGGCGCGTCATTGCCGCGACGGGGTCGGCGCTCAGTCTGACGGGTCGGTGCGCCGAGGAGGTGGCACCGGGTCGGCGGTGATCACCACGCCGGGCACGCTGTGCGAGACCCATTCCACCCGGGCTCGGCCGACCACCGGTTCCATCTGCCGGCGAAACCGATCCCGTTCCTGCTCGGGCACGAGCGCGGCGGAGCGGACCACGATCGCGGCCACCATGTCGTTGAGCTTGACCATGGCGGCCACCACGACCGGCAGCACCAGCACCGCCCACCAGGTGACCAACTCGGCGAGGGCGAGCAGGACCGCCAGGGCGATGGCACCTTCGAAGAAGAGGAAGCACAGCACGCCGCCGGGGTTGACGAACCGCAGGCCGAGGAGCCGGGCATAGAGCGGCCGGTAACGTTCCTCGTTCACTCCGATGGTGGCCCAGGCTGGGCGGTTCGCCCCCGTCACCTGGTGCTGCCCTGCCGGGCCGCCGCGACCGAGAAGACCGCCCGCTCCAGGGCGTACGCCCGGTCGTCGGAGCCGCCCTTGACGGCCGCGTTGCACTCGGCGGCGACCTGCATGGCCCGGACCAGGCCCTCCGGCGTCCAGCCCCGCCCCTGCCGCTGCGCCCGCTCGATCTTCCAGGCGGGCATGCCGAGGCTGCTGGCGAGCTGGTACGGATTACCCCGCCCGGCCGATGCCACCCGGGCGACCGTACGCACCCCGTCGGCCAGGGCGTCGGCGATGGGCACCGGGTCGACCCCGACGTGCAGGGCCCAGCGCAGTGCCTCAAGCGCGGCCGGCACGTCGCCGACCATGGTGGCGTCCGCGACCGTGAAGCCGGTCACCTCGACCCGGCCCCGGTAGTAACGGGACACCGTCTCGGCGCTGATCCGCCCATCGGTGTCGGCGACCAGTTGGGAGCAGGCGGCGGCCAGCTCGCGCAGGTCGTTGCCGACCGCGGCGATGAGCGCCTCGGCGGCGTCGTCGGTGCACTTTCCGCCAGCCCGGCGGATCTCGTCGCGGACGAAGGCCACCCGGTCGCGGTGCCCCTTGAGCTTGGCGGCCGGAACCACAGTCGCGCCAGCCGCCCGTAGGCCGTCGGCGAACGCCTTGCCCTTGGCACCCCCCAGGTGCAGCACCAGCAGTTGGACGTCGGGGTCGGGATTCTTCGCGTACGCCAACAGTGCGGCGACCAGGTCCTTGCGGGCATCCTGGCCGGAACGCAGGATCAGCAGCCGCCGCCCCCCGAACAGCGACGGGCTGAGCATCTCGGCGATCTCACCGACGGTGAGCGCACTGGCCTGGTATTCGCGGACGTCCACTTCGGGGTCGACACCACGAACCTTCGCGACAGCTTCGGTGACCGCGCGCGTGGCGAGCAGTTCCTCGTCACCGAGGACGAGCAGAATGGGGGCGAGGCTGGCGGGGGTCACGACGCCCATATTCGCACGGCCTGCGGCGGGATCGTGCCTGCTCATTCGCTGCTTGATCGGCGCAGCCCGCACACAGTGCAAATCCAGACATCCACCTCGATTACCATTTAATTCGCAAATCGTCCACCGAATCTGAGTGCTGCTCAGGGTTGCCGGCCTGCGGGCACACCTCGCCGGGCTACCGCCAGGCCGTCGCCCGTTCGGACCGCCGCCACATCGCCGTCCGTGTCGGTGCGCAGCACCCGCACGCCGCCCCTGCCCAGTCGGGCAAGCAGCCCCGGGCTCGGGTGCCCGTAGGTGTTGCCCGCGCCCACCGGCACGAGCGCCACCGCCGGCCGCACCGCATCGAGGAAACCCTGGTCCTGATACGCCGAACCGTGGTGCGCGATCTTCAACACGTCCGCCCGCAATTGACCGGGCGCCGCCCGCGTCACCATCGCGTGCTGTTCCTCGGTCTCCGCGTCGCCGGCCAGCAGGATCCGCACCCCGGCCACCGTGGCGCGCAGCACCAGCGAGTTGTTGTTCGGGTCGGACCTGGTCCCGCCCAGCGGGTACGGCGGGCCGAGCACCAGCAGATCGACCCCGCCCACGGGGTGGCGAGCTCCGGCCACGGTGGTCAGCAGCGCCGCCCGCCCGCTGGTGGCCGCCGCCCGAACCAGGTCCCGGCCGCTCTCCGGCTCGGTGGACGACGGCGTCAGCACGGCACCCACCCGCCGCCCGCGGAACACCCCGGCCACCCCGCCCACGTGGTCCGCGTGGAAGTGGCTGATCACCAGCAGGGGCACCTCCCGTACGCCGAGCCGACGCAGGCAACCGTCCACCGCACCCGGTTCCGGCCCGGCGTCCACCACCACGGCCCGGCCGGAGTCGACCGGGAGCACCAGGGCGTCGCCCTGGCCCACCGCGCAGGCCACCACCACCCATCCGGCGGGCGGCCAGCCGGCAGCCACCAGCCGAACCGGCAGGGCGCCCAGCACGGCAGCGACCCCGACCACCGCCACCAGCCGTCGGACGAGTGGCCGGCGCACCGCGATCAGCAGCGCGACGGTCAGGCCGGTCAGCAGCAGCGCACCGGGCACCCCGCCCGGCCACGGCAGGGTGCCGCCCGGCAGTCGGGCACCCTGCCGGGCGATGACCACCAGCCACCACGCCGGCCAACTCGCCAGCCAGGCGACGAACTCGGCACCGGCCGGCCAGATCGGCGACATCACGGCCGCCAGCACGCCCAGCACGGTCGCTGGTGCGATGGCCGGCACCGCCAGCAGGTTCGCGGGCACCGCCACCAGGCTGACCGTGCCGGAGATCCCGGCGACGACCGGACCGCAGGCCAGTTGGGCGGCCGCCGGCACGGCCAGCGCCTCGGCCAGCCCGGGCGGGACGCCTCGCCGCCGCAGCCCGTCCCGCCAGCGTGGCGCGAGCAGCAGCAGGCCACCGGTGGCCAGCACGGAGAGCGCGAACCCGGGATCCCCGGCCAACTCGGGGTCGACGAGCACCAGCACGGTCACGGCGGCGGCCAACGCGGGAAGCGCCGCCCGAGGACGACCGGCGGCAAGCGCGGCCAGCCCGATCGCTCCCATCGTGGCTGCCCGTACGACGCTCGGCGACGGGCGGACCAGGATGACGAACCCCACCAGCGCCACCCCGCAGAGCGCGGCGGCGAGCCACGGACCGGCTCGTGCCCACCGGGCCAGCAGCAACACCGCGCCCACGACAATTGCCACATTGCTTCCCGAAACCGCGTTGAGATGGGTCATCCCAGTGGCCCGGAAGTCCTCCTCGACGGCGGGTGGCAGTCGGCTGGTGTCGCCCACCACAAGACCCGGCAGCAGCCCTCCCGGATCGTCGGGCAGCGGCGCACAGGCTCGTTGCAGGCCGGCGCGCAGCGTCCCGGCGGCGCGCTGCGCCCAGGACGACGCGCCGTGCCGCTCCGGTGGGCCGTTGGTGCTGAGCACCGCCGCCGTGAGATCGCCACCGCGTGGAACGCCGAGCCGGCCGTCGGCGGTGAGGTGCTGCCCGGGCAGCAGACCCCGCCACGACGGGTCGGTCGCCAGCACGAGCAGCCGCACCGACGCGTGGACCCGTCGACCATCCGGGCCGGTGAGCCGGACCAGCTCGGTCGACACCAGCAGCATGCCGGGCCGCCCGGCGCTCCGGATCGGGCGCGGGTCCTCCCGGACGACCAGGTCGGCGGTGATCGAAGCGCGTTGCTCGGCCAGTGCGCGGATCGCGGGCGCGTCGCGGACGGCGAGTCGAGCGCCGGTGGCCGCACCGCCGCAGACCACACCGAGGCCGACAGCCACGGCCACCCACCCGTAGCGCCGCACCACGGCTCGCAGACGGCCGAGGCGGCCGAGCAGGTGCAGTGCACCAACTGCCGTCAGGCCGGCTGCCGTGCCGGCCACCAGCAGCACGGTGCCGCTGCCGACGTGCAGGCCGGCGAGCGCGGTGAGCCAGGCCGCCACGGCGAGCCCGGCCAGTCGCAGATCCGGCGGCTCGGACCGGGTCTCACCAGCCAGTGACACCGGCCGCTCCGGCCCCGCCGAGGGCCTGGGCTGGGCCACGCCGAACGACGGTGGACCAACCGCGGACCCGCTCACACCGTCACCAGGTCCTTGAGCTGCTCGTAGCGGGCATCGCCGATCCCGTCCACCTGGCGTAGATCACCGACGGACCTGAACCCGCCGTGTTGATCCCGGTGGCTGAGGATGCGTTGGGCGAGCACCGGCCCGACCCCGGGCAGCGCGTCGAGCTGCGCCATGGTCGCGGTGTTGAGGTTCAGCGGACCGACGGCAGGTGCCGCACCGCCCGCCGCAGGCCCGGCCGCACCACCCGGCACCGGCGGTGGCGTCACCCCGACCACGATCAGTTCGCCGTCAGTGACCTTGCGGGCGGGGTTGAGCAGCGCCACGTCGACCCCGGGGAGCGCGCCGCCGGCCGCCTGCACCGCGTCGGCGAGACGCGACCCGGCCGGTAGGCGTACCAGACCGGGTTTCCGGACCTTGCCCGCGACCGCAACCACCACCTCGCCGGAGCCGGACGCGCGGGGGTCGCCCGTCGGCGCGGCCGACGCGGCCTCGGTGACCAGCGGGGCGACCGGTTCCGACTGCGGCCGGGATCGCCAGGCCCACCCGGCCGCGCCCAACACCACCACCACGGCGACCAGCGCCAACGCCCGCACACCCCGCCGCCCGGGGTCGAACGCCCCCGGGCCGGGCAACCGAGATTCCGGCCGGACCTCCGGGCCGCCCCCAGGCAGCTCCACGACCGGCAGGGCGGGCTGTGAGGACGGCACATCTGCCGGCGGCGCGCCGGTCAGGGACAACGGGGGTACGCCCGCGAACGGCACCTCCGGCCGGGGCGGCGGTGCGGCGACCGCCTCCGTCAGCCGGCGCAGGCGCTGGCGTACCTCTGTCTCCTCGTCGTGCGACACAGCGCGACGCTATGGCGGCGGTCGGGACGGTGATGTGCAACGGCGCTGCCCTGTGGACAGGCACCACCACTGTGGACAACTACCTGATCAAGCCGCGATCTGCTAAGGGTCCCGCCTGCCCTTCCGCCGCGGGCGAGTGCCAGTCTTGCCAGCAGCGCGTCCGGCGGATCGTCGCCGACGCGAGCCTGCCGTTGCGTCATCGTTGAGCAATGGCCGCCCGGCCAGCATGCAGAGCACGGCGAGAATGACGAGGACGCCCGGCACGAGGATCAGGGTGCCCTCGCCGGTCTCCAATTCCTCGGGCAGGCGCGGGTCGACCAGGCCCTGGGAATCCCGCACCACGGTGACGCGTTGCCCCACCGCGCCTTCCGGGTTGTTCGAGGCCCCAATCCTGCTCCCCGGCCATGTTCCCAGTTCACCGGGGATGCGCCGATCGTGCTGGTCGGCGAGAGCGTAATAGAGGTGGCGGCCCTTCTCACTGCCGTCTCGGACTCCGACGACAGTTGCCACGACCCGTTCACCGCGCTGGTCGAGCACTGTCGACCACAGTCCCCCGGCGGCGAGGAACATGAGGATGGGACTGATCAGCCAGGCCATGGACAGCGTGAACATCCGGGGCGGCGGCGAGGCCACCAGCACCGCCACGATCAGGGCACCAGCCCACACGAGGGTGCCCGCCACCGCCACGCTGTCGGCTCGGATCCAGGTTGTCCCCGCCAGCGCACCGATCGCGCCCGCGATGGCGAACACCGCCAGATACACCGCGCCGAGTGGATTGAGGAGACGACGACCGCGAGGCCTCATGGACAGCAGAGTAGGTCCGGTAGGCAAAGAGCCGCCGGGGATGTGGTGTCGGCCCCGCTGGACAGATCAGCAGAGCCGACACTCGTCGCCGACCGCTACAGGTACGGCCGGGTGATGATCTCGATGGCGTGGCCGGCGCGTCGATCTCGGCGTGGTGGCTGAAGTAGCCAGAACCTCCGGGGGTAGGCCCATCTGGGGCGCGCACGGAGGCTAACCCAGCAGGGCCTAGCCGACAGTTCACCGCTTCTGCAGCATGACCGAGGCGACTTCCGCCATGAGCGCCAACGCCCAGTCGAGTTGTCGGCAGTCGCTGCGTTCTCGGCACTCCAGGCACCCGCCCGCCCGCCACGGCCGGTCGAGCGCCCGGGTCCAGTGAGCATCCAGTACCTGCTTGGCCATGAACAGTTCGGTCGCCGTGGACACCGGTTCATCGATTGGCATGGTCGGCACACCTCCGCGCGATCCGAAGTAGCCCGCCCTGGGGGGCGAAGCCTTGCTACGCATTTCCCTCAGGGCGGGCAGACCGGCTACCTCAGGAGTGCTGAAGTCCAGGAGCATCCGGCCACTGTCTCACTGTATCTACTGTCTCAGTGTAGTCAAGTTCTCACTATCTCCACTTTGCCGCGTTGTCGCCTTGTCTCGATCACGCCCGGGCTGGAAACATGATCTCCGCTGAAGTCCGGGAGAGCCGCTCATGCCGACAAGACCACCGCACTACCGCCGCGTGGCGGATGACATCGAGCAAAAGATCCGATCAGGCGAATACGTGCCTGGCCAACAATTGCCGTCGGTGTCCGAGATCGGCGAGCTGTACAACGTCGCACGCTCCACGGCCTATCGAGCCGTCAAGGAGCTGCACGAGCGGAACCTGATCTACGGTCAGCAGGGCCAGGGCATCTTCGTCGCCGACAGCTAGAAGCAACGCCGTTCAGTTAGGCGATTGGTGTGGTCGTCAAGGGTCAGGGCTGATGATGTGGATACT
>NZ_JBAKHR010000042.1:0-56409 GCF_036902955.1 Micromonospora sp. CPCC 205558
AGTATCCACATCATCAGCCCTGACCCTTGACGACCACACCAATCGCCTAACTGAACGGCGTTGCGTCTAGATCACGGGAACGGGGGGAGGATCGAGCAGGGTGCGGTCCCCGTCGGAGCCGTGGTTCAGTGCTGCGGCGACGTCCTCGTGCGGGGTTCCTGGCCGAATGGCGCTGACCTCGTCGAGGTGTCGGTAGTGCTGGTCGCTGAGTTCGACTTGAAGAGACTTCAGGTATTCCTCCAGGTGGGTCTGGGTGCGTGGGCCGACGATCGGAATCATGGCCGTGGGGGCGAGTGCGGCCCGGCGACGCAGCCAGGCCAGGGAGACCTGGACAGCGCTGACGCCGAGTTCGTCGGCGATCATCAGTACGGCGTCGACGATGGCGGTGCGCTGCGCGGTGCTCTCGACCGTGTCGCCACGGGCGGTCAGCCGACCTTGTTCGCCTCGCCGATACTTGCCAGTGAGCAACCCGCCGGCCAGCGGAGAGTAGAGGACCACGCCCAGACCGTGGGCATGCGCCATCGGCAGTAGTTCCCGCTCGGCGGATCGTTCGGCCAGGCTGTACTCCGTCTGTATGCCGACCAGGGGGGCCAGGCCGCGCAGGTCGGCGTGGACTGCGGCGCCGGCGACCCGCCAGGCCGGGAAGTTGGACAGGGCGCCGTGCAGGATCTTGCCCGAGCGGATCAGGTCGTCGAACCCGGCCAGAATCTCCTCGATCGGCGTGGTGCCGTCGGGAAAGTGCGGCATGAAGACGTCGACGTAGTCGGTGTTCAGGCGACGCAGACTCGCTTCGAGGGATCGGATCATGACCTTGCGGCTGTTGCCGGTCGTGCCGGGGCGGGGCTGCGCTTGCCGGGTCCCGCTGTATTTGGTGATGATCACAAAGTCGTCCCGTTGCTGGCCGAGCAGGCCGCCGAGCACGGTTTCGGCCTGCCCGTCCTGGTACAGGTTGGAGGTGTCGAAGGTGGTGCCGCCAGCGGCGACGAAGGCATCGAAGATCTGTCGGGAGGCAACGGGGCCGGCGCCGGTGTCCGAGGTGCTGAAGTTGGCCGTCCCGAGCACGTATTGCGACACACGCAACCCGGTCAGCCGGCCGAAGGTCTGGTAGCGCATCTGGTGGCTCCTGAAGGTGGTGGGGCGAGGTAGGCTGGCCACGATAGCAAAAAAAGCGAGGGGTCACTCTTTATGCCCAGAGTCAGTCAAGCTCATCTCGACGCTCGCCGCCAGCAGATCGTCGATGCCGCCCAGGCCCGGTTCGCCAGTCACGGCTTCGCCCACACCTCGATGGCCGACATCGTCACCGAGTCCGGGCTCTCCAACGGAGCCATCTACCGGTACTTCGCGAGCAAGGACGAGATCGTCATCGCGGTCTGCGAGCAGGGGACGGACGCTCTGCCGAGGGCGCTCACCGCCGAGGCTGTGGGGGGTTTCCTCGAACATGTGCGTGCTCGGGCCCGTGACACCCATCATGCCCGACTGATCGCCCAGATCTACGCCGAAGCAGCGATATCACCGCCGCTGGCGGCCGTTGTGCAACGACAGCTCTCCGCCATGCGGGCCGCGATCGCCGAGCTGGTGCCCGACTCCCGGCGCTCGCAGGCCGGGCAGATCGCGGAAGCGTTCGTGGCCCTCAGCGCCAGTTACAGCCTGCAGTTGGCGATCCGCGGCGACCTGGACCCCGCGCCCTTCACCACGGCGCTGATGGCGATCATCGACGGCTAGGCCAGCGTGACGCCACCGCTTCCGCCACGTCGGTCCATGACGCTCGGTCGACGTCGGATGCTGCCGGCAGCATCGTGGGCGCGTGCAGCAAAAAAGAGTGGACCGTCATTTTGAGTGCTAACGTAGATCACCGATCCCGACGACTGGAGGACCCGTGCCGGTAGCTCACCTCGCCGCACTCAATCTGGAATGTTCTGACCCGGCCGAGCTGGCCCGCTTCTGGGCCGCCATGCTCGATGGTGAGGTCGCGGTGCAGACACCGGACTTCTGTGCGGTCAAGGCTGGTCCGCTGTTCCTCGGCGCCGTTCGCGTCGACGACTACCGACCACCGACCTGGCCCTCGGGCGAACGATCCCAACAGATGCATCTCGACCTGGCCGTCGACAACCCTGAGCGCCTCGACGACGCCGAGGCGCGTGCGATCGAGCTCGGCGCCGTCAAAGAAGATCAACAATCCGCGCCGGAACGCTTTCGCGTCCTGCGAGACCCGGCCGGCCATCCCTTCTGCCTACGCCGCTGAAGCCGTACGACTCGGCAGCGGCTCAAACGAGGAGCAGCTGTCCGAGTTCCTGGGTGCATCGGGTCAGCGCGACGTAGAGGCCGTTCCAGCCGCGCGGTTCAGCGGCGATGCCCTGAGGATCGACGAGTAGCGTCGCGTCCCACTCCAATCCCTTGGACTGGGTTGCGGTGAGCACTGGCACATCACTCAACACGGCCAGGAGTTCCGCGACGCGGTCCGCGGGGGCGATGACGCCGACTGTGCCGCCGTGCCACCGTTGCTGCAACCGCCGCACTGCTTCGACGGCGGCACCGGCCAGCTCAGCTGGTGCGATCGTGAGCTCCCAGGGCGCGATGCCGGAGGAGCGCACTGCCCGTGGCGGGGCGCTGTGGCTGCCAGCCTTCTTCAAGACCGGTCCGGTGAGGTCCATGACCTCGCGCGGGGTCCGGTAGCAGATGGTGAGTTCCGCGGCGGTCCAGCGGTCTCCGAAAACGGCCTGCACCGCTTGTGCCCAACTGGCGTGCCGGTGCGCCGCCTCGGCCTGGTCGATGTCACCAACGGCGGTGATGGAGCGGCTGGGGCAACGCCGCAGAATCATTTGCCACTGCATTTCGGACAGCTCCTGCGCCTCGTCGACGACGACGTGGCCGTACACCCAGCCGCGCTGTCGGCGGGCACGGTCGGCGACGAACTCGCCCTGTGGTTGCGGGGCGTCGACCTCGCCGAGCAACTCGGCGAGGGCGTCGAGCAGAGGGATGTCGCTTGATGCCCATGTGGCGGGCTCGGCCGAGACGGCGGTGATCTCCTCGGGGGACAACTGTGGGGCGAACTGGGCCAGCAGGGCGGGGTCGGTCAGGAAATCACCCAGCAGGGTTTCGGCATCGAGGGTGGGCCACCACGCCTCGATGAACCGGGCGATCGTGGCGTTCTCGGCGATGCGACCACGCAGGTGCTCGATCTCCTCATCGGAGAGCAATCCGTCGATCTCGCTGCCGGTGGACGTCCGGCTGGAGCGGTGCTCATGCGCCATGCTCTGATCGACGCGGGCGAGAATGTCCTCGAAGCCCTCCTCCATCTCGTCCATCAGCGCCTCGCGCTGCTCGGCGACGACATCGGCAAGGAGATGGTGCAACTGCTCGGCGAACGCCGCGCGAGCCCGGTGATACGGGCGTCCCTGTGTCGCCGAGACGAGTGCCTGCGCCACCGTTGCGGCTGGGATGACGTAGAACTCGCCATCCCAGCGCAGCTTCAGCTCGCGCGGCCGGGGGAGTAGCGACGCGACATAGCTTTCGAGCGTCTGCTGCCAGAGCGCCCGGCCCTTGATTTCGGCGAGAAGTCGGCTCTCGTCGCGGCCCACCTGGACGCCGGTCAGCAGGGTGTCGCAGGTCGCCGCGACGACGGCGGTCTCACCGAGCGCGGGCAGCACCTGGGCGATGTACCGGAGGAACCGCGGCGAGGGGCCCACGACCAGGACCGCCTGCTCGGCCATCTTTCGGTAGGTGAACAGCAGATACGCGACGCGGTGCAGAGCAACCACGGTCTTGCCCGTGCCGGGACCGCCCTGAACGATCAGCGGGCCGGTCGCCTCAGCGCGGATGATGTCGTCCTGTTCGCGTTGCAGCGTGGAGATCGCCGTCGACATACGACCCGTGCGCCGCTGGTCGAGGGCGGCCAGGAGAGCGCCCTCGCCGACGAGTTCCGCCGTCATGCTCCCGTCCAGTGGCTCGTCATCCACGCCGACGACTGTCGATCCCCTGGTGCGTATGTGCCGACGCCGTGCCTGACCCTGCGGGTCGGCAGCTGTCGCGGTGTAGAACGGCCGAGCTGCGGGAGCGCGCCAGTCCACCAGCAGTGGCTCACTGCCTTCGCCCTCGTCGCGGAGACCGACCCGGCCTACGTGCCGAACGGTGCCATCAAGGCTGTCGAGGCGGCCGAAGACCAGCCCTTCCCCTGCTCGTTGAAGCTCGTCGTACTGCTGGCGGAGCATGCGCTGCCGGGCCTGTTCCATTGCGTCCAGGGGTGCTGCCGAAAGTTCGACCTGCAGGTGCTCGGCAAGCCTGTCCCGCCGGGCCGTGGCCAAGTCCAGAAACGCCTGCTCCTCGGCGACCGCCGATCGGCGCGCGACGCCTTCCGCGGCAGCGGTCGGCCGTTGGCCGCCCGGTGTTACGTCCTTGACGCCAGCGGTGCTGTTGGTCAGGGCAGACTCGCGGCGCATCAGCAGATCCTTGTATCGGGGTAACCCTCGGCTCGGATGAGCCGGCGTGCATTCGGCGGCAAGCATAGAGTCGGTTTTCCTCACCGACCAGGAGATCCGCCGGCTGAGCTCGGCATCTGATGTTGGCCGAGGTCGTGGGCGCGGGGGCGATCACCGCGGCGTTGAGGATCGCCCCCGCGCAGGTCAGCTCAACGTGACGGTCGCGTCGTCGACGTCGAAGGCGGTGGCGCCGTTGCCGGCCGTCTCGCTGCTGACGAAGCTGACCGTCGCGGTGCGTTCGGTAGTCGCGGTCCCGCTCGACATGGTGTATTGCCGCCACTGCGCCCCGCCGTCGAACGCCAGCGAGAACCTTGTCTTCGGGGGTATGCCGGTGACCGCCAGTCCGACGTTCAGGTAGTCACCGCGGCTGGTCTCCGTGGTGGTGGTGCGCACCCAGAAACGGACCGTCAGGTCGCAGTTGGCCGGCACGGTGACGGTGGTGCGCAGCAGGTCGCCACGTGTCACGTCCAGCCCGGCGAAGGTGGCGTACGCGCGCCCGGTGTGTGCGGGCCGGGTCGCGTCGCCGAAGACGACGATGCGGGGCCCGGCGGTCCAGCCGGTGGCGCCGTGCTCGAATCCCGGGTTCGGGTGGATCTGCCCGACGCAGGGTGGGTCGGCCACTTGCTGGCCGGGGGATGCGCCGCCCGTGGTCAGGAGCAGCAGGACCGCGGCCAGGGTGGTGGTTACGGAGGTCTTCATCAGGTCTCCCCGCGTCTATATATTCGAGATGGTCGATGTTTATCGACCATGCGCGATGGACGTGGATGCGTCAAGCCCGTCCCGCGTTGGCTCTGCACCGGGCGGCGGCTGCCCGGAGCGTGCCGGCGCTACCGGCGGCGGCGGGCGTCAGCCTCGCTGTCGAGCAGGTCGTTGAGTGTCAGCGCGGAGTTGATCAGGGAGAGGTGGCTGAACGCCTGTGGGTAGTTGCCGATCTGCTCCCCGGTCGCGGCGATCTCCTCGGCATAGAGGCCGAGGTGGTTGCTGAAGGTGAACATCTTCTCGAAGGTGAGTCGGGCGTCGTCGACGCGGCCGGAACGGGCTAGCGCCTCGACATACCAGAAGGTGCACATGTTGAAGGTGCCCTCGTGGCCAGGGAGGCCGTCGGGGGAGTGGACCGGGTCGTACCGGTGGACCAGGCTGTCGGAGACCAGTTCGCGCTCGATCGCCTGCAAGGTGGACTGCCACAGTGGGTCGCTCGGGGTGATGAAACCGACTGCCGGCATGGCGAGCAGTGCCGCGTCCAGCACGGCTTCGTCGTACGCCTGCACGAAGGTGCCGCGGTCCCGGTTGTATCCGCGGGTCATGACCTGGTCGTAGATGCGGTTGCGCTGCTCGGTCCAGCAGGCCATGTCGCCTGGACGGCCGGTGCGGGTGGCCAGCCGGATGGCCCGGTCCAGCGCGACCCAGGACATCACCCGGCCGAAGGTGTAGTTGCGGGGGTGGTGGCGGCTCTCCCAGATGCCGGCGTCGGGCTGGTTCCAGTTGTGGCAGAGCCAGTCGACGAGCCGGACGGTGCTCTTCCAGACCTGGTGCGAGACGCGGATGCCCTGCTCGTCGGCGAGGTGCATGGCGTAGAGCGCCTCGCCGTGGATGTCGAGCTGGAGCTGGTCGGCGGCGCCGTTGCCGATCCGTACCGGCCGCGAGCCGCGGTAGCCCTCCAGATGCTCCAGCACCTCCTCGTGCAGGTCGGAGGAGCCGTCCACCCGGTACATGATCTTCAGGGGATCCTGATGGTCGCCGGCCTCGCGGATCCGCTCGTCCAGCCAGTTCATGTACCGGCTGACCTCCTCGGTGAAGCCGAGGCCGAGCAACGCGTGCACCGAGAACGACGTGTCGCGTACCCAGGTGTAGCGGTAGTCCCAGTTACGGGTGCCGCCGACCAGCTCGGGCAGCGCGGCGGTGGGCGCGGCGATCATCGCGCCGGTCGGCGCGTACGTCATGAGCTTCAGCGTGATGGCGGAGCGCTCGACCATCTCCCGCCAGCGGCCGGTGTAGCGGGAGCGTTCGAGCCAGCGCCGCCAGTAGTCCTGGGTCCAGTCGAACATGCCCTGGATCTCGTCCGGCGGGAAGATCCGTGGTTCGGTACCGCCGGTCTCCAGGACCACCCCGCCGGTGTCACCCTCGTTGAGCGTGCCGTACGCGACCAGGTCGCCGCCCTCAAGGTGGACGTCACCCTGCTCGGAGATCAACCGCCGCACGGGGTCGACCGGGTTGAACGTCAGCGTCGCCGACCGGCTGCGAAAGACGTAGCCGCTCTGGTGGCGCTCCAGCTGATGCTCGTCGCGGGCGTAGTTGAACCGCGGCCGGCACTCCACTCGGAAGCGCATGCTGCCTCTGACCATGGTGACGATGCGGACCAGGCGGTGTGCGTCGGTGACCCGCTCGCCGGTGACCGGCATGAAGTCCATCACCTCCGCCACACCATCGGCGCTGATGAACCGGGTGATCAGGATGGGCGTGCCGGGGAGGTAGAGCTGCTTGGTCACGTACCGCACGTCGTGCGGCGCGATCTGGAAGTAGCCGCCCTTCTCCTTGTCGAGCAGGGCGGCGAAGATACTCGGCGAGTCGAATCGCGGCGCGCAGAACCAGTCGACCGTCCCGTCACACGTCACCAGCGCGGCGGTCTGCAGATCGCCGATGAGTCCGTGATCTTCGATCGCCGGATAGCTGTCCACGTCTCTCCCCGGTTCGGCTGCGGCCTGCGCATCGAACCTAGGGGGAGAATTGTCGACTTAGGTGAGATTCACGTTCTGCCACCCGGTCGCGTGCCCCCGGGTGCCTCGACCGCCATCCTGGGGATCGCTCGCTGCGTAACCGCTCGCAGCGGAGGTGGGGGACCGGCTCCAGCCCCGGTGGGGAGGCAGTGCCCGCCGCGCGCAGCCTGCGCCCGGCCGCGGGGTCAGCGGAACGGGCGGCAGGAGGAGCGGATGACCAGTTCGGTGGGGAGCCGGATGTGGGTGTCGCGTTCGACGCCGGCGATGAGGTCGACGAGCAGGCGCAACGCCTCGGCGCCCATCCGTTGCAGGGGCTGCATGATGGTCGTCAGCGGCGGGTTGACCAGCGCGGACTCCGGTACGTTGTCGAAGCCGATCACCGACAGGTCGTCGGGCACGCACAGGCCCATGTCGCGGGCCACGGTCATCGTCGATATCGCCGAGAGGTCGTTACCCGCGAAGATCGCGCTCGGCCGGTCGGTGAGGGAGAGAAGCTCCGCGGCGGTGCCGGCGGCGCTCTCGATCCGGAAACCGCCGACGCGGACGAGTCGCTCGTCCACCGGCACGCCGGCTTCGGCCATCGCACTGCGAAAGCCAGCCTCGCGCAGCTGCGCCGACTTCAGGTCGGCGCGTCCGCTGATGTGCCCGATCCGGGTGTGGCCGAGGGAGAGCAGGTAGTTGGTCGCCAGCACGGCGCCGGCGAAGTTGTCCGAATCGACGGTCGGCAGGTCGGACGGCCCGGTGTGCGGGTCGACGGCCACGACGTGGAAGCTGTTCTCGGTCTCGACCACGGTCGGCGTGACGATCACGGCGCCGTCGATGAGGGTGCCGGAGAGGCGGGCGAGCGAGCGCCGCTCCCACCCCACAGCGGCGCCCTCGCCGTCTCCGCTGGAGTAGGCCAGTAGCTGGTATCCGCTGCCCGCGACCTCCTGGGACGCCCCCTTGAGCAGCTCTGTCGAGAACGGCTCGAACTCGGCTACCAGGATGCCGAGCACGTTGGTGCGGTGGCTGCGCAGGCTCTGCGCCCCCAGGCTCGCCTCGTAGCCGAGCTCGTGGATGACCTTCTGGACGCGCTCCGCCGTTGCCCGGGCCACGCCGTACCGACCATTGACAACCTTCGATACGGTCGCGACCGAGACGCCGGCAGTGCGTGCGACATCGGACATCTTGACGCGCTGCTGAAACACCACGTCGATGATGATAGGGCCGCCGCCCGGGGGTGCGTCGCACCGACTCGAAAACGTTATCGATACCGATTGACACCAAGTTACATCACTGTAAAACTTCGCCGCAGGCCGAGTACCGCGACTGAGTAGTCGAGGAGACATCGATGGCAACGAAGCGACGTAAAAGTGCCGCCCTGGCACTGTTGATGACAGGTGTTCTCGTTGTTGCCGGGTGCAACGGCGGCAACGAAGAAGCAGCCCCTCAGGGCGAGCTCTACAAGGACCCGGTGACCCTGACCTGGTGGCACAACGCCTCGCAGGACGGGCCCGGCAAGACCTACTGGGAGAAGGTCGCCAAGGACTTCTCCGCACTCCACCCCACGGTCAAGATCGAGATCGAGGCGATCGAGACCAATCAGCTCCAGCGCACCAGGATCCCCGCCGCGCTGCTGAGCAATGACCCGCCGGACATCTTCATGACCTGGGGCGGCGGTGAGATGACCGAGCAGGTGGAAGCCGACTACCTCAAGGACGTCACCGACCAGGCCAAGACCGAGGTCGCCAGCATCGGCAGCCCTGCGGACATCTGGCAGGTGAACGGCAAGCAGTACGGCCTGCCGTTCCGGATGGGCATCGAGGGCATCTGGTACAACAAGGACATGTTCGCCCAGGCGGGCATCGCCGCTCCGCCGACCACCTTCGAGGAGCTCAACGCCGCGGTCACCAAGCTCAAGGCGATCAACGTCATCCCGATCGCCGTCGGTGCCGGTGACAAGTGGCCGGCCGCGCACTGGTGGTACAACATGGCGCTGCGCGCCTGCTCTGTCGACACCCTCAAGAAGGCGGCCGCGGAGAAGACCTTCGACGATCCGTGCTTCCTGAAGGCCGGCCAGGACCTGAAGGCGTTCATCGACACCAAGCCGTTCCAGCCCAACTTCATCGCCACGCCGGGCCAGAACGACCCGACCAGCGCCAACGGCATGCTCGCCAACGGCAAGGCCGCGATGGAGCTCATGGGTGACTGGAACCGGGGCACGCTGGACACCGTCGCCACGGACAAGGCGAAGCTCGCGACGTTCCTGGGCTGGTTCCCGGTGCCGGCGATCACCGGTGCCCCGGGTGACCCGAAGGCGGCCCTCGGTGGTGGCGACGGGTTCTCCTGTTCCAAGAACGCCCCGGCCGAGTGTGTCGAGTTCCTCAAGTACATCGTCAGCCCCGAGGTGCAGAAGGGATATGCCGAGACCGGTACGGGCCTGCCCGTCGTCAAGGGCGCCGAGGCCGGCGTGAAGGACCCCGCGCTGAAGTCCATCTCGGACGCCACCGCCGCGGCGAGCTACGTCCAGCTCTGGCTGGACACGGCGTACGGCAGCACGGTCGGCACCGCGATGAACGACGCGGTCGTCGCCATCTTCGCCGGCAACGGGACGCCTGAGAAGGTCGTCTCAGGGATGAAGGCGGCCGCAAGCAAGTGACCTCCGCCAACCAGATCCGTATGCCCGCCGGCGGCGCTTCCGCGTCGCCGGCGGGCCCCGACGGGGCCGGGCGCGCGTCCGCCCGCCGCGCCGACAACCGCCGCAAGTGGTACGAGATCATCGGGCTCACCGCGCCAGCCGTCGCCATCTACGTGATGTTCGTGCTGGTGCCGATGGGCTTCGCGGTCTACTACAGCCTGTTCCGCTGGCGCGGCGTCGGGCCCCCAACCGAGTTCGTCGGCCTGAAGAACTACACCCTCGCCTTCCAGGATCCGATCTTCCTCGACGCGTTGCGCAACAACGCCATCATCGTGTTCGGGTCGCTGCTGATCCAGGGCCCGATAGCCCTCGGCGTCGCCCTGCTGCTCAATCGTCGCTTCCGTGGACGCGCCGTGTTCCGGCTGCTGGTGTTCGTGCCGTACGTGCTCGCCGAGGTCACCGTCGGCATCATGTGGAAACTGCTCCTGACCGGCGACGGCACGGTCGACGCGCTGCTGCGGTCCCTGGGAATGGGCGGCCTGGTGCAGGCCTGGCTGGCGGACCTGGACGTGGTCATCTGGACCCTGCTGGCCGTCCTCACCTGGAAGTACGTCGGCTTCGCCATCATCCTGCTGCTCGCCGGCCTGTCCAATGTGCCCGACGAGCTGACCGAGGCGGCGAGCATCGACGGCGCGAGCTGGTGGCAGATCCAACGGCACGTCACCATCCCGCTGCTCGGCCCGACCATCCGGATCTGGATGTTCCTGTCCATGATCGGCTCACTGCAGATCTTCGACATGATCTGGGTGACCTCGGTGCCCGCGGTGCGCTCCCTCGGCGCGTCGGCAACCATGGCGACCTACATGGTGGACAACGGGTTCTTCGCCCGGCTCTGGGGCTACGGCAACGCTGTGGCGGTAATCCTGTTCGTCATCTCCTTCGTGGCGGCGCTGCTGTTCCAGCGGTTCCTGCTCCGCCGCGACATCGAGGGCGCCATCACCGGAAGGGCGAAGTGACGATGGCCGTGAACACCGCTCTCCCTCCGTCCTCCGGGCGCCGTCAGGTTTCCTGGGGCACGCCGCTCACCTACGCGATCGCGCTCGCGATCGCGGCCGTGTCGATCGCCCCGGTCGTCTACGTGGTCGTCGGTGGTTTTCGCACCACCCCGCAGATCGTCGCGAACCCGGCCGGCCTGCCCGACCCGTTCGTCTGGGACAACTACGCCAGGGTGCTGACCCAGAGCAACTTCTGGCAGCAGGCGTTCAACAGTGCGGTCATCGCCCTCGGCACCACGCTCGCCGTCGTCGTGCTCGGGTTGGCCGCCGCGTTCGTGCTCGCCCGCTACAGATTCCGCGGGCGAGAGGGTCTCTACACCTTCTTCACACTCGGCCTGCTGTTTCCGGCCGGGGCGGCGATTCTGCCGCTCTACCTCATGCTGCGTGACCTGAATCTGATCAACTCCTACTACGCGGTGATCCTCCCGCAGGTCGCCTTCTCACTGCCACTGACGATCGTGATCCTGCGTCCCTTCCTCTCGGCGATCCCGAGAGAGTTGGAGGACGCCGCGGCCATCGACGGCGCGAGTCGGCTCGGTTTCCTCTGGCGCGTCGCGATGCCGCTGTCGCGGCCCGCACTCGTCACCGTTGGCGTCCTGGCGTTCGTGGCGAGCTGGAATTCGTTCCTGCTGCCGCTGCTCGTCCTCAGCGACGTCAACCTGCACACACTGCCGCTGGGCGTGCAGAACTTCTCCAGCCAATACACCACCGACACGGCAGGCGTACTCGCCTTCACCTCGCTGGCGATGCTGCCAGCGCTGCTCTTCTTCACGCTCGCGGAGAAGCAGATCGTCGGCGGCCTGCAAGGTGCGGTCAAGGGCTGAGCGGCAGCGGCACGAGCACAACCAAGGAAAGGCACAGCATGACTGAGGTCCACGAGCTGGTGGGCGGATCGGCGCCGGCTCAGGCAGGTCCGAACCACAGCCGACAGGGCGGGCACGACGGCGGGGAACGGATACACGACCTCCTCGGCCGGATGACGATCGAGGAGAAGATCGCACAGCTCGTCGGCTTCTGGCAGAAGGCGGACGGCGAGGCGGTCGCACCGCTGCAGGGGGAGTTCGGCGACGTCTACAAGCTCGAGGAGTTCTCCCGGCACGGGCTCGGTCACCTCACCCGCGCCTACGGCACCCGCCCCGTGGACCCGGCGGAACGCGCATCCTGGCTGTGGAAGTTCCAGCGAGACCTGGTCGCCGGGACCCGACTCGGCATCCCGGCGATCGTCCACGAGGAGTGCCTCACCGGGCTGTCCGCGTGGAAGGCAGCCACCTTCCCCACCCCGCTGGCCTGGGGTGCCGCGTTCGACCCCGAACTGGTCACCGAGATGGCCGCGGCGGTGGGCGCCTCGATGCGGTCCCTGGGCATCCACCAGGGGCTTTCCCCGGTGCTCGACGTGATCCGGGACCCCCGCTGGGGTCGGGTGGACGAGTGCATCGCCGAAGACCCCTACCTGGTCGGCACCATCGGCACCTCGTACGTGCGCGGGCTGCAGTCGCAGGGGGTGCACGCCACCCTCAAGCACTTCGCCGGCTACTCCGCATCGCGCGCCGGGCGCAACTTCGGCCCGGTGCACATGGGCCGCCGGGAACTGGCCGACGTGCTGCTCCTCCCGTTCGAGATGGCGATCCTCGACGGCGACGCACGCAGCGTCATGCACTCGTACTCCGAGATCGACGGAGTGCCCGTCGTCGCCGACCCGACGATGCTGACCGGCATCCTGCGGGACCAGTGGGGCTTCGACGGCACGGTGGTGGCCGACTACTACGGCGTCGCATTCCTCAACCTGCTGCACCAGGTGGCGAGCGATCACGCGGACGCGGCCAGGCAGACGTTGACGGCCGGTCTCGACGTCGAGTTGCCGACCGGCGACGCCTATCTGACCCTGTCGGAGTCGGTGCGGGCGGGCAAGCTCGACGAGGCGTTCATCGACCGCGCGGTACTGCGGGTGTTGCGGCAGAAGCAGGAGCTGGGCCTGCTCGACGCGACCTTCGACGACGGGCCGCCCCAGGCGATCGACCTCGACTCGCCGGAGCACCGGTCGATCGCCCGCCGGCTCGCCGAGAAATCGATCGTGCTGGTCGCCAACCAGGGCGCGCTGCCGCTGCCGGCGGGTCGGCGGGTGGCCCTCATCGGCCCGAACGCCGACCGGCAGGGCGCGCTCTTCGGGTGCTACTCGTTCCTCAACCACGTCCTCGTCCATCATCCTGATGTGGAGACCGGCATCGAGGTGCCGACCGTGCTCGACGCCCTGCGGGTCGAGTTCGGCGACGATCTCGTCACCTCGGCGCGCGGCTGTGACGTGGACACCGACGACCGATCCGGCTTCGATGAGGCTGTCGCCACGGCGTCCGCCGCGGATGTCGCCGTCCTGGTCGTCGGCGACAACGCCGGCCTCTTCGGACGCGGCACGGTCGGCGAAGGGTGCGACCGGGACGACCTGGAGCTGCCCGGCGTCCAGCGCGAACTGGTCGAGGCGGTGCTGGCAACCGGCACGCCGGTTGTCCTCGTGCTGCTCACCGGGCGGCCGTACACGGTCGGCTGGGCGCTCTCGCGCTGCGCGGCGGTGGTGCAAACGTTCTTCCCGGGCGAGGAGGGCGCCGGGGCGATCGCGGGAGTGCTCTCCGGACGGGTCAACCCGTCGGGCCGGCTGCCGATCACCCTGCCCGGTTCGGCGGGCGCACAGCCGTACTCCTACCTGCACCCCACCCTTGGCACGGGCAACGAGGTGACCAACCTGGCGGCGACGCCAGTGGCGCCGTTCGGCCACGGCCTGTCCTACACCACCTTCGCGTACACCGATCTCACCGTGTCCAGCACGGTGCCCACCGACGGGGCGATCGGGGCGAGCGTGCGGGTGACGAACACCGGCGAGGTCGCCGGCGACGACGTGGTCCAGCTCTACGGGCGCGACCTGGTGGCCTCGGTGACCAGGCCGCTGGCGCAACTGCTCGGCTATCGGCGGGTCCACCTCGGACCGGGCGAGTCCGTCACTGTCGAACTGACGGTGCCCACCACCCGCCTGGCCTTCTCCGACCGTACGTACACCCGCGTCGTGGAGCCCGGCGAGGTCGAGCTCTGGGTCGGCACCAGCGCGCAGCGGGACGCCCAGGCGGTGACCACGCTCGTCGGTGACACCGTCCCGGTCACCAACGCCTCCCCACGCTGGACCAGCACCGACATCCGCTGAGAGCCGGTCCGCCGACATTCCTCATGGACTTGTCGGCGGACCGGCCCCACCCGCGTGCGGACCTCGACCCAGGCCCTAGGCGTCGCGTCGGTGGAAGGTCAAGGCGGCGAGCGCCAGGGCACAGAGGGTCCAGCCGACCGTCGCGGCGGCGCCACGGGACGGGTCGAGGGCCGCGGTGTCCGGCAGGTAGGCAGCGCTGGTCGCGAACCAGGCGCGCAGCAGCGGTCCCGCGATGAAGTACAGCCCGAGCAACAGGATCACGGCGAGTACTGAGCGGCGGACAACAGTGGCGAATGCCGCCCCGAGCAGTGTGGTGAGCGTCAGGTACGCCGTTGCGGCCGGCGTCCACGTGGCCTCGCCGGCGGGCAACGCACTGGTGGCCGCCGTCGTGGCGGCTACCGGAAGCGTCACCACGGCCAGCGTGAGGGCCTTCACCGCCTGTAGCGGCAGCCGCCGGGGCGACGCGAGCAGTGTGGTGCGGATCTGGCCGCCCTCCTCGTACTCGGATGAGGCCGCCAGCACACCGAGCACCAGGAAGCCGGCCTGGGTGTAGACGATCGGCGCCAGGGCCGCGTTGTCGCCGAGTGGCTCGCCGCGAGACTCGGCCACTCGGTACGCACAGGTCAGCGCCAGGTGGGCGGTCCAGGTCAGCAGTACGGTCAGGCGCAGCGACGGCAGGGTCAGCAGTTTGCGTAGTTCCGCGCGGGCGGTGTTCACACGTCCCGCCGGTGGAACAGGACCCCGCCGACCGCCAGTAACGCCGCGACCCAGGCGGTCATCACCAGTCCGGCGGTCAGCGGGGAGATCTCGACGGGGAAGTCCGCGGTGCGGAGAAACATCCGTGCTCCGACGATGTCCGGCAGGTAGGCGGCAAGGTCGGTGACCTTCGTCAGCAGGTACGACACCGAGACGACCGCACTGTTGATGATCAGGAATGTCAGCGGCACTATCCCGTTGCGAGTGATCAGCGTGATCGCGTAGGCCAGTAGTGCGGTCAGCGTCCAGTAGAGGATTGCGCCGGCGACTCGGGCCGCGGCGGGCATTGATGTGTGGTCCCCGTGCAGCACCTCGGCGAGGCTGAGTGCGGCGGTCGCGGTGACCGCGGCCTGTGCCGCGACGACAAGCACCAGTGCGGTGGTCTTCGCGGTGAGCAGACGCCGTCGGTCGGGGACGGCGGTGAGGGTCGTGGTGAGCTGGCGGGCGCCGGGGCTGTCCGGTCCGGTGGACGTGTATTCGCTGCTCACCATGATCACACCGAGGATCATCGGACCGATAAGACCGAGACCCAGCTCGCGTAGGCCCAGGTCGGATGTGTCGGTGACGGTGCCGGCGGCGATCGCGCGGCGGGTGTACGGCGCGTTCAGCAGGACGATCAGGGGTGCCGCCAGGGTGCCCAGCACCAGGCCGACCCAGGCCGTGGGCAGGCCGAACAGCTTGCGCAGCTCGGCGCGAACGAGCCTCACCATGATCCACCTGAATCAGCGGCGGTCAGCGCCAGGAAGGCGTCTTCGAGCGTGCGATGACCGCCGGTGACTTCGGCGAGCCTGCCCTGGATGACGACCCGTCCCTTGTCGATCACGATGACGTCGTCGGCGATCTCGGCCAGTTCCCCCATCAGGTGACTGGAGAGCAGGACGGTGCGGCCCTGCGCCGCGCTGTCCTTGAGGAACTCGCGGATCCAACGGATCCCGGCCGGGTCGAGGCCGTTGACGGGTTCGTCCAGAACCAGCACCTCAGGGTCGCCGAGCAGGGCGGTGGCGAGCCCGAGCCGGCGGCTCATCCCGAGCGAGAATCGGCCGGCACGCTTGCGCGCGGCGCCCGTCAGGCCCACGATCTCAAGAACCTCGTCGACGCGGGAATCGGGCAGCCCGTTGCTGGCGGCCACCCACCGCAGGTGGGCGCGGGCCTTGCGGGCCCGGTGCGCACCGCTGCCGTCGAGCAGCGCGCCGACCGTTGTCAGCGGGCGGTCCAGTTTCCGGTACGGGCGCCCGCAGATCAGTGCGGTCCCGCTCTGTGGGCGGTCCAGGCCGAGCAGGATACGGAGCGTGGACGTCTTGCCGGCCCCGTTCGGCCCGAGGAATCCGGTGACCCGGCCGGGCCGGGCCTCGAAGCTGACGTCGTACAGGATCTGCGTCCTGCTCTTGGTTTTGCTGACGCGGTCGATCGTGATCATGCGTCGAGTCAACTGGCCTGTCGGCCCTCGTACATCCGACCACTCTCGGATTTCGACAGCCGGGTCGGCCCACGGACCGTCAGACCCTGGTCTGAGATCTACAGTCGGGGTGGTGAACGCCCATCCGCGCCCCTCCGGGCAGTCCAGGGCAGTGCCGGTCGTTGTCGTGGTGACCATCGTGCTGGTGATGGTCATGTGTACGGTCGGCGCGCAGGGCCCGCTCGCGGTCGTCCTGCCGCCGCTGATAGCCGGTGGCGCCGTCGCGGCCGCGGCGTGGGCGGTGCGGCGGTTACGCACCGACCGAACCGCCTACGAGTCCCGGTTGACCGCCTGGGCGGCGTCCGAGGCGGTGCTCGCCGAACGGCTGCGGATCGCCCGCGACCTGCACGACATCGTCTCGCACGGATTGGGTCTGATCACGGTCCGCGCGGCGGCCACCCGGCACCTACCCAAACCTGCCGAGGTGGAGGCGGCACTCACCGACATCGAGGACGCGAGCCGGCATGCGACGGCCGAGTTGCGCCGCATGCTCACAGTCCTCCGTGAGCCGTCGGCCGAGAGCCGCCGTGCTCCGGTGGACAACCTCGACGACTTACCCGGCATCGTCCACGGGGCGTCGCTCGCGGGGCTTCGGACACGGCTGACGGTCGAGCCGCTCGGCTCGGTGTCGCAGGGTGTACAGGTCGCCGTCTGCAGGACCGTGCGGGAGGCGCTCAGCAACGCGGCACGGTACGCAGGCCCGACAGACGTTCGGGTGCGGGTGTCTCGGGACGGATCGTACGTGGTGGCCACGGTTGCGGACGCCGGCCCGCAGGGTGACGGATGGCTGGCGACACCCGGCGCCGGGCACGGGTTGGCCGGGTTGCGGGAGCGGATCGGTAGTCTCGGCGGCACTCTGTCCGCGGAGCACGTCGACCAGGGCTTCCGCGTCATCGCACGAATTCGGGACGGGGCAGCGTGAGCGGCATCCGGGTGCTGCTGGTGGACGACCAGGCGCTGCTCCGACACAGCCTTGCCATGATTATCAACAACGAGCCGGACCTGACCGTCGTCGGTGAGGCCGGCGATGGAGCACGCGCCGTGGCGCACGCCCGGACCACCCGCCCCGACGTCATCCTGATGGACGTACGGATGCCGCACCTCGACGGCCTCAAGGCCACCCGCCGCATCTGTGCCGACCCCGCCCTGTCCGCCGCCCGCGTCCTGGTTCTGAGCATGTTCGAACTCGACGAGTACGTGTACGAGGCGCTGCACGCCGGCGCGTCCGGCTTCCTCCTGAAGGACTCCCGTCCGGAGGAGCTGATCGAGGCGATCCGCCGGACCCACCGAGGTGAATCGCTGTTCGCGCCGTCGATCCTTACCCGGCTCGTGGCGCACTACGTCGCGGCGCCGTACCCGGACCGACCCATGCCGGCGCTGCGGGGGCTGACCGGCCGCGAGGTCGAGGTGCTGACGCTGATCGGCGGCGGCTTGTCGAACGACGAGATCGCCACCGCCCTGGTGATCTCCGTGAAGACGGTGAAGACGCACATCACGCACCTGTTGGCGAAGCTGGCCGTACGGGACCGGGCACAGTTGGTGATCGCGGCTTTCAACGCGGGGCTGGTGCGGCCGCGACACTGAGACCGAGAAGCGCGGTCTGCGCCGGGCCGGGCCGACCTGACCGACAGCGTTGCTCAGTACGGATATCCGGGGATGTTGAGTCGCACGCTGTACAGCCCGGAGTCGCCCCACCGCCCCGACGTGACGAAGAGGGTCTGCCGGTCGGGGCCGCCGAACGCCACGTTGGTCGTGCCGGAGCTGCCGGACCGGATCGTGCCGAGCTGGGTGCCCGTGGGGGAGTAGACGTGGACCAGGGAGTCCCCGCCCGACGTCCAGTACACGTTGCCGGCGCAGTCGATCGTGCCGCCGTCCGGGCCGCCGATGTAGTTCACGAAGACGCTGCGGGCGCCGACGCTGCCGTCGGGCTGGACCGCGTACTTGTAGATCTTGTTTTCGGAGTAGGCGCCCACGTACAGCGTGGTCCCGTCCGGTGAGAGCGAGATGCCGTTGGGTTGGCGCAACCGGTCGTCCACCAGCGACACCTGCCCGTTGGAGACGCGGAAGACGCTGGTTCGCCCGCTCATCTGGTCGGGACGGTTGCCGCGCTGGAAGTTGGGGTCGGTGAAGTAGACGACGCCGTCGGAGCGGACCGCGACGTCGTTCGGCGAGTTGAACGCCCGGCCCTGGTAGTTCGCCGCGACGGTGCTGCGGGCCCGGTCGCTGAGCCGGTACGCGGACACGCTGCGCTGGTCGTGGGTGGCCGCGACGAGCTGCTGGCCGTCGGCGCTGAGCGCCAGGCCGTTGCTGCCGGCGTCGGCGATGAACGTGTCGAAGGTCGCCGGCGGGGTGAACCGACGGACCGTCGATGGCTGGACGTTGTACGGCCCGGTGCCCGCAGCCATGTCGGACATCAGCAGGTAGCCGCCGTCGGCGATCCAGACCGGCCCTTCGAGGAAGGAGAACCCGCCCTGGATTCGCGGGGCCCACACGGTGTCGGTCGGCAGTGGTGGGCCGTAACTGGCCCCCGTCGGGCAGACCCCGGGCGGTGCACCGGGCGGACCGGCGAGCGCGGCGTGCGCGTTGACCTGCACAGCGTCGGCGGCGGCACCGGCGGGCAAGGTGGTGGCGCTGACCGCGAGGCACAGGCCGGCCAGGGCGGCAATTGTGGGACGCCAGGTCATCGACTACTCCAATCGGCGTCGAGGGTTGCGATGGCCGGCGTGCAAGATCGGGGGCTGGCACGGCGTGAGGGCGGGCCGTCGACGTGAACATTCGGCAGCCTAGGTCATGAACCAGCGAGCCGCAGCAATCTTTCGCCGTTGATTCCGAAACTGATCCGACCGCAAACACAAAGACGCTGGTCAATGCCGAAAGGCGTCGGGAAATCCTTTCGGTACGACCACAGTGGATAGAACAGCGGTGACCCGGGTCCTCGGGCAGACGCGAGGAATAGGCTCAAGTCATGACTGGCCTGCTCAGTGGTGCCCCAACCGCCGTCAACCCCCTCCGCCAGCTCACGATCGACCAACTCCGGCAGCGGACAAGCCTCAAGTGGCGGGAGCACCCCGACGACGTGCTGCCCCTCTGGGTCGCGGAGATGGACGTGCCCCTCGCCGAGCCGATCGCGCGGGCGGTCACCGACGCCGTCGCACGCGGCGACACCGGCTACACCGCCGGCACCGCGTACCCGCAGGCGTTGGCCGAGTTTGCCGCGCGGCGGTGGGGTTGGGACGGGCTGGTCGTGGAGCGCACCGCGCTGGTGCCCGACGTGATGCACGGCGTCGTGGAGGCGCTGCGGCTCGTCACCGAGGCCGGGGACGCCGTGGTCGTCAACTGCCCGGTCTACCCGCCGTTCTACGAGTCCGTGGCGCACGCCGGCCGCCGAATCGTGGAGGCGCCGCTCGGCGAGGACCTGCGGATCGACCTCGGCGCGCTGGAGGACGCGTTCCGGCAGGCCCGCACCGGTGGACGGCCGGCGGCGTACCTGCTCTGCAGCCCGCACAACCCGACCGGCGTCGTGCACAGCGCGGCCGAGTTGACCGCCGTCGCCGACCTGGCCCAGCGGCACGGGGTGCGGGTGATAGCCGACGAGATCCACGCACCGGTCATGGCTGGGGGAGCGCGGTTCGTGCCGTACCTCTCGGTGCCCGGCGCGGAGAACGGCCTGTCGCTGATGTCCGCCTCCAAGGGATGGAACCTGGCCGGCCTGCGCGCCGGGCTCCTCGTCGCCGGCCCGGCCGCCGCCGGGGACCTCGCCCGCGTCCCGTACGGAGTCAGCGTCAGCACCAGCCACCTCGGCGTGATCGCCCACACCGCTGCCCTCCGCGACGGCGGCGAGTGGCTCGATGCCCTGTTGACCGGCCTGGACGACAACCGTCGGCTCCTTGCCGAGTTGCTCGCCGAGCACCTGCCGGCCATCCGTCACCAACCCGGTCAGGGCACCTATCTGGCCTGGCTCGACTGCCGGGCGCTGGGCCTCGGCGACGACCCGGCCACCGTGTTTCTCGACCGTGGTCGGGTGGCGCTCAACTCCGGTTTGACGTTCGGCACCGGCGGCGCCGGGCACGTCCGACTGAACCTGGCCACCGCACCGCAGCTCATCACCGAGGCGGTACGCCGGATGGCCGGCGCCGTCGGCTGAGAGCCGCACGGATGGCGGCCGGTCGCTCTACGGTGTGCCGGCTCGCCGGCCCGGTCGCGTCGGCCGGGTGGTCCGCCTTCCGACGTACTTCGACGGGGACGCAACCTGACGGTCGTCCGGTCCCGTCGAGCTTGCGGAGGAGGGAGCCTCAATGGTGGATGCCGAGGGTGAGTTCGTGGAGTACGTCTCCGCGCGACTGCCGAGCCTGCATCGGACCGCGTTCCTGATGTGCGGTGACGCCCATCTGGCCGACGACGTGGTGCAGCAGACGGTCACGGCGCTCTACGTGAACTGGCGACGGGTCAGCCGGGCCGACAACGTCGACGCGTACGTACATCGGATGCTGGTGCACAAGCTCGTCGATGAGAAGCGGTTGAGCTGGGCGAAGGTCCGGTTGCTGGGGTCGGTGCCGGAGCCGGCGCGCTCACCGGTGACGCCCCACGACGACCTGGCCGAGCGGGACAGCCTGCTCGCGGCGCTCGCCCGCCTCCCGCGCGGCCAGCGCACCGTGCTGGTCCTGCGGTTCCTGTGTGACCTGTCGCTGGCCGACACGGCCGCCGCGATGGGCTGCTCCGAAGGCAACGTGAAAGCGCAGACGGCTCGGGCGTTGGCGGCCGTTCGTCAGGTGCTCGACGTCACCGAGATGTCAGTGAGGAGTCCGAGATGACCACCGTGGACGATCAGCGGATCGCCGAGCTGCTGCGGTCGGTGCCGGTACCGGAGCCACGGGTCGACCTGAGCCGGGCGGTCCGCGACGGCCGGCGGCGCCGCCAGCGTCGACGCGTCGGAGGGATCGCCGCGCTGACGGTGCTGGCCGGGGTCGGTGTCGTGGGTGCCGTCCAGGTCGGCGGGACCGCCAGTCCGCCGGTTCCCACCACGCCGGCTCTCGCGGTGTCACCGGCGGCGACCGGGTCGGCTTCCCCGCGCCCGCCGATCACCTGCCAGGCGTCGTGGTTGTCGCAGCCGATCGGTGGTCCGGTCGCGGTGGCCAACAGAGTCGACCCCACCGGGCGGCACATCGTCGGCGACATCGGCACCGGGCAGGAGGACGGACGGGTCGTGCTGTGGACCGACGGCCGGCCGGTCGTCCTGCCGGCGGCCGCGCGGCACGCGGCCGCGGTCAACGCCAGTGGCCATGTGGTCGGCACCAACGGCGACGGCACCGGCTGGCTGTACCGGGATGGGAAGCTGCGTTTCCTGGCCACCCCGCCCGGCTACGATGCGGTGCTCGTGCACGCCGTCAACGGTCACGGCGACATCGTCGGCACCGCCCGCAGGTCCGACGACTCGCACCAGGCGGTGCGGTGGTCGACCGACAACCCACAGAAGTACCGGCTGGTCGGCCAGCGGGGGTCGTCCGCGACCGGGATAACCGAGGACGGCACGATCGTCGGCACCGTGAACGAGCGGCCCTACCGGTGGACGCCGCAGGGCGTCGGTGCGGCGCTGGCGGTGCCCGACGGCTACCCGCGCGCCTCGGTCGAATCGGCACAGGGCGAATGGGCGATCGGCATGGTTCCCGGCGGCGAGCAGGGCGGCGCCGTGCTGATGCTGCCGGTGCGGTGGAACCTCGCCACCGGGGCGGTGAGCCTGTTGCCCGTCCCGGGGGCGAGCGGCATCGCCGGCAATGGTGATGTGCTGGCCGGCGACGGTGCGCCGCTGATCGTGGCCCCGGACGGCACCTCCCGCCGGTTGCCGGGCCGACCCGAGGTCCGAGCGACCGAGGCGGGCACGTACACGGCCGAGGGGATCAGTGACGACGGTCTGACGGTGGTCGGGGCCGTCTACGAGAACCAGGCGTATCGACCGCTGGTGTGGCGGTGCACGCGCTGAGGGGTTGAGGGGCCCAGCCCAAACTGGCGCTGCTGCTGGACCTCGCGAACATCGTCGGTGGCTTCCTGCTCGCCGTGGCGGTGCTGCGGCTGCTGCCGCGGGTCGGCGACGACCTGGGCCGCCTCGCCGGTCGGGCCGCCCCGATCGCGTGGGTGGTCGGCCTCATCGCGATCGTCGTCGGCGTCCAGGGTCTGTTCACCCCGGACGGCTGACCGCGGGTCACCGGGTCACGTGGTGGACGGACGCGGGGCCCCGGTGCCCGCGGCGCTGCCGATCAGGAGTATCACCGCTGGCAGGAACGCGACACCGATGCCCAGCCCGAGCAGCAGACCCCATCCGGTGAGGACGAGCGCGGCCACCAGATCGGCGACCAGGGTCAGTCGACCGACCCGCTGCGCGAGAACGGGCAGCAGCGCCGCGACAACGGGAACGCCGAGCAGATAGCTGGCCGCGGTGCCCGAGTCGTCCACGGTGAAGGGAGCCAGCGCGGCGGCCACCAGCGCGGTGATCGCCAGGGCCGACCATCTGAGCACCGACCGGGTGTCGGCCGGCTTACGGACCAGGATCACGAGACCGACGAGCAGGACGCCGACGATTGCGCCGACGGTCGCCACACCGATCATCACGTCCTCCTCGACCGCCGCAGGTGGTGTTTCATCGAAGACGGCGTATCGTCGTCTCCGCGTCTCACCATACGGCTGATCGGGTCACCTGCACGAGCGTCGACCGACAGGCGGGTTCAACACGCTGTCGCCTGCACCGGCGTCAGCCGGCGTCCAGCACCTCCCGCAGCCGCGCGGCGAACTCCTCGGGCTTGCCCGCGTAGCCGAACTCGCCGCCGAGGAACCCGCCGTGGTGACTCGGGAACACCACAGCCTCCTGGCCGAGCAGCGCCGCGAGGCCCAGGGCGGTGCGAGCGGTGTACGTGCCGGCGGACTCCTCGCCGACCGCGACCGCGATCCGGGTGGGCGCGGCGGTGAGCAGGCTCGCGTCGGGACGGTAGTCGGTGACCGCCCACGAGCTCTGCGACAGCAGCGGATCGTCGCGGCTGCCGTCGTCGTCGGCGGCCATGCCGAACATCGCCGGGTCGGGGGTGGGCTGGGCGAAGTAGGCGTCGGTGAACTCACCCTGCCAGGACGTCATGGCGATGAACGCGGCCATCCCCGCACCCGAGCCCTTCGCCTGGTACGCCTCGTAGAAGCCGGCTCGGGCGCGCTCGGCGGCCGTGGCATCGGGGAGCACGGCGTTGATCGGCGGTTCGTGCGCCACCAGGGTGGCGACGTCGTCGGGGTGGGTGGCGACCAGTTCGAGTGCGGTCACCGCGCCGCCGCTGCTGGCGAACAGGTCGACCGGACCGACGTCGAGCGCCTGTACGAGCGCGTGCAGGTCGGCGGCCTGCTGCTGCGGCGTGTGGTCGGACCGAGCGTCCTTGCGGACGCTGCGGCCCAGGCCACGCGGGTCGTAGGTGAGGACCGTGCGGTCCGCGAAGTGCGGGGCGAGCGCGGTGAAGCCCTCCGCCGTCATCGGCTGGCCGATCATGAGCAGCGCACGATGGGCGCCAGTGGGAGGTAGCGGGCCGCGGACGTCGTAGACCAGGTCGACGCCGGGAATGACCAGGGTGTGCGTCTGGATGTCCTGCATCCGATGAGACTACGGTCGGCTGACCTGTGTCGGGTGCCTTGCGGCCGGCGAGCCACCCGGTTCTTCGGGGCGGCGCTCGTGCCCTTGGCGGGCGAGGGTCAGGTGCTACCGATCGGTGGCGTGGCGGATGGCCGCGGCCAGCTGCGACGAGTCGTGGCCGGGCTCGACTCCGTCGACGAGAATGACCTCGCCGGTGAGGTGCCTCGTCCGCAAGGGCTTGATCTCCTGATAGTCGCCCGACTGGTACCAGGAGCGGGCCTGGTACAGGTCGGGAAACTCAATGACGATCACATCGCCGGGCCAGTCGCCCTCCAGGACGTCGATGGCACCGCCGTGGATGATGAACCGGCCCGCGAAGGGCGCGAGGGTGGATTCGATTCGCTCCAAATACGTCAGCACCTCGGCGTGGACGGGTGCCTTGCGGAGGTGTGCGAGCGCGTACGCGGTCATGGTTGCCTGTCCTTTGCGTCTGGTTTTCTGGTCTGGGATCGCGGTGGCGGCGGGCGGCGCGGGCCGTCGTGTCGCGGCACCGGATCGGTCATGCCGGAAGAGATGTTGCCGCTGTCGCGGTGGGCTGTCGATTACCTCGCAGGTAATGGCCCGGGTGCCGGCGCGGAACTAGGGTCGGTGAGTGAAGATCTCCACCCGGCCGGGGCGACCAGTGGGGGAGCTGCTGCGCGACTGGCGCCGAACTCGTGGGATGAGTCAGCTCGACCTGTCGATCGAGGCGGGAGTGTCGGCCCGGCACCTGAGCTTCGTCGAGACCGGGCGATCCCGGCCGAGCCCTGATCTCATCCTACGGCTGGCCGAACACCTGGAGATGCCGCTGGCCGAGCGCAACACGATGCTGCTGGCCGGCGGCTACGCGCCCGCCTATCCCCGCCACGAGCTGACGGACCCCGAGCTGGCGCCGGTACGTGCCGCCGTACGGCAGATCCTCAACGGTCACAGCCCGTACCCCGCGCTGCTCGTGGACCAGCACTGGCACCTCGTCGACGCCAACCCCGCCGTCGCGCTGTTCACCATGGACGCGCAACCACACCTGCTCACCCCACCGATCAACGTGCTGCGCCTCAGCCTGCACCCCGACGGTCTGGCGCCGCGCATCGTCAACCTGCCCGAGTGGCGTGCCCATCTGCTGAAACGACTGCACCAGCAGGCGGCGACGACAAACGACCCGATCCTCTACGACCTGCACGAGGAGCTTTGCGGCTATCCCGGTGGCGACGTCGACACGACACCGCTGGGCGATGCCCTCTCCCGTGTTCTCGTCCCGCTGCGATACCGGCACGGTGACCAGGAGCTGTCCTTCGTCAGCACCACGACCCTCTTCGGTACGCCGCGGGATGTCACAGTCGCCGGGTTGGCCGTCGAGGCGTTCTTTCCCGCTGACCCGGCGACCACGCAAGCCCTCCGAGCCCGTGCCGTGTCGTGACTCGGCTGCTGCCCGTCACCCCGCAGGGGTGGGCGGCGGCTGACGGAGCGCGTCGTCGATGATGTCGGGCATCCGCCGGGCCACTCCGGCGAGGAGATCCGCGACCTGCACGCGCGGATCGTCGCGGGAGTCGACCATCACCAGCCCCGCCAGGGGTGACACCCCGTTCGGCAACGCCCCGGCTCGGTTGACGCCGGCCGACTGTGGGTGGCCATCGTCGGCCAGCGCCCGCTGGAGACGGGTCAGCCGGTCGGCCGTCAGGGCGCTCTGCTCGTCGTGGGTCACCAGCACCTGCCGCTGGCCGTCGCTCCAGGACAGGACCGTCTCGGCCAGCGCCGGGAGCAGCGGTTCCAGCGGGGGAGGGACCGCGCGGTCGTCGACATCGAGCCGGGCCACCACGGCTCGCACGTGGCTCGGGTCGAGCCCGTCGAGGACGGCGTCGGCCGCCGCGCCGAGCCCGTGGCGCCGCAGCGCATCCCGGGCCTGAAAGAACCGGTGCATCGTCTGGCCGACCGGAAGTCGCCGCTTCATCCGGACGAGGTCGACGAACGCTGACAGGAAGGAACCCCAGTCGCTTCCGGTCGTGCGTCCGGCCTCATGCAGGGCGAGAGCCGCCGGATGGTGCTCGCGAGCAAGGCGGGTGCCCGCCGCGTACGACGGCTCGGTCAGCAGGAAGTCCACGATACGGGTGACGAGGAAGAACTCCTTGTCGATGAGGTGGACGTGCGCGCGACCGGCAAGCGCCGCCAGGAACCACTCCAGTGCCTCCTGCGCACCGGAGCCGCGCAGGAACCGGCCGGACTTGAGCTCGTGCGGTGCGAACCGGAACCCGGACCGTAGTGCGGTGATCACAGTGACCGCCTCGTCGACGGCCAGGTCGACGCTCGCGTGCGTGATCACCGGGGCGGCCGAGTGCAGCAGATTCGTGCCCGAGAAGCCCGACTCGTCGCAGGCGATCTCCACGACAGCCCCGATCACCACCGCGCCGCCCGGCGGCAGCCCACCCTGGAGCGGTGATCTCACCGCCGAGCTCCCGCCATGCCGCCCATGGTCACCCGTGCGCCGGCGGAGGACAACCCGATTGCGTACGGGAGTCGCTGTGCTCAGTGGTCGCGACAGCCGACCTGGTCGCCGATTTCCGGCGGAATGCCGAACGGGGTGCATTCGAGGGCGCTGCCTTCGCCCAGCTTCTGCCATCTGCCGTCCGAGTGCTTGAACACCAGCACACCGTCGCCCTGCATTCCGGGGTCGATGGCGAGCACGCCGGCCGTGGCCCACTGCCTCGCGCACCTGATCCGATCCGGGTCGATCCGGTGGGTGCTGCTCAACCCCGACGCGGCCTGCAGGGTCGCTGCGCTCACCGGGCAGGCGGCCGGGGTGGTGCTGGACGACCCGCTGCCCGTCGGCGAAGCGGTGGGCGGCGATGCGGTGGGCGGCGTCGCGGGCGAGGCGGGTGCGGCGCTCGCCTGCGGCGTGGTGCTCGCCCCGGTGGGAGTGGGGGAGGCGGTGCCGCAGGCCGCCAGGCTGGTCAGCACGGCGACGGGCAGGAGGGCGCGGAGCGCGGTCAGGGTCATCGTTCCTCCGGGTGGGGCGTCGAGCGGGATTTCCCACTACACGTCCTTGGGCCCACCGGGGTTGCGCTGCCTCGTCGGGCGTACGTCGGAGCTGATGTACGACCGACTCGACTGCCCGCCTGCGTACATCTGATGTATGTCCATCCGGGTGGGTGATCGTCGGCGTGATTCCGGCGGATCGCCGTACGGTGTCGCGTCAGTGCGCCGCTGCTCGCCCGCCCGCGCATCTTGCTGACCGGCCAGAGGGGCGTGGTGTCCACCCATTGATCGACCGTTGCCTATTCTGTGGCCCCGGAGTAACCTTCCCGAAACACATCCGATGTCTGGCTCGCCAAGGCCCGGCGTCGGCCTGCGCAGGCAGGGTCCCGGTTGGCCCCACCAAGCGGATCCCCATGTCGAGTCCCACAGTTGTCCCGCTTCGGGGTGGCCGGACTGGTCACCGTTTGGAGGATCGATGTCAGACCTGACCCGACGGCAAGCCCTCAAGATCAGCGCAGCCGGCGCGGGTGGCGCTCTCCTGCCGGTGCCCTGGACCGCTGCGGCACGAGCGGACTCGGTGGCGCCGCCACAGGTGTTGGCCGCTGGGGACCTCGCACTCTGGTACGACGAGGGGGCCGGCACCGACTGGCTGCGGGCGCTGCCGATCGGCAACGGCCGGCTCGGCGCCATGGTCTTCGGCAACGTCGACACCGAGCGACTTCAGCTCAATGAGGACACCGTCTGGGCCGGTGGCCCGCACGACCCCAGCAACACCAGAGGCGCTGGAGCGCTCGCGGAGATCCGGCGGCTGGTCAACGCGAACCAGTGGACCCAGGCCCAGGATCTGATCAACCAGACCATGATGGGCAACCCGGGCGGCCAACTGGCCTACCAGACCGTCGGCAACCTCCGGCTCGCCTTCGGATCCGCCAGCGGAGCGTCACAGTACGACCGGACGCTGGACCTCACCACCGCCACCGTCACGACGACGTACGTGTTGAACGGTGTTCGTCACCAGCGGGAGGTGTTCGCCAGCGCGCCGGATCAGGTGATCGCGATGCGACTGACCGCCGACCGCAGCGGTTCGATCAGCTTCACCGCCACCTTCGACAGCCCGCAGCGCACCACGGTGTCCAGCCCGGACGGCACCACCATCGGCCTCGACGGTGTCTCCGGGAACATGGAGGGCGTCACCGGCGCGGTCCGCTTCCTCGCTCTGGCCAACGCCACCGTCAGCGGCGGCAGCGTGTCCAGCTCCGGCGGCACCCTGCGGGTGACCAACGCCAACAGCGTGACGCTGCTGATTTCCATCGGCTCCAGCTACGTCAACTACCGCAACGTCGGTGGTGATTACCAGGGCATCGCCCGGCAGCGCCTCACCGCGGCACGGGCCAGCAGCTACGACCAACTGCGCAGCCGACACGTGGCCGACTACCAGGCGCTGTTCGGCCGGGTCACTCTGGATCTGGGTCGCACGTCCGCGGCCGACCAGACGACCGATGTCCGGATCGCCCAGCACAACAGCGTCAACGACCCGCAGTTCTCCACGCTGCTGTTCCAGTACGGTCGGTACCTGCTGATCTCGTCGTCGCGGCCCGGCACCCAGCCGGCGAACCTCCAGGGCATCTGGAACGACTCGCTGGCGCCGGCGTGGGATTCCAAGTACACGATCAACGCCAACCTGCCGATGAACTACTGGCCGGCGAACACCACCAACCTGGCCGAGTGCCACGGCCCGGTCTTCGACATGGTCCGGGAGCTCGCGGTCACCGGCACCCGCACCGCGCAGGTGCAGTACGGCGCGGCGAGTGGGTGGGTCACCCACCACAACACCGACGCGTGGCGGGCCACCGCGGTGGTGGACGGTGCGTTCTGGGGCATGTGGCAGACCGGTGGCGCCTGGCTCTCGACGTTGATCTGGGACCACTACCTGTTCAACGGCGACATCGAGTTCCTACGGACGAACTACCCGGCCATGAAGGGCGCCGCCCAGTTCTTCCTCAACACGCTGGTGACCGAGCCGACCCTCGGCTACCTGGTGACAAACCCGTCGAACTCGCCGGAGCTCAGCCACCACTCGAACGCCAGCGTGTGCGCCGGCCCGACGATGGACAACCAGATCCTGCGGGACCTGTTCGACGCGTGCGCCCGGGCGAGCGAGATCCTCGACGTGGACAGCACCTTCCGGGCGCAGGTGCGCGCCACCCGGGACCGGCTCCCACCCATGAAGATCGGCTCTCGCGGCAACATCATGGAGTGGCTCTACGACTGGGTGGAGACCGAGCCCAACCACCGGCACATCTCGCACCTGTACGGGTTGGCGCCCAGCAACCAGATCACCAAGCGCGGCACGCCGCAGTTGTTCGAAGCGGCTCGCCGCACCCTGGCGTTGCGCGGCGACGACGGCACGGGCTGGTCGCTGGCCTGGAAAATCAACTTCTGGGCTCGGATGGAGGAGGGCAAGCGGGCCCACGACCTGATCCGTTACCTCGCCACCACCGCGCGGCTCGCGCCCAACATGTTCGACCTGCACCCGCCGTTCCAGATCGACGGCAACTTCGGCGCCACCGCAGGCATCGCCGAGATGCTGTTGCAGAGCCACGCGGGTGAGCTGCACGTTCTGCCCGCGTTGCCGCCGGCCTGGCCGAGCGGGCGGGTGACCGGCCTGCGCGGTCGGGGCGGGCACACGGTCGGCATCACGTGGGCGAGCGGCGTAGCCACCGAGATCCTCGTCCGGCCGGACCGGGCCGGCACCGTCCGCCTCCGCTCCCGGATCCTGACCGGCACCGTCACGGTCGTCGACACCGCCGACGGCACGGCGGCCCGGACCACCCGGATCGACTCCGACCTCATCGACGTCACCGTGCAGGCCGGACGCACCTACCGGGTCACCAGCTCCGGCGTCGCCACGCCCACCCTGGAGCAGAGCTTCAGCAACGTCGGCATCACCAGCGACAGCAACACCAACGTCGGTAACTTCGACGGCGGCGGGGCCTCGCTCTCCGCACAGGCCCTGGCTCAGGCCGGCGCCAGCCCGGGCGGCACGGTGAGCCGCAACGGGGTCAACTTCCGCTGGCCCAACGTCAGCTCCGGGTCCCCCGACAACGCCATCGCCTCGGGCCAGACCATCGGCGTGACCGGCACCGGCAGGACTCTCGGTTTCCTGCTGACCGGCACCTACGGCGCGGTCTCCGGGACCGGCACGGTGGTCTACGCCGACGGCACCCGCCAGACGTTCACGCTGAGCTCGCCCGACTGGTATGGCGGGCCGCACTCCGGTGGTACCGCGGCCATCGTGTCCGCGTACCAGAACCGGCCCAACAACGTCCGCCAGAACACCGCCGCCTGCATCTACTACGTGGGCGTCACGTTGCAGAGCAAGGCGGTGGCCTCGGTGGTGTTGCCCAACATCAGCGCCCGACCGGCGACGAACGTGCCGACCATGCACATCTTCGCCATCGCGATCGGGGGCTGACGGCAACGAATCCCGCTCGGGGGAGCACGACCGGGCCCGTCCCAGCTGGGACGGGCCCGGTCGCGGTTTCCGGTGTGGCGGTGGCGGCACCCGACTGGTGGGGTCGAGCGCCGAGTGCTCTAGCGGACGCGTTCCCCGCGGCTCTCGATCCGGAAGTAGTCGAAGGCGACATCGAGGTCGGTGGAGGTGCCGGCCCGGTTGAAGGCCAGCAACCCGGCCTTCGTCGGCTCGGCGTTCAGTGTGGTGGAGCCGATGTAGCGGTAGACGGTTCCGTCGCTGGAGTAGTAGGCGCGGTAGCTGTTGCCGATCTTGGTCAGCCGGAGCCAGATGGCGCCGTCGGTCCCGACGATGCGCTGGGCGTCGGCACCGGTGATCTCCAGTGTCGACGCCGCGCCGTTCTGTTCGCGCAGGAAGACGATGCGGGTCTTGTTGATGGCCGCGGTCGCGTTGCCCATCTCCCAGGCGAGCTTCACGTAGTTGTTGTCGTCCGCGTACCCGAGAACACCGCCCTGCTCGTTGTTGGCGGCGAGTGGCCGGGAGAAGACCACCCTGGACTCGGCCGTCCAGTCGCCGTCGACGTCCTGGAGGGCCAGGTTCCGGGCGGTGTTGACGTTGCCCTGCAGGTCGCCCTGCTGCGCGGTGATGACCAGGGACCCGTCGGCCAGACGCCGCCGGCTCTCGTCCGGCCGGACCCACTGCCACTGCGGGCCGAGCTGGGACGACTCGAACTCGTCGCTGCCGGTGATGGTCGTGTTCAGGTCCACGGTGTAGACCGACGACGCTCCGCCGTTCGTGACGGTGACCCGAGCCTGCCCGGTGGGGTTGGTTGCCTGCTCGACCTCGACCGAGGCTGCCGGGTCGGCGGCGCTGGCGGTGACCGTCGGGACGGTCGTGGTGCCGGCCGGGGCGAGGGCGTTGTAGCGCAGCACCGTCGGTGAGAAGGACGCCAGGCGCTCGCCGTCGACGCGCAGGGTCGCCAGCGTGGTGTCGGGCACCAGGTTGAAGACGTAGTTCTTCACCAGGGTGCCGAAGAAGCTCTCCGTGGTGACCTTGACGACCGCCTGACCGGGCACGCCGGCCGCCTGGGAGATGATCTCGTAGCGGGCCTTCCGGTCGGTCGTCCGCACCTTGGTGATTGTCGGCGACGCCCCGGCCGGCACCGGGATGGTGTACGAGGTGTCCGACAGGTTGAAGCCGCCGTAGGTCTTCCCGTCCACGACGATCGTGGCCGACAGTGGCGCGTCGTCGACCGGGATGTCCCGCCCGCTGAACTCCTTCCAGTAGTTCACCGAGGTGTCCCGCCAGTCGGCGGCGTCCGCCTCGTGGACCGCCAGCTTGGCGCGGACCTCGGCGAACCGGCGCGCGTCGATGTGCGGCTGGAGCGCGTCCCAGGTCTCCCGCATCCAGGTCACGTACTGCACGCCCATCTGGTAGCGGTAAACCAGTTCCGCCCAGAACGTCCGCCCGCTGTCCATCCGATGGCCCCACGGCACGTGGTGGAACCACATCAGCAGGTTCTCCGGGACGGAGTCGATGTTGCCGTAGCGCTGCTGCAAGCGGGGGAAGTACTGGGCGGCCAGGTTGCTGCCGGTGGGGGAGCGGTCGAAGCCCAGACCGACGCTGTCGGCCTTGTTGTAGTAGATCGGGCTCCAGTCGTCGCGGCCCGCCCAGTCGGCGGGGTCGGGGCGGTAGTGGGCGCCCTCGGCGAACTGGTGACCGATGCCCAGCGGCGTCTGGTAGCTGACCAGCGACTCCCACGAGCCCATCATCATCTTTCGGATGGTGTCGACGACGCGCCGGTCGTTGCTCCAGGTCATCCGCGTCCAGTCGGTCGCGATGTCCGCCGAGTCGAGCGTCCAGTCCCACGCCTGCCGCCCGAAGGCGAAGAGGTTCGCCTGGGCGAAGTGGTGCCCGGTCAGGTTGTCGGCGTTACCGAGGTTGGCGACACCCACGATGGCGGTGTCCGAGTGGTGCTGGGCGCTCCCGTCGACGATGTCGCCGACCAGCCGCTCCTTGAGCAGCTTTCCGTTCGCGTCGGTCGCGTACGTGTCGGTCTTGAGAATCTCCTCGTACATCGGGCCGAGGTAGGCCAGCATCCAGTTCTGGCCGGTGTATTCCTGCGTGACCTGGAGTTCCAACGCCTGGTTGGTGTTCTCCATCCGGCCGAACATCGGGTGGATGGGCTCCCGGGCCTGGAAGTCCAGTGGCCCGTTCTTGGTCTGGAGGAACACGTTGTCGGCGAAGCGTCCCCGGCTGCCGTCCGGCTGGACCTCGTCGTCGATCGGCCCGAACTCCAGGTAGGCCCGCTTGAGCCGGTCGTTGTCGACCTCGGCGTTGTAGACGAACGTGCGCCAGTGCACGGTCATCCCGAGCGGCGCCACCGCGGCGGCGATGGCGTTGGCGCCGTCACCGTGGTCGTACCCGAAATCCTGTGGCCCCGGCTGGCCCTCGGAGTTGGCCTTGACGGTGAGGCCCATGAAGTCCGGGATCGCGGCCTGGATCTGCTGGGCCCGGCGGTGCCACCAGCCCCGGAACTCCACACCGTACGGGTCGAGTTGGCTGTTGGTCAGCGTGTCCGGCGCGAACCGGTTGTCGGTGGGTGCGGTGTAGCGGATCGACAGGCCAAGCCGGATGCCGTACGGACGCAGCGCGTCGGCGAGGGCCGCCTCCTGCGCGATGCGGGCGCTCGTCAGGTACGCGTTGTCGGCGTTGACGTTGTTGATGGTGATGCCGTTGATGCCCAGGGACGCCAGCGCGCGGGCCATGACGAGGTAACGGTCGAGGATGACGGGCAGGTTCCGGCCGGCGCTGGCGCCGGTCGCGGCGAAGTTGAAGATCGCGCCGCTCTCCCCGTTCAGCCCGCCCAGCCCGGAGGCGTTGTTGCCCGCGTAGAGACGCTCGGTCTCCCAGTTGTTCAGCAACCGGTGCTTGATCTTCGGTGACTCCGCGATGCGGAGGTGGTCGATGGGCTTCTGGGTCTGCAGGAGCCGGAGGAAGGCGAAGGTGCCGTACAGCGCGCCGAGGTCGGTGTTGCCGGCGATGACGGTGAACCGGGCCCTGCCCTTGGACACCGAGCGGACGAGGTAGCCCTCGTCGCCCACAGTGGCCAGGTCGCGGGCCGCGATGCTGCGGCCCACCAGCGGCGAACTCGCCGGTGTGCCCACCACGACCGAGCCGTCCGGGACCGAGCCGCCGTCACCCGTCGCCACCGGAATCGGCTGGCCGAGCAGCCCGCCCAGGCCGCGTACCAGTTCGTCGCGAGCGGCGCCCAGCGTGGTCTCGACGAGCTTCTCGCCGGAACCGGGAGCCATGGCGAGGTCGGTGGTGTGCCGGTGCACTTTCGTGGCGTCGGCGTTCTCGACCACGATCGCCGTGGCCGCTCTGCGGTAGTCGCGCAGCAGCTTCGCGTCGTCGACCGGCACGTACCGCAGCCACAGGTCGGAGCCGCTGTAGTCGTCCGGCGACGGTGCCGCGGCGACCGGTGTCGTGGCGACCGTGAGGGTGGCCGCGACCGTGGCGAGTGCCGTGCCCAGCACGATGAGGGTCCGTCGTAGTCTGGGCGTCGAGCCTCGGATCATCGCGTCTCCTCGTTCGTCCACTCGTCGTCGTGCGCCCGGCGCGGGAGCACGACGACGTCGACAGATGGGTGCGCGTCGATGTTCCTCGGTGGCGCCGTGCCCCGGCAACGAGTTGTCGTTTCTTGTCGCGGCCCGTGCGGCGCCAATCCCCGACACGTTCCGCGAGAACCGCCCTCGACGTGGTGGAACATGGCTGCGGGAATCTCGGTGCTGTCCGGGAATTGTCGTAGCCGGTGCTTAGGCTGCCGCGGTGAGCATGAACGGCAACTGGCTGCGCGTTTCGCCCGACGAACTGGAGCGGGCGAGGACAGACCTCGGCTGGGCCTACGACCTCGCGATGACGCAACGGAACGACAACTCTGAACGCTGGGCGGCCACCGACAAGGCCTGGGACGGGTTCGAGTTCCTCCTCGATCGGCTGGGCTTCGAGATTCCGCTGGTGTCGGGCGCGGAGCGGTTCGTGGAGCTGCCCGACGTCGAGCCCGACAGCGACGAGATGTTCGACTTTCTGGACAACCTCGAAGACGACTGGGGCTACGGGCCGCCCTCCTATCTGACACCGGTCCACGTCGCGACGGCAGCGGCGCGCCTGGCCGAGCTCACCCAGGACGGCCTCATCCGGGGCGTCGACCCGCAGGAGTTGGTCCGGGCCGACATCTACCCCGGAATCTGGGATCGACCCGGCCAACTTGCGTGGGTGGCCCATTACCTGCCCGACGTCCAACGCTTCTTCGGTGCGGCCGCCAGGGATGGCGCCGCGGTGATCTGCTGGCTCGACTGAGCGGCGGGTCAGCCATTGGAGCGCCGGGCGAGGTGTCCCGACAGAAACCATCAATCTTTTGACCAGGAAGGGCGTGGGCCGGGTGGACGACGGTGAGAAGAACGCACTGTTGATGTTCCTGGAGGCGCAACGTGCCAGCGTCCTCGCGATTGTCGACGGCCTTGACCTCGAAGCCTTGACCACCGCCGTCCTGCCCTCGGGATGGACGCCGTTGGGCCTCGTGGAACACCTCGGCTACGCCGAGCGGCACTGGTTCCAGGAGATCGCCACCGGCTCCACTTCGCCGCTGGCCTGGCCGGACGACGACCACACCCCCCTGACCACCCCACCACCACCATCGGTGGTCTTCGCGTTCTACCGCGCGCAGTGCGAGCGATCCAACGCTGTCCTCGCCTCCACGCCACTGTCTGCGCCGGTGCGCGTGCGTCATCCAGGGTGGCTCGGAGACGAGGTCACCGACCTGCGGCGCATCGTTCTTCACATGATCGAGGAGACCGCGCGCCATGCGGGTCATCTCGACGTCGTGCGCGAGCTGATTGACGGAAAGACAGGGCTCGGCCCTCGATAGAGCCGCCCGCCCAGTCCATCCGACCTGCATGTACAAGCAAGCATTTCCCGGCGACCGTAACGCACCGTAACCGTAGTGTGCTGAGCTGGCCCAGGGGCGGTGTTCACTGCTCCGAGGGAGGCGGCAGGCTCGCGGCGAGCGCCGGCCGCTGGCGTACCCACGGTCGGGGGCGACCCGCTTTCCGGTCGCGGGCGGCCGTCGAGTGGCGGACAACGAGGCGTACCGGCAGGACCATCGGCCGGCCGGTGTGCCCGGGGGCGCCCTCGATCATCGTGAGCAGGTGCCGGGTCGCCGCCGAACCCTCCGCGTAGAACGGTGCCGCGACCGTGGTGAGCCCGGGTGTGACGATGTCGGCGGCGAGAGTGTTGTCGAAACCCACGATGCTGACGTCGCCCGGCACGTCGACGCCCATCCGGGTGAGACCCCGGATGAGCCCGATCGCCATCTGGTCGTTGAAGGCGAGGACGGCGGTCGCGGGACGGGCGCGCAGCTCCTCGGCGGCCCGTTCGCCACCCTCGATGGTCGGGCTGAACGGGCCGATCTGGCGCACCTTGATTTCGAGTTCCATGCCGGCTTCGAGCAACGACCGCCAGCGGATGCCGTTCGGCCAGGACGCCTGCGGCCCCGCGACGTAGGTGATGTGGTCGTGCCCCAGCTCCCCAAGGTGCTCGGCGGCCCGCCGGACCCCACGGGGGTTGTCCGTCACGACGCAGGGCACGTCGGCGACGGCGCGGTTGAGGACCACCACCGGCCGCTGCTTGGCGAACATCCGGATTGCCGAGTCCGACATCCGGCTGCTGGCGAGCACGATGCCGTCGACAGTCGACATCGTGCGTTCGATCGCCGCCCGCTCCACCCGGTCGGACTCCTGGGCGTCGATGAGCACCGTGGTGTACTCGTCGTGCATCGCCGTCTCCTGCGCCCCGCGCACGATCCCGGCGTACACCGGGTTGGTGATGTCGGCGATGACGAGCGCGATCATGCGCGTGCGGGACGTGGTGAGGGCGCGGGGAAGCGGGCTGGTGCGGTAGCCCAGCCGCTCGGCGACCTGCCGGATCCGTTCGGCGGTCTCGGAGTTGACGCGACTCGGCCGGGAGAAGGCGCGGGACACCGTGGACGGTGAGACGTCGGCCTCGACCGCGACGTCGTAGATCGTGACTCTCTTCTCCGGCGGCCTGGTGTGGTCGGGCATTGTCATGCTCCTCCCAGCTGGGGCGCAGTGATCATGCTATGGCGGCCGTGAATACTCGGCAATGCCCCCGCAACAATCCAGCCGTCCGATCGCATTCGCGCGAGGCAATACATGGCAACCCGTTGCCGCCGTGGCGCACCGACTGCCTCAATCAGCAGGGATGACACCTGGCGGAGGGAACGGCTCATGGGTATGACGCGGCGCGGAGCTCTCCTGGTCACGGCATCGTCGCTCCTGGTGGGCGCGGTCGGGTGTGGGGCACCCGAGGCTCCCGGTGACACCAAGGGCGACACCACGGGCGAGGTGCCACAGCGGCCCGGTAAGGCCGTCACCCTCAACGTCCTCGACGTGGCGGGCAACCTCCAGCTGACCCAGGGGATGATCGACGAGTTTGTCTCGAAGAACCCCGACGTGATCTCCCGGGTGACCTATTCGAAGGCGCCGGCGCCCGAGCTGGCCGGGAAGATCAAGGCTCAGCAGGGGGCGGACCGGGTGGACATCGGTCTCGTGCTGACCGGCGTCGACGGTCTGGCCGCCGGGATCGAGCAGGGGCTCTGGATCGACGTGTTGCCGGCCTTCCAGGACCGCCTCGGCGGCATGCGCGACTACCTGTCGCCGGCCGCCGCGATGCAGCAGCTCGCCGGCAACGCGGGCGTCACGGTCACCTACTACCCGTCCGGCCCGCTGCTCGAATACCTGCCGTCCCGCCTCGCGACGCCACCCACCAGCGCGGACGCGTTGCTCGCCTGGGCCAAGGCCAACCCCAGGAAATTCCAGTACGCCCGCCCGGCCAACTCCGGCCCGGGCCGGACGTTCCTGATGGGTCTGCCCTACATCCTGGGTGACACGAACCCCAAGGACCCCACCGCGGGATGGGACAAGACGTGGGCCTTCCTCAAGGAGTTGGGCCAGTACGTCGACTACTACCCGTCCGGCACCACCGAGACGATGAAGAACCTCGCCAACGGCACCGCGCACCTGATCGTCAGCACGACCGGTTGGGACATCAACCCGCGGGTGCTCGGCACGGTGCCCAAGGAGGCCCGGATCACCCCGATCGACGGCTTCCACTGGGTCACCGACGCGCACTACGCCGTCATGCCCAAGGGCGTGTCGACCGACACCCAGGCCGCGGTGCTGGCCCTGTTGGCGTTCATGCTCACCCCCGAACAGCAGGCGAAGGCGTACGACGAGGGCTACTTCTACCCAGGCCCGGCCATCAAGGAGGTCCAGCTCTCGTCGGCGCCGCAGAAGAGCCAGGACGCGATCCGGGAGTTCGGTCGCCCCGAGTACGACGCGCTGATCGCCGGAAACCCGACCGAGGTCCCGCTCGACGCGAAGAGCCTGGTGGCGGCGTTCAGCCGCTGGGACCGCGAGATCGGCGGCGGGAAGGTCAAGCAGGGATGAGCGGCTTCACCCAGCTGCGGCTGGACGGGGTGTCCCGCCGGTTCGGCGGTCAGGCCGCGCTCACCGAGCTGGACCTGACGATCGGGGCGGGGGAGTTCATCGCCCTGCTCGGCCCGTCCGGCTGCGGCAAGTCGACGGCGTTGAACTGCCTGGCCGGGCTGCTGCCGTTGACGGCGGGGAGCATCTGGCAGGACGAACGCCGCATCGACACGCTGCCACCGGAGCGGCGCGGCTTCGGCATGGTGTTCCAGAGCTACGCCCTCTTCCCGCACCTGACGGTGCGGGCGAACATCGCCTTCGGGCTGCGCATGCGGCGGCTGCCGAAGGAGGAGATCCGCCGGCGCACGGAGGAGGCGGTGCGGCTGGTGCGACTGGAGGACCACGTCGACAAGCTGCCCGGTCAGCTGTCGGGTGGGCAGCAGCAGCGCGTCGCCATCGCCCGCGCCGTCGTGTTCGAGCCGTCGCTGGTGTTGATGGATGAGCCGTTGAGCAACCTCGACGCCAAGCTACGCCTGGAGATGCGGACCGAGATCCGCCGGCTGCACCAGTCGCTGGGGCTCACCACCGTCTACGTGACCCACGACCAGGAGGAGGCGCTCTCCCTGGCCGACCGGCTGGTGGTGCTGCGGGAGGGGCGGGTGCAGCAGATCGGCTCGCCGCGCGAGCTGCACACCCGGCCGGCGAACTGGCACGTCGCCGACTTCATGGGCTACCGCAACCTGTGGCGGGGGCGGGTGGAGCAACTCGACGGCGACCGGGCCACCGTCGAGTCGTCCGGCCATCGCCTGCTCGGCGAGGTGGTGGGGGGCCTCCAGACCCGGGCGGAGGCCGTGGTCGCGGTACGCCCCGAGGACATCCGCGTCGACGGGCCCGCCGAGACCCACAACACCATGTCGGCGACCGTCGAGGTGGTGGAGTACCAGGGCCGCGAGTTGGCGGCCGAGGCCCGCACCGACACCGGGCTGCTGCTGCACCTGCGGACCGAGCAACGGATCGCCCCGGGCGACCAGGTCAAGCTCGCCGTCGACCCGCAGCGGCTGCTCGTCTACCCCGTCGACGCGTCGGCGGGGACCAACCACCGCCAGGACGCCTCGGCGGCGACGCGGTGAGCGGCGCCGGGCCCGGAAGGCCGCTGACGCACTGGCGGCACCGTCTCGCCGAGCGGGGCGTCGATCGTCAGCTCTGGTTGCTGGTTCCGGCCCTGGTCTTCGTCATCGCGCTGTTCCTCTACCCGTTCTTCTACGGGCTGACGCTCTCGTTCCAGCCGACCAGGGGCGGGCCGTTCAGCGACTACGCCCGATTCTTCTCCGACTCCTACGAGCGGGGCACGATCTGGATCACGCTGCGGATCGCGTTGCCCGCCGCGCTGTTGAACGTCCTCGCCGCGGTGCCGATCGCCTACCGGATGCGCGGCCGGTTCCGGGGCAAGCGGCTGGTCACCACGCTGCTGGTCGTGCCGATCACGCTCGGCACCGTCCTCACCGCACAGGGGTTGTTGAACTTCCTCGGCCCGACCGGCTGGTTCAACCGGATCCTGCTGGCCACCAACCTCGTCGACGAGCCGGTGCGGTTGACCCACAACTACTGGGGCGTGTTCTTCTCGCTGGTGATCACCGGCTTTCCGTTCGCGTTCCTGCTGGTGCTCTCGTACCTGTCCGGCATCGACCCGACCCTGGAACGGGCGGCGGCGACGCTGGGCGCGGACTGGCGTCGCCGGTTCACCCGGATCACCCTGCCGCTGCTGATGCCCGGTCTCGCCACGACCTTCTGCCTGACCTTCGTCCTGGCGTTCAGCGTGTTTCCGTCGGCGGTCCTGGTCGGCAACCCGGCCGGGGAGACCCGGGTCATCTCCCTCGCCGCCTACCAGGCGGCGTACGAGCAGTACGACTACCCGTACGCGTCGGCTATCGCCATGATCATGGGCTTCGTCGAGCTGGTCATCATCGCGGTGGTGCTGGCCGCTCGCAGCCGCTTCTACACCGGCTCCACCGGAGGCAAGGGCTGATGGCAACGACCACCCAGGCGCCACCGGCACGGCCCCCCGCCCCCAGCACCGACCGGCGGCGGCGCATCACCGCGCGGCCGGCCGCCTGGATCGTGTGGGGCGTCGTCATCTTCTTCTTCCTCAACCTGCTGGGCGTGGTGGCGTCCGTGCTGGTCAGCTCGTTCGGCCAGCGGTGGTTCGACACCTGGCTCCCGGACGGCTACACCACCAGCTGGTACACCCGGGCCTGGGAGGAGTTCGCGCTCCTGCAGGTCATCGTCGTGACGCTGGAGGTCTCCGTACTCGTCGTGGGCCTCTCGCTGGTGATCGGCGTGCCGGCCGCCTACGCCCTCGCGCGACGCTCGTTCCCGGGCAAACGGCTGATCTTCCTGGTGTTCCTGCTGCCCATCCTCATGCCCCCGATCACGTACGGCATCCCGCTGGCGACCGTCCTCTACAAGTTCGGCCTGGCCGGGCACATGTCCGGGGTGGTGCTCGCCAACCTCGTACCGTCGGTGCCCTTCGTCATCCTGACCATGACCCCGTTCATCGAGCAGATCGACCCGCGGATCGAGAGCGCCGCGCGGATGTGCGGCGCGGGCCTGCGCACGGTGTTCCTCCGGGTCCTCACGCCGCTGCTCGTGCCGGGCATCCTCGCCTCCGCGATCCTCGTGCTGGTCCGGACCGTGGGCATGTTCGAGCTGACCTTCCTGACCGCGGGGCCCGACTCGCAGACCCTTGTGGTGGCGCTCTACTACTCGATGTCCGCGTCCGGGATCAGGGCCCAGCAGTCGGTCGACGCCATGGCGGTCATCTACACCTCGATGATGCTGGTCCTGCTCGTCGTCGCACTGCGCTACGTCAACCCGACCCAGCTTGTGGCCCAGGTCAAGGACGAACCGGAGCACTGAGGCCGGCACCGGCCACCTCGTCGAGGATCTCGCCTAGCTGACCGGCGACCGTGAGGAGCGTGGGCAGCCTCGCCCGCAGACCGCGGTAGGCCGCGGTGAGCGCCGGGTCGACCTCGACGGGCTCGCCGCCGACGACCCCGGAGTCGAGCTGGGTCAGCGCCTCCTGGAGATCCGCGGTGTGGCCGATCGCGAAGAGCCCGAGCGCCGCCGCGCCCAGGGCGGCGTCGCCGGCCGCGCTCGTCACCTGGACCGGACAGTCCAGGACCGCCGCCATCACCTCGCGCCACAGCGGAGACCGGAAGGCGTCGCCGGTCAGACGTACGCTGCCGATCGGCGTCAGGTCAGCCAGCCGGTCACGGAGACCGCCGAGTTGCAGGCAGACGCCCTCCACGGCGGCCCGGACCAGGTGCCCGCGCGAGTGCTCGCTGCGCAGCCCCAGGAACGCGCCGGGCGGGGCACAGCTCTCCGGCGGGGCTTCGTCGGCCCGCAGGTAGGGCAGCATTACGAGACCGTCGCTGCCCGGTGCGATCCGTGCGGCGACATCCAGCAGCGCGGGTGTGGCGTGCTCGTCACCGAGGACCCGTCCCGCCCACCGCACGACGTTGCCGCCGTTGCCGACCGCCCCGCGGACAACCCACGCGTCCTCGGTCAGCGCCCCACAGGAGAAGGTCTCGTCCGGGTCGATCCGGGGGTCCCTGACGACCGTCCGCAGAGCCCCGGTGGCCCCGAGCGTCAGGCCACCGACGGTGTGGTCGATCGCCGCCGCGCCCAGACTCCGCAACGGACCGTCACCCGCACCGACGACGACCGGTGTGCCGGGAGGCAGGCCGACCGCGCGCCCGGCCATCGGCGACAACCGCAATACCGCCGTCGTGGGCAGGACCGGGGGCAGTTGGCTCTCGGACACCCCGGCGAGATCGAGGACGGCCGAACTCCACGCCCGACGGTGCACGTCGAACATCCCGGTGCCGGACGCCGAGGACAACTCGGTCACCACCATCCCGGTGAGCCGATGGATCACGTAGTCCTTCAGGCCGATCCACCACCGTGCCGTAGCGCAGAGGTACGGCTCGTGGCGGGCGAACCACAGGAGCTTGCAGAGCGGGTTCATCGGGTGCACGGGCGTACCCGTCAACCGGTGCAGCTCCCGGCTCTGGCCGGACGACCGCAACTCGCGGGCCGCCTCCGACGACCGCCTGTCGCGCTGGGTCAGCAGCGGCGTCACCGGCGTCATGGCCGCGTCCAGCCCGATCAGGCCGTACCTGGCGGAGCTGAGCGCGACGGCGACCACCTCCGCCCCGGAGATGCCGGACACACACGCGGTCATCGCCGCCAGGGTGGCCGCCATCAGCACGTCCGGCTCCTGTACCTGCCAGCCGGGCATCGGCTCACGCAGTGGGTACTCCCGGGTCGCGACGTGTCGTGCGGTGCCGTCCAGTGCGAACGCGACAGCCCGCACGGCCCTGGTGCCGACGTCGACTCCGACGATCACCCGACGCTCCGGCCCCATCCGCCCATGGTCGAGCGGTGTTCGGCGGGCCGGCAAGCGGTTGCGCGCAGTTGTCGTGACGTGTGGCACGAAAACCGACACCCGGAGTCGTCCGATGAAACTTGTCGAACACCAAGCCTGCGGTCACCGGCCCTCAGATCCGGACGCCTGCGGCCAACCTACCTGACCTCGAACGGAGTGTCGGCTCCCCGGATCCCCGGCTCGTAACTGGGCTGCGGTGGAAAGTCCCGCAGTCGTTCCTCGTCAGATCGCGGACGCCGGCCCGACGTACGGCGATCGGAACAGCCAACTCCCGCCGCTACGGCCATGGCTGACGGCCGGGCCTACCAGAATGGAGAGCAGGAACAACCCCCGACGTAAACGGAGTCCCGTGCTAACGCCCGAGGAATCATCAGCCTGGCGGACAGCCCTGCAACGGCGATGGGGGGTGCAGAACGGCTGGTGGCACCCGTTGCTGAGCAGTTCGGTCCCGCACGACGTCCTGGTCCTGACTGGGGAGTCGATGTGGGAGAGCGACGGCGTTGATCAGGTTCGCCGAGTGCTGCGAGAGCTGGGCCGGCGGCGTGTAGCCGAGTTACGCGAGTATGGGGCCGACTACCTGTTAGATGTGGAGATCGTCGCCCCGAGGTACACCGGGCCGGAGGGTCTCTGGATCGACGAGCATCACGACTGGATCGCCTACGCATCCCACCAAGGAACCGTGGCATTCGGCGGCGTACTCTCCGCCGGGCTCGTGGCAACCTGGCCTGACGTCGACGGTTGGCGATGGACCGGATGGCAGGAACTCGGCCATCGGTGAACCATGTCATCCCTCCTAAAGCCGCGAGACGCACTCATTTCGGCTTCTTGTTCCATTGACCTGCGACCGTAGCCCGGCCAATCCGATGGAACGCTGCTTAGCCCATGGGGTGCCGCAGATCATGCGTGTTGCCAGCGCTGTCGAGGTGGAGCGGCCCGACTGGGGCAGTGTCAGCGTGGCGCGGCGGTGTACCCGGCTATGAGGTACGAGCGGTAGGTGATCACTGTGGGGATAGTCACGTTCAGCTTGCCCGCGGTGGTGGTCAGCACCTCCTCGTATCCCAACAGCACACCGGAGCGTGGATCGACGATCATGGTGTATTGGGCGGGCAGGCCGTGAGCGTCAGTGGTGATGGAGAAGGCTTCGCCGGTGCGTCCGGCGCGGTCGGTGACGGTGCCGGTGACCGTGATACCCGGGAGGTCGGCCAGAAGTGTGAGCACCGCTGCGCGCTGAGCCGGGCTCAGCAGCCGCACCCCAGCGAGTTGAGCGGCGTCCTCCAAGTACTGGACCGGTGCCTGAGGGGCGGACCCGCCTGCCCTCAGCCAGCCGCGCAGTGCGGCGGCGTCCGTCGGGACCGCACCGCGGAAGCCGCTGTAGAACTCCCCGGCGGCGTAGTCGTGCATTTCCTCCGACGACCCGACGCGACCGCCCCACTTCTTCCACTGCCTACGGTCAGCGTCTGAACGGAAGATCGGCGGTAGATCCTTCTTGACCATGCGGCCCGCGTCGTCGTCGGTCCGCCAGGACCGCCACTGCTGTGGCACCACACCGGATACAGTCCTGCCGCCGGAAATGGAGGAGTTCAGGAACCAGTTTGTCGACTCCAAGTGTTCCACCGTCCCGGCGGGCCGCGGCGGCACCGGCTGCTGCGCCGCCACAGCGGCCAGCCGCCGAAGCCGGGTACTAGCCGCTTCCGTGGTCGCCGGAGGCCCGTAGGTGAGCATCACCGGGGTCGCTGCATAGGCCGGCTCCGGCTGGCGGTACAGCTCAACCGCTACCCCACCACCGGCCACCGCCACGACTACTGCACTGACCGCGGCCAGCACGAGCCGACGTCGCGGCATCATTCGCCTGGCGGTGCCTGCTCTGCGGTCGTCGGAGAGGATAAGCGCCAGAACCTGCCCGCGACGGCTGTCATCGCATGGCGGGGCGGCACGAGCCGGGTCCAAGCCACCCAACACCTGACGCACCTCGTCCACGGCATTCATGTCATCCACCCCAATTCGACATCGATGGCGCTGTGCTCGACGTCCGCCCCGCCCGAACCCCGGTCACGCCGAGCTGCCTTCGTAACCGATGACGGGCTCGCATCAGCCGCATCGCGAACGTTGCCCGTGACTGACCCAGTACGGCCGCCGCCTCGGTCGGCGCCAACCGCTCCCAGGCCACCAGTCGCAGGATCTCTTGGTCACCGGTGGACAACCGGTCGAAGGCCACCGCGACGTCACGCTGGCTGACAACACCGTCCGCGTGATCCACCTGCACCGTCCGATCAGGCTCCGCTGCCACCCGCAGCGTCAGCTCCTGCCACCGCCGACGGCCTCTGGCCTCGTTGGCCAACACCAGACGCGCCACTCCGTACAACCACGGCAACGGCGATCCGACCGGCACATCGTCCAGACGCCGCCAGGCGACGAGGAAGACATCGGCGACAACGTCACCGACGTCAGACGCACCCACCCGGCGAGCGACGTACCGCCACACGTCACCGTGATGGCACTCGTACAACTCGGTGAACTGTTCCTTCGCAGCGTCCATCACACCCCCTACGTGCTTATGTCCGGCACCAGCCAAGACGTCACGCCTCGAAGCGGAGGAACCAACCAATCTCGCACTGGCCGCCTCGACCAGGCGCCCAGGAGTCAGGCATGCCCAAGAGGGCTGCGAGCCGAGGAACCTGGTCAGCGCAGGAGAGCGCCGGTCCCCGCAGGTCCTTGGAGTCCCGCACCACGGCGAACTGAAAGCCCTTCGCATTGGTGCCGCACTGCCAGCTTCGGTTATGGTGCCGAAGAGTGACCCACAAGGCGGTGGGTCGAGGGGAGATGATCTTCAACCCAGGAGCTATGTCCTGGTCGACCACCCCGTTGCCGATTGGCGAAGGTGGTCAGTGTTGAAAGCATTACCGCAAGAACCCGAACTTTCTGAGATCCCGCTCAATCGGCGCAGGACCTCGGCTTCACCAGTCATTGCGTGCTGGTCGAGCTGAGCCCTGCGTGCCTCACTCGACCAGAGTGAGGAGAGGTAAGCAGTGGGACTGTCCAGCATCGAGCACATCGCCGCAGCTAGCCCGCTGGTCGCTGCGGTTCTCGTAGGGCTTCCGGTAGCCGGCAAAGTCATCGTGGCCGGTATCGCCCTGAGGGGTGCTGAATCCAAAGACCGCGCCGCGATCGTGAAGGCTGTATCCGAGCTGTTCCGCTGGTGGCGTCGGTAAGCCGTGATGAGTGGCCGGGCAGGCCGTCAGCCTGCCCGGTCAGTCCGGTGTGTCGTCCTCGGTTGGGCGTGGCTGGCGGTACTTCTTGATCCATGCTTCGACGTCCTCGGCCAACCAGACCTTCGTGCCTCTTAGCTCCTGGTACGGCTTCGGGAAGGTGGGGTATCTGGCGAGCTGCTGGAACCGCTGCCGCGAGACGCCCAGGCGCTCCGCGATCTCGTACGGCCCCATGAGCTGACCTGGCCCTCGGTCCATAGCCCGAACGTAAAGCGACTCGCCCTATCCTTTCGGCTATTGCCAGTTGACTAATCCAACCGAGGCGACGACCGTGGACGCATGACCCGACGCGTCCCGTATGCGGAGTATCTGACGGCAGTAGCCATGATCATGGCTCGCAGGCATAAGCCGGTGTGGTCGTGGATCAAGTGGCGGAACGTATGCAAGTGCGGGAACGAGCTGCCATGTCGGGCCAGACACAAGATCCCGATCAACCGAGGCCCCTGGCCAGGTGGGCGCTGATGACCGCTCACGGCCCGGTCTTGCCGCTCTGGCTGTGCGAGACATGCGAGCGCCCATGGCCCTGTGCCACACGCCGAGTTGACCTGCTGGGGGAGTACGCCGCTTCCCCGGTAGCCCTCCGGATCTACATGGGCTCACACCTGGTGGCAGCTACGCAAGACATGTCTTGGGCCCCAAAGGTTGCCTTGCACCGCCGGTTCCTCGGGTGGCTGGCGTGAAGGCCGGCGACCTGCTGATCATTGACCGAGCGGCCAGCGTGCAGTTCATGCGCCCCATCAAGTTCCGGGTCATCCGCCAGCTCGACTGGATCACCTACGACGGGTGGGTGTGGCTCGACGGATACGAGATCAACAACCAGGGCGACGCCGTCGCTCGACGGTCGATCTTCGTCATGAAGGCCGGGCTGCGATCCGCCCCGGCACCCGTGGCGGTCGGGCAACCGGGGCGGAAAAGGGCTCACAGCCGTCGCGTGACGGCCTAAGCCGTACCGGCGGGTGTCGGTGGGTGGGTCCGGGCGTTGGGGTCGCCTCCGGACCGGCTGAGAACGCCTCGGATCGTTGAGCTGTGCCACCGGTTGCCACCGTGCGTGGTCGGCCCCTGATCGGCGTTGAGCTGGTCGGCGATCGGCTGAGCGTGTGGTCCTTGGAGCGCAGTCGGCGGATGCGCCAGGATGACGGGCTTGGGGACGAGGATGGGTCGCCCCGGCTTGACGCCGGATTCATTGGCCTCCGCGAGGGCTTCCACTGTGCGCTGGCTGATGATTTCGCGCTCCCACCTGGCAACGCTCATGACGATGTTGGCCACCAAACGACCGTTGACGGTAGGCGTGTCGATGCCAAGATCCAGCGCGACGACCGACCACCGCTGTTTCTTCTCCAGCCGTAGCACCTGGGCGAAGTCGGCCACCGACCGTGACGGCCCGTTGAGCTTGGCGATCACCAAATCGTCAACCTGCCCGGCTGCGAGTTGGGCCAGCGCCCACGTCAGACCCTCCCGGTGGGTATGGGCACCCGTAGCGCCATCGTCGGCAGGCGCCCACACCAGGTGCCAGTCGTTCGCAGTGGCAGCGTTGCGGGTGGCCGTGCGTTGCGCCTCGATGCCGTACGCCGGATCGTCCGGGCGCTTGCGGTTCTTTTTGGACCGCCGGACGTACGCGACCATCGTCCGCATCAGTCGCCCAGGGTGCCGGTACGGATCAGGTCGTGATCATCGGTCCCGTCGTGCTTGTCCTCCCACGAGAATCTGGTGGGCGGAACGTGACCAGCCATCGTGAAGGGGACACCTCACACCAGCCAGGTCACGACCACCCGGCGGGCGAACACCTTCGCGCGGTGGAGGTCGACCCGCTGACGCCAGGCTTCCTCGTCATCACCCCGTCGTCGTGAGGGAGCGCTGGTGAACAACCGTCCGGTCTCGGGGATGATCGAGTGTGGTCCGATCTCGACGCGCTCGATGATCGAGGCCAGGATGGTCCGCTTCCAGGTGTCGTCACGATCGCCCCAGATCGCACGCAGCTCGGTACCGGAGGGCAGGTTGGTCCGCTGGTGTGTCCGAAGCGCGGCATCCCGAGCCTAGGCGTTGGCTTCCAGTCGGTCCGTTAGCCGTGCTCGACGGTTGCGGTGCTTCTGATCAGAGATCAGCCCGTCGTCTTTCTCGTAGGCAAGATCCTTCAACTTGCGCTCGCCATCGAGGATCTTATTTCGCAGCTCAGCCGTGGGATCGTCGCCGCTCTCCTGCGCCGCAATCGCCTTACGCAGCGCCGGAGAGTCGAGTCGAACGAATACCTGCTCAGCGATGTAATCCTCCAGTGGCTGCATGACGATGCGCGTTCCACCACAGCCGCGAATCTTGTTCTTCACAACCGTGCACTCGGGTAGCGCCGGGGGCGCTCAGACCAGGAACTCCTCCCGCATCCGTGCGCCCAGGTTGATCCCTCCGACCGCCCGTGGGCCGGCCGGGTCGTGCACGGTGACGGTGTTGTTGCGACGCATCAGCTCCCGGACGGCGGGCGGTAGTCGCGGCGGGTCGTCCATGGCTGCGAGGACCTGCCCGGTACTGACGATCAGTCGATCGGCCAGCGTGGCGGCGTCGGTGTCCACCCGCACGCGGCCGTACTCCCAGCCCGACGTGGTGAGGTCGAGCACCTCGAACATGCGGGTCACCAGCGGGTTCGGGTCGGTCACCCGGTCGAGCCGGGGTGCCCGGCCGCCGACCACCGCGACAGCGGCGGCCACCTGCGCGTACGGGTGGAAGCCGCACGGCAACGCGAACAGCGGCCAGCGTAGGTTGGGCCCGGCCTCCTTCCACAGTGGCCGGTAGTTGCGGCGGTGCACCAGCAGTCGCCGGCCCGTTCGTCGGTGGATCTCCTGGGCCTGGGCCTGGAGGTCCACGTGGGCCTCGTCGGCGACCTGACTCACGATCCGGGTCGCCACCACCAGGCCGTCGTCGCTGTCGAGCGAGCCGGTGAGCGCCTCGACCTGGTCAGTGAACCGGATCCGTGCGTGGGGGCCGTACCGGGACTGGACGTCGTGCATCAGCGCCTGCTGGCGTCCCGGGTCGAGCTGGACCCGCCTACCGCCCAGCAACCGACGGAGCCAACGCATGTCGCCTCGATTCAGCAGAGCCGTCGCGGACGGCGGCAATGCTAGTGCGTCGCCCTCCCTTGTGTTCCCAAGGGGGTTGATCGACTCCGCTGTCGGCGCCGACGATCACCGACGACGCGGCGTGATCAGCCCCGACTCGTAGGCCCACACGACCAACTGCGCCCGGTCGCGGCAGTGCAGCTTCGTCATCGCCCGGTTGACGTGTGTCTTGGCGGTCAGCGGACTGATCACCATCCGCGCGGCGATCTCGTCGTTGGTCAGCCCTCGGGCGACCAGCTCGACGATCTCCTGCTCCCGGGCGGTCAGCACGTCGCGTCCGGCCGTCGGTACGGCCGGCGGTGGGCCGGCCACGAACTCACTGATCAGCGTGCGGGTGACGGTCGGCGCGAGCAGCGCATCACCGCGCGCGACGACGGTGACGGCGTGCAGAAGGTCGGCCGGGTCGGCGTCCTTCAGGAGGAAGCCGCTGGCACCCGCGCGGAGGGCGGCGAACACATAGGAGTCGAGCCCGTAGTTGGTGAGGATGAGAACGCGGATCTCGGCAAGGTCGGGGTCGGCGGCGATGCGCCGGGTGGCCTCGATGCCGTCGAGCCCCGGCATCTGCACGTCCATCAGGACGACGTCCGGGCGCAGACACCGCGACAGGTGGACGGCCGAGGTGCCGTCGGTCGCCTCACCGACGACCTCCAGGTCGTCCTCGGCGTCGAGCAGTGCCCGGAAGCCGACCCGCATCAGCGCCTGGTCGTCGGCGATCAGCACCCGGATCATCCCGGCTCCTGTGGCCGGCGGGTGCGGCGCCGTTCGGCCTGGCTCGGTCGACCTGTCATCGCGGGCCGTCCAGTGGGAAGGTGGCCCGTACCGTGAAGCCGTGGTCGTCGTGCGCGGCGGCCCGCAGCGTGCCGCCCAGCGCGTTGACCCGCTCCCGCATGCCGCGCAGGCCCACGCCCGGGGTCAGCGGCTCGGCCGGCGACGCCCGACCGTCGTCGGTGACCGCGACGGTCAGCCCCGCCGGGGCGTACTCCACCTGGATGTGCGCGGTCGCGGGGCCGGCGTGGCGGGCCACGTTGGTCAGGGCCTCCTGGATGACCCGGTACCCGGCCTGGTCGACCTCGTCGGGCAGGTCCCCGCGCTGACCGGTGACGGTCACCTGCACCGGTACGCCGACCGCCCGGGTCCGCTCGGCCAGCTCGTCCACCCGGGCCAGCCCCACGCGATCGGCGTCGGTCGGGGCGCGCAGGACGTCGAGGGTGGTGCGTAGTTCCCGCATCGCCGCGCCGCTCGCCTCCTGGATCGCCAGCAACGTGGCCGACGGTGCCTCGCCGTGCTTGCGGGCCAGGTGCACGGCGATGCCGGCCTGCACCTTGATCACCGAAATGCTGTGGGTCAGCGAGTCGTGCAGGTCGCGGGCGATGCGCAGGCGCTCCTCCCCGGCACGCCGCAACGCCATCTCCTCGCGGGTGCGTTCGGCCTCGATCGCCCGCTGTTCGACCTGCTCCAGGTACGCCCGGCGCTGCCGCCCGACGAGCCCCGCGACGTTGGCTGCCACGAACCAGCCGAGCAGCAGGGTCGTCCGCTCAAGGATCAACTGACCCGGCTGACCGGGCGGCGCCATCGAGATGTCGCGGGCCAGGAAGCCACCGAGGAAGGCGATGCTGCCCACGACGGCGGCCGATCGATGCCCCTGCCAGGCGGTGAGGTAGACCGCGCCGAGAACGGGGAACGCGGCGGACACCCCGGGGTGTACCCGGAGGTGAACGGCCAGCATCGCGACGGTGACCACGCCCAGGGCCACCACCGGGTAACGCCGGCACGCCGCCAGGGCCACCGCCATGGCCAGGACCAGGGCGACGTCGAGCACCTCGACTGCTGCTGCGTCCGGGGTGAGCGCGGCGTTGCCGAGCAGGAGGACGCCGAGGGCGAGACCGCCGAGGGCGTACGGGAGGTCACGGCGCATGGTCGCACTGTAGAACGACCGTCGCCGGTGGAGCATCCCGCACGCGTGGTACCTGCGGCGTACCACGGGTGCGGTATCGGCGGCGCGGCAAGTGTCTGCGCCGGCACGACGCTTTCCCGGCCCGCCGGAACAAGCATCGAGCCCATGACATACCGCTTCTTCACCCCGACGCCGACGAGGGCGGCCACCGGCCCCACCGCGGCGGTCTACCAACAGTTGCGCGACGACTTTCTCGGGCCGTTGCCGACCTTCCAGGCGCTCTCGGCCGTGCCGGAGGTGCTGGCCGCGACCTGGGCGCTGATGCGGGAGGCGCTGCTCGCCGGGGACGCGCCCCGGGTCGACCGTGAACTCGTCGCGGCCGCGGTGTCCCAGGCCAACCGTTGTCAGTTCTGTATCGACGCCCACGTGCTGCTGCTGCACGCGCTGGGCGCACCGAAGCTGGCCGAGGCGGTCGCCCGGGGTGAGACGCCACCCGAGCCGAGGCACGCCGAGCTCGTCGGGTGGGCGCAGGCCAGCCGCAGCCCCAGAGCCGCCGACTGGACCAGCCCGTACCGCGTGGAGATCACCGGCACCCTGCTCGCCTTCCACTTCATCAACCGGGTCGTGTCGGCGTTGCTCGACCCCGACCTGCTCCCCGGTGGCCTGCAACGCTCCCCACTTCTACGTTCGGTCGGCGGCCGGTTCTACGCCAGGGCGGCCAGGGAGCCGAAGGAGCCCGGCCGCAGCCTCCCGCTCCTCGACGACGAGGCGACGGCAGCGCCGGCCTGGGCGGGGGACAGCCCGGTGGGCGTCGCGTACGTGTCGTTGCGCAACGCCGCCACCCGAGGTGGGGACCTGCTGGGCGAGGTGGCGCGCGCGACTGTCACGGCCACCGTGCGCTGGGAGGACGGGCGGTTCCCGGCCCGGCCCGCGGACTGGGCCGTCGACCTGGTGCGGGACGTGCCGGGCACGGACCGCATCGGGACTCGGATCGCGTTGCTGGCGGCGTTCGCGCCCAGCGCGATCAGCCCGGGCGACGTCGCGCTCTGGCGGCTCTCCCACCCGGCCGACGCCGACCTCGTGCGGTTGGTCGCGTACGGGGCGATCACTGCCACCGATCACGTCGCCCAGGCCCTGGCCTCGGCGCATCGCTAGGAGGTAACCCATGCGTAAGGCATTCTTCGTCAGCACCCTGGTGTTGCTCGTCGCGTTCGCCCTGCAGTTCGTCTTCGCCGCCGTGGGCGGGTTCACGAGACCTACCGGCGACGACGCGTACGCCCTGCACAGCGTCAACGGCATGGCGGTCATCCCGGTGCTCACAGTGCTCACCGCCCTGCTCGCCGCGCTGGCGAAGGCACCCGGGCGGGTCATCGGGCTGGCGGTCCTGCCGATCGGCCTGGTCGTTCTCCAGCCGCTCATCGCCATGCTCGCCGAGGCGCTCACGGACGCGTCGGGTGTCAGCACACCATTCGGCCTGATCATCGGTGGTTTGCACGCGCTCAACGGGATCATCGCGGTGCACGTCGTGGTCGGTGTGCACCGGGCAGCGCGACAGCTGAGCCTCTCGGTACCGGCCGGAGAAGCCCAACTGGTTCCCCAGGAACGAGAGCCGGCGTGAGCACCGGATCGCTGCTCGCGGCCGACCTCGTGATCGCGGTCCTCGCGGCCGCAGCCTGGTTGGGTGGTGGCGCCGCGTCCGCAGCCCGCCGCCGCCCGCTCGCACTGGGACTGGCGGCCGTCGCACTGGTCGCCACGCTCGCCCGCGCGATCACGGTCACCGCCCTCGCCCGCGCCGGCTGGTGGTTCGCCGCGGAGAAGGTCCTCATCGCGGCCCCCCTGTCGCTCGCGGCGGTGGGCGTCGCCGGTCCACGGTTGCTGCGGGCCGCGGGAGACATCCGGGCCGTCGCGGTTCCGCTGCTCTTCGCCGGGTACGCCACGAGCAGCGCGCTGCTCGTGACGATCCTGCACGGCTATCCGGCGTCGGCGGGGGTGGGGCTGCTCGCGGTCGCCGGAGTCGTCGCGGCGACGGTGATCTCGGGGCGTGCCCTCGGCGCGCGACCGTCCGCGCCGGTGTCCAGGGTGGCCGTCGTGGTGGCTGCCGTGGCGTTGGTGACCGGCACCGGGCTGACCGTCGCCCCGGGGGCGGCACCCGACGTGCCGCACGATCATGGCTTTCCGGCGGCGGCCCGGATCTCCGCCGAACCCACCAGACGGTTCACGCTGACGGCCGGGACCGCCACTGTGAACGCGGGCGGCCGGGACGTCGCGGCGTGGGCGTTCAACGCGCAGGTACCCGGACCGGAGCTGACCGCCACGGTCGGCGACGTAGTGGAGGTGACGCTGCGCAACCGGAACATCGGGCGCGGCGTCACGCTGCACTGGCACGGGTACGACGTGCCGAACGACCAGGACGGGGTGCCCGGGGTGACGCAGGCGGCGGTGCGGCCCGGGCAGGAGTTCGTCTACCGGTTCCGCGCCGACCAGGCAGGGACGTACTGGTACCACACGCACTCGGCCTCCGACGTCGGCGTACGGATGGGTCTCTACGGTGTGCTGGTGGTGCGACCGGGGCCGGTGACCGGCCTCGACGTCACAGTGCCGGTGCACACCCTCGCGGGCCGTCCGTTGCCCGCGCCGACGGTGGAGCGGGTCGAGGCCGGCGTGCCGGTGCGGTTACGGCTGATCAACACCGACAGCACGACGCACCGGTACGCCCTGGCTGGAACCCCGTTCCGGGTGGCCGCGATCGACGGCGCCGACCTGCGGGGCCCGACGCCACTGGTGGACACCGCCGTGCTGATTCCGGCCGGGGGTCGCTACGACCTCGTCTTCGACGCACCGGCGACAGCTGTGTCGTTGTTCGTCGACGGACGGGCGGTCTACTCGACCGGCCCGGTGTCGACGGCGACCGGTGCCTGGCCGGTGCTCGATCCGCTCGGCTACGGCGCGTCCGCTGCGGTGCCGTGGTCCCGGTTCGACAGGAGGTTCACCCTCGTTCTCGATCGCGGCCTCGACCTGCGCAGATTGCTGCCCCGGTACGCCCACACCGTCAACGGCGCGGCCGACCCGGACATCCCACCGCAGGTCGTCCGCCTGGGCGACGTGGTGCTGTTCACGATCGTCAACCGGTCGCAGGTCGTGCACCCGTGGCACCTGCACGGCCACCACGTCCTGGTGCTGGCCCGCGACGGAGAGCCGGCGACCGGAAGCCCGCTGTGGCTGGACTCGTTCGACGTCCGTCCGGGCGAGGTGTGGAAGGTGGCGTTCCGGGCCGACAACCCGGGGATGTGGGCCAATCATTGCCACAACCTGGCGCACGCCGATGCCGGGATGACGCTGCATCTCACGTACTCCTGATCACGGATGCCGGTAGGTTTCAGTCATGACTGAGGACACCTTCCGTTCGGTGGCGATCGAGCGCACCAGCCTGGGCAACTACGTCGTGCGGAACGTCCGGGGCGGGTCGGTGTCGCTGGGCACGGGTGAGGACGGCAGTTTCACGCCGGTGGAGCTGCTGCTGGCCGCCATCGGCGGCTGCACCGCAGTGGACGTGGACCACATCACCAGCCGCCGCGCGGAGCCGACCGCGTTCGCCGTCGCCGTCACCGGTGACAAGATCCGGGATGAGGCCGGCGGCAACCGGATGCAGAACCTGCGGGTCGAGTTCACCGTGACGTTCCCGGAGGGCGCGGACGGCGACCAGGCCCGTGCGGCGCTGCCCCGGTCACTGAAGCAGTCGCACGATCGGTTGTGCACCGTCTCCCGTACCGTCGAGCTCGGCACGCCCGTGTCGACCGTCGAGGCGACCGGGCCCACCGAAGACTGATCGTCACTGAGCACGGCTACTCAGGTCAGGTGGGGTCCGTTCGGGTGAGGGTGACGGCATGCGTCGACTATGTGTGCCACTGCTGATCGTCCTCGCCGTGGCGGGGGCCTGCGCCGAGCCGAACACCCAGCCCGGTCGCCCGGACCCGACGGTCGCGGAGCCGGTGCCCACCGAGCTGCTCGCCGACGGCAGCGTGCCCTGGGCAGACCTGAAGATCACCGACGAGGACCTCAACGGCCGCCCCGCCGAGCCGAGGCGGCCGGCCGCCGGCAGCGAGCCGTGCCGTGCGGAGCAGTTGACCGGCCGGCTCACCAGCTGGACCCGGCCGGGCACCGGTGGCGAGAAGCCGCGCGGCTTCGACGCCGCCATCGGCAAGCTCATCGGCGAAGTGGACGTGCGGAACTCGTCGAAGGTGGAGTGCACCCTGCAGGGCGAGGTGCCGACCACCATGCTGGTCGGTGGCCGTGAGATCCCGATGCTCTACACCCACGGCATCAACGAGGAGGGTCGCAGCCGGGTCGTCGCCGTGCCGGCCGGTGGTCACGCCAGCCTGCGTCTGGACTGGTCCGGGCCGTTCTGCCTGCCGACCGTCGGGCAGGTGGAGGTGGCGGTCGAGCTGCCGCACGACGGTGGCACCCTGCGTGCGCCGGTCACCGCCGACGAGCGCCCGGGCTGCCCGCAGGGGGAGGGGGCCAATCCCCGCGCCCGGGCGACGTTGTCAGCGAGTGGCTTCACCGACCCGGTGGCGGTGTCGAAGCCCCCGTCCTCGCCGCTCGACCGGCTCACCGTCGCTGTCCAGGGGCCGTCGACCGCCGTCGCCGGGTCGCGGCTCACCTTCCGGGTGACGCTCGCCAACCCGACCGACAGGCCTCTCGCGTTGGACCCCTGCCCGGCGTACCTGATGGAACTGTTCTCGCTCGGCGACGCGAGCAACGACGCGGTGAACTCGTCCCAGCTGTACCGGCTGAACTGCCGGGCGCTTCCGCAGATCGCCGCCGGCGGCAGCGCGGTGTTCGAGATGGTCGCCGAGGTGCCGGCCTCGATGCGGGCCGGGCGCCAGCTGACGGTGACGTGGAAGTTCTATCTGCCGCATTTCGTGCAGCGAAGCGACCAGTTTGGTGTCCTCACCCTCACGGTCGCCTGAGAGGCGGCGTTCCCGGACCGGCCGCTCCGGAAAGTCGACCGTCGCCGAGAAGCATGCATAGATGGTGTTGAGTGCATGGGAGCGCTCCCGTAACATACCTGACGCGGCCTGTTAACGCTCACATTCAATCAGTGACCATCCACCACCACCGTGTAGGCCGCCATCCCGCGAGGAGGGTGCTATATGACCAGATCCAGAGCCACCAGCGCAGGTCTGGTTGTGGCCGGCGTCGGCTTACTGGTGTCGTCGACAGTCGTCGCAGCGCTGCCGGCCGGCGCCGCGGCCGAGGGCTGTTCGGTGAGCTACGCGGTGTCGTCGCAGTGGCAGGGCGGCTTCGGCGCCAACGTGGGGATCACGAACCTGGGTGATCCGTTGAGCAGTTGGACGTTGACCTGGTCCTACGGCGCCGGGCAGACGGTCACGCAGGCCTGGAACACGTCGCTGACGCAGAGCGGGTCCGCGGTGACGGCGAGGAACGTGAGCTACAACGGCTCGGTCCCGACCAACGGCACGGTGTCGTTCGGGTTCAACGGGTCGTGGACGGGCAGCAACCCGGACCCGACGAGCTTCGCCCTCAACGGCGTCACCTGCACCGGCGGCACGACGACCCCGCCGCCGACCACACCGCCGCCGACCGACCCGCCGCCGACGACTCCACCGCCGACCAACACCTGCGACCTGCCGTCGACGTACCGGTGGTCGTCGACGGGCGCGTTGGCGCAGCCGAGGTCGGGTTGGGTGTCGTTGAAGGACTTCACGGTGGCTCCGTACAACGGTCAGCAGTTGGTGTACGCCACCACCCACGACACCGGGACCAGGTGGGGTTCGATGAATTTCGGGTTGTTCTCGAATTATTCGCAGATGGGTTCGGCGAGTCAGAAC
>NZ_JBAKHR010000043.1:0-52274 GCF_036902955.1 Micromonospora sp. CPCC 205558
TTGATCGGCGATGCGCCTGATCGGTCATGCCTTTGATCGGCGATGCGCCTGATCGGTCATGCCCTTGATCGGTCATGCCTTTGATCGGCGATGTCCCTGATCGGTCATGCCCATGAACGGCGATGTCCCTGATCGGTCATGTCCCTGATCGGCGATGCTCCTGATTCGTCTACGACATCAGCTCCAAAGGACCCGTGACACAAGTCCGTGGGTCGCCCACGGTGGTCGGGTGGTCGGGTGGTCGGGTGGTTCGGTCCGGTGGGTGGCTTGCCGGGGGTGGGCGGCGTGGTCAGCTCGGTTGACCCCGTCGTTCGCGTCCGCCGAGGGCGCGTGGACAGTGACCCGGTCATGCCGAAGGGCCGGGCCCCGTGGTGGGGGTCCGGCCCTTCGTGTCGTGCAGGTGTGCGTGTCAGCTGGTGGCGTAGCCGCGGGTGGCGATCCAGTCGGCGAGGTGCTCGACGCTGATCTGGTAGGCGGCCTGGTTGGGGTCGGCGGAGTCGGCGATGGTGACGGTGTTGCCGTTGTCGTGGTAGCCAACGACGCTGATGTAGTGCCCGCCCTCGTAGGAGTGGCTGACCCCGTCGGTGTCGGTGCTGGTGCCGGCGATGTTCGCGACCACGGCCCGGCCGTCGTCCACGGTGCGGACGATGTCGGCGCGCAGTTGGTCGGTCTGCTTGACGTCGGCGTCGGGGTTGGAGATCTCGACGCTGTGGTAGGCGTCGGCCTTGCCGGTTTCCTTGTTCAGGACGGGGGTGATGTCGTTGATGGAGTTGGTGCCGGCCTCGGTGGTGCCCATTTCCTTGGCCATGTCATCAACGTTGATGTTCTTGCCCTGCACACTCAGGGCGTTACGGGTCGCGGCGGGGCCGCAGTAGTAGAAGTTCGGCTGCGCCTCGTAGCGCACGCCCAACTCCCGCTCACCATGACCGCCCTTGCGGTCGGTCTGGGTCTGCGACGCCGGCTTGGCGTCCGACGCGGCGTAGGCGGCGGTGATCGGTCCGGCGATGGCGCCGCCGGTGAAGGCGAGGCCGGCGGCGGTCAGGGCGGTCTTGCGGATCAGATCGGTACGCATGATGGCGTGCTCCTCTGCGTTGGGGGATCCGCACGGCACTCGACAGGGGGTGCGTGGCCGTGCGGGGGAAGTTCACGTGCCCGGCGACCCGCAAGGGGGTCGGCGTCGGGACAGGGTGTAACGGTTCGCGGTGGCGGCTCATTCCGCCTACCCGCCACCGACTCGGGGTTGGTGCTCGGCGTGCAGGGGGTCGGCCGTTGAGGTGTTCGGGCCGTACGCGGGGGTGGCCGTTGTGGTGCTCGGCCGTGCCAGGGGTGTAACCGAGGGGGCCCGGCGGGTGTTCCCGGGGGCGATGGCCTGGCCGGTGGTGCCCGGCGGTGGCCGCGCCTCACGACCGGGGTGCTCGCGGTGGCGTGCCAGGTATAACGACCCGACCCGGCCGGCGATTCCGCCGTCGGGGTGGCCCGGGCCACCCGACACGCACCCCATAACCCGACAATCAACCCACTGGGCCGGTCCGACCTGGGTCAAAGTGTCGGGGTGGGCCGGTCCGGGTCCGCGTCGGAGGTCAGGGCGTGGCGGTGTCGGTTTGTGGGGCGCTGCGCTGTGCCGGGATGGCCGGTGCGGTCGGCCAGGGGATCTCGGGCGCGCGGTGGAAGGTGATCCCTGCCGTCGTCCAGCGCGGGCCCTGGCTGGCCAGGCGGTCGCGGAAGCCGGCCCAGTCGTGGGTCGCCCGGGGTGACCAGCCCAACTCGGCGATGGCCGGGAGGCGGGGCAGGAGCAGGAGTTCGATGTCGGCCAGCGAGGTGACCGATTCGGTCCAGAGCGGGGCTTCCACACCGAGGACAGCCTCGGCGGGCACGCCGGCGACGTGCGTACCCGGATCCCAGTCGTACGCCTTTCGGACGTCGATGAGGCCGGCCCAGTCGTGCCCGATCGGGGTGTCCGGGGCGTACTTCATGTCCAGGTAGGCGTGGTTTCCGGGGGAGACGATCAGCCGAGCGCCGCGGCGTACGGCGTCGGCGGTGGTGCGGTCTTCGCCGTTCGTGCCCCACCACTGCAGGACCCGCCCGTCGAGGTGGGCGGCCGGTGCGAGCTGGTGCCAACCGACGACGGTCTTGCCGAGGTCGGCCACGATGCGCTGGACCCGCTCGACGAAACCGGTGTAGACCTCGCCCTTGACCTTGAACGCCTCGTCGCCGCCGATATGCAACCAGGGGCCGGGGGTGAGTGCGGCCACCTCACCCAACACGTCGGTGACGAAGTCGTACGTCCGCTCGTCGGCTGGGTCGACGTAGCTGAAACCGACCTCGGTGCCCGTGTACGGAGGTGGTGCGACCTTGTCGGGTGCCAGCTCCGGGTACGCGACCAGCGCCGAGTTGGTGTGCCCCGGCAGGTCGATCTCCGGGACGACGGTGATGTGGCGGGCGGCCGCGTAGGAGACGATCCGCGCGTAGTCGGCCTTCGTGTAGTGCCCGCCGGGGCCTCCGCCGACCTCGGTCGTCCCGCCGATGGTGGTCAGCTTCGGCCAGGAGTCGACAGCGATCCGCCAACCCTGGTCGTCGGTGAGGTGCAGGTGCAGGTGGTTGAGCTTGTAGCGGGCCAGGTGGTCGACCACCCGCAGCACGTCCTCGACGGCGAAGAAGTGCCGCGCGACGTCGAGCATCGCGCCCCGGTAGGGGAAGCGGGGTGCGTCGGTGATCGTCCCGCCGGGCAGCGCCCAACGTTCGGTGACCGGGGCGGGGCTCTCGATCGCCGCTGGCAACAGTTGGCGCAACGTCTGCGCGCCGTAGAAGAGGCCGGCGCCGGTGGCGGCGGTGACGCGTACCCCGTCGGTGGCGATGTCGAGCCGGTAGCCCTCCGCGCCGAGGTCGGCGGTGTCGTCCAGCACCAGTGCGACGCCACCCGCGGGCTGTGGCGTGGTGGCGTCGGTGACCGGCAGCGGGTAGCCGGTGGCCGGGCGCAGAAGCTGGGCGAGCTGCTCGGCGACCGCCAGCGCGGCGGGGTGGGCGGTGGCCACGATCACCGCTTCGGCCGGGAGCACCCAGTCGGCGGTCGGGTCCGGCTGGGCCTGCTGCGGGGCGGGCACCACGTCGGCCAGCCGGTGCGGGGCCGACGGGGCGAGCAGCTCGCTCGCCGCCCGCTCGGCGGCCTGGGCCAGCGTGGCCGCGTCCGGTTCCCCGGCCGGTAGCGGCACGGGGACGGCGGTGGGGCCGGGGGAGGGGGTGGTCGACACGGCGGCGACTCCGGGGGGTGTATTCGCGTCGGTTATGGCAAAAGTGAGGTTCACCGGCAGGCGTGGCGTCAAGCGTACGACGCTCAGCCGGGATGCGTGATGGTGCGCATGGAAGCGTTCCCAAAAACCGGCACGAACACGGATAGTCGTGATGGCTGTGCCAATTGTCACCGAACGGTCCCAGGTCACTCGATGTTCGCTTAACCTTCGCCCACCGATCGGCGTTGACCCCGGGATTACCGGCGGTCCGCCCCGGGGAAGAAGAAAACTGAACCTTCGTTAAGTGTCAATCCCGGCGCGTGTGTTGTGGAGGCTCTGGTGGCAGCGCAAGAGACCGTCGATCACAAGTACGTCTACGACTTCTCCGAAGGCAACAAGGACCTCAAGGACCTGCTCGGCGGCAAGGGGGCAAACCTCGCCGAGATGACCAACCTGGGCCTGCCCGTTCCGCCCGGGTTCACCATTACCACCGAGGCGTGCCAGGCGTACCTCGCGACGGGACGGGAGCCGGACGGGCTCGCCGGCCAGATCGAGGCGCACCTGGAAGCGCTGGAGCGCGCGATGGGTAAGCGCCTCGGTGACCCGCAGGACCCGCTGCTGGTCTCCGTCCGCTCCGGTGCCAAGTTTTCCATGCCCGGGATGATGGAGACCGTCCTCAACGTCGGTCTCAACGACCAGAGCGTGGAAGGACTCGCACGACAGGCGGGCGGCTCGGCCGACCAGGCCGCCTCCGGCGGCGCAGACCGGTTCGCCTGGGATTCCTACCGGCGACTCATCCAGATGTTCGGCAAGACCGTCTGCGAGGTGCCCGGCGAGGAGTTCGAGCAGGCACTCGACCACGCCAAACGCGCCAAGGGCACCCACAATGACCTGGATCTGGACGCCGACGACCTGCGTGGGCTGGTCGACGCGTACAAGAAGATCTTCTTGAAGCACACCGGTCGGGAGTTCCCGCAGCAGCCACGCGAACAGCTCGACCTGGCCATCCGGGCGGTCTTCGAGTCGTGGAACGCCGAGCGCGCGGTGCTCTACCGCCGCCAGGAGCGGATCCCGGCCGACCTCGGCACCGCGGTCAACGTGGTGACCATGGTCTTCGGCAACCTCGGGCCCGACTCCGGCACCGGGGTCGCGTTCACCCGTGACCCGGCCAGTGGCGCGCAGGGCATCTACGGCGACTACCTGGCCAACGCCCAGGGTGAGGACGTGGTCGCCGGCATTCGCAACACGGTGCCGTTGCAGGAGTTGGAGCAGCTCGACAAGTCCTCCTACGACGAGCTGCTCGGCATCATGGCCCGGCTGGAGGAGCACTACAAGGACCTCTGCGACATCGAGTTCACGATCGAGCGCGGCAAGCTGTGGATGTTGCAGACCCGGGTCGGCAAGCGCACCGCCGCCGCCGCGTTCGTCATCGCCGGGCAACTCGTCGACGAGGGCCTGATCGACCTGGACGAGGCGCTGCACCGGGTCAACGGCGCGCAACTGGCCCAGCTGATGTTCCCGCGCTTCCAGCTCGACCACGAATTCCAGCCGGTCGCCAAGGGCATCGGCGCCTCGCCCGGTGCCGCGTCCGGCACTGTGGTCTTCACCTCCGCCCGCGCCGTCGAGCTGGCCGCCGAGGGCGAGTCGGTGATCCTGGTACGCCGGGAGACCAACCCGGACGACCTGAACGGCATGATCGCCGCGAAGGGCATCCTCACCTCGCGTGGCGGCAAGACCAGCCACGCCGCGGTGGTGGCCCGGGGCATGGGCAAGACCTGCGTCTCCGGTGCCGACGAGATCGAGGTGAACGTGCCGGCGAAGCGGTTCACCGTGGCCGGGCAGACCGTCAACGAGGGCGATGTGGTGTCCATCGACGGCACCACCGGCAAGGTCTACCTCGGCGAGGTGCCGGTCATGCCCTCCGAGGTCGTGCAGTACTTCGAGGGCAGCCTCGACCCCGAGCACATCGACAACGCGCTGGTCCGGGCCGTACACCGGATCATGACGCACGCCGACGGGAAGCGGCGGCTGGCGGTCCGCACGAACGCCGACACCGGCGCGGACGCCGCCCGGGCGCGGCGCTTCGGCGCCGAGGGCATCGGGCTGTGCCGCACCGAGCACATGTTCCTCGGCGAACGGCGGGAGCTGGTAGAGCGGCTGATCCTGGCCCGCGCCGAGGGGGAGCGGGAAGCGGCCCTGGCGGCGCTTCTGCCGTTGCAGCGGGCCGACTTCGAGGAGATCTTCCGGGAGATGGACGGCCTCCCGGTCACCGTCCGGCTCATCGACCCGCCGTTGCACGAGTTCCTGCCGCCGTTGGAGCAGCTCGCCGTCAACGTGGCGGTCGCCCAGGAGCGCGGCGAGGACGTGGCCAAGGAGGAGGCGCTGCTCGCCGCTGTCCGGCGGATGCACGAGGAGAACCCGATGCTCGGGCTGCGGGGTGTACGGCTCGGTCTGGTCATCCCCGGCCTGTTCGCGATGCAGGTGCGGGCCATCGCCGAGGCGGCGGTCAGTTGCGCCCGTAACGGGGGCGTGGCCAAGCCGGAGATCATGGTGCCGCTGGTCGGGGCGGTGCAGGAGCTGGAGACGGTCCGCGCCGAGGCCGAGAAGATCATCGCCGAGGTGGTCGGGGACAGCGGCGTCGAGGTGCTGATCGGCACCATGATCGAGGTGCCCCGGGCGGCGCTGACCGCCGGGCAGATCGCCGAGGCCGCCGAGTTCTTCTCCTTCGGCACCAACGACCTGACCCAGATGGGCTGGGGCTTCTCCCGCGACGACGTCGAGGGCGCGTTCTTCTGGCGCTACCTGGAGTTGGGCATCTTCGGCATCTCGCCGTTCGAGTCGATCGACCGTGACGGCGTCGGCCGGCTCGTGCGGATCGCCGCCGAGGAGGGCCGGGCCGCCCGGCCCGGGCTGAAGCTCGGTATCTGCGGTGAGCACGGTGGCGACCCGGACTCGGTGCACTTCTTCGACGAGGTCGGCCTGGACTACGTGTCCTGCTCGCCGTTCCGGGTGCCGGTGGCGCGGCTGGAGGCCGGTCGGGCGGTCGTGGAGAGTGGCGGGTCGGACAGCCGCTGAGGCACGTCGGCGGCGGTCCGGTCACCCGGCCGCCGCCGGCGCTCAGATCGGCGGACGACGCCAGGTGGGTCGGGACGAGCGGCGCAACTGCGTCGGCAGGGTCGCCATCGGGGTACGCGTGGCCAGCGGGGCGTGCGCGTCCGGTACGGAGGCCGCGCCGATGCCTGCGCCGCGAACGTCCAGGAACGAACCGGCACGGTGGGCCACGGCCCGCGCCTCCTCGTGCAGCGCCTCCAGGTCGCCGACAGCCGACGCGGTGACGAGGGTCAGCAGAGCGCTGCGCCCGGCGGGGTAGGTCACCACGCAGCCGGCGGTGGTGCACACCACCGACTCCCGGAACTCACCCTGCCCGACGGTGTCGGCCACCCGGTGGCCGAGCCCGAAGCTCGCGGCGGCGAGCGCGGCGAGGTGGGTGGCGTCGGTGCTGGGGAGGTCGCTGGAGATGAGCAGCCCGTCGGTGCCCGCCAGCACCGTCCCGGCGATGTCGGGTCGGCGCCGGCGTAGCCCGCGTAGCTCCGTTCCCATCACCGTGTCTGCGTCCACGAGCGTTACCCCTCACCGGTTGGCTCTGCGTGTCAGTCGGCTGGTCACGTTCCGCGCTGGGAACGCTACCGGCAGCCACTTCCGATCGCGAGCCCGTAACCCTCGGCGATCGGTTGGCAACTGCGGGCCAATCGGTGGTTGTGTGCCCCTCGTCGATGCGTCGTGGGCGGGCCGAGCAGTGGTGGCGGGCGTAATCTGGCTCCCTCGCACACGGCCGATTGGGCGCCGCGTCGAACGGGAAGAGGTGACTGCATGACGAGTGTCTGGGAGAGCCTGACTGTCGACGCCCGCGATCCGGCCCGACTGGCCCGTTGGTGGGCCGAGGCGCTCGGCTATCAGGTCGTCACCGAGACGCCGAGCGGTGTGGAGATCCGCCGGTCCCCGGACCAGTTGCCCGCCCTGTTCTTCGGCCTGGTCGCCGAGGGCAAGGAGCGCAAGAACCGGCTGCACCTGGACCTGCGCCCCGCCGACCAGGAGGCCGAGGTCGAGCGCCTGGTCGACATGGGCGCCCGGCACGTCGACATCGGTCAGGGCGACGTCGAGTGGACGGTGCTGGCCGACCCCGAGGGCAACGAGTTCTGCGTGCTTCATGCACGAAAGGAGTGACGCGGCGGCTGCTCGGTTGGTCGAGGAGCCGCCCAAGGACACCGGGCATCGCCGGTCGCCGTACGAGCGCGACCGGGCCCGGGTGCTGCACTCGGCGGCGTTTCGCCGGCTGGCCACCAAGACCCAGGTGCACACCGCCGGCACTGACGACTTTCTGCGTACGCGGCTGACGCACTCGCTGGAGGTGGCCCAGATCGCTCGGGAGATGGGTGCCCGGCTGGGCTGCGACCCGGATGTGGTGGACGTCGCGGGGCTGGCGCACGATCTCGGGCACCCGCCGTTCGGGCACAACGGCGAGGCTGCGTTGGACCTGCTCGCCACGCCGTGCGGCGGCTTCGAGGGCAACGCGCAGACCTTGCGGGTGTTGACTCGCCTGGAGGCGAAGGTGCTCGCCCCGGACGGCTCGTCAGCGGGGCTGAACCTGACCCGGGCGTCGCTCGACGCGATCGGCAAGTACCCCTGGCCGCGCCGGCCCGGGGAGCGCAAGTTCGGGGTGTACGCCGACGACGCGGCCGTCTTCGACTGGATCCGGGCCGGCGCGCCCGGCGAGCGGCGCTGCCTGGAGGCCCAGGTGATGGACTGGGCCGACGATGTGGCGTATTCGGTGCACGACGTGGAGGACGGCATCCACGGCGGTTACGTCACGTTGCACCCGCTGCTCACCGACGCCGACGAGCGGGCCGCGCTCTGCGCCGACGTGGCCGCCGCCTACTCCGGGGAGTCGGCGGCGGACCTGGCCGAGGTGCTCGTCGATCTGCTGGCCGGCCCGCTGCTCGCCCCCCTCGCCGGGTACGACGGCAGCCACCGCGCGCAGGTCGCGTTGAAGGCGACCACCAGCGGGGTGACCGGGCTGTTCGTGTCGGCTGCGGTGGCTGCCACGGAGGAGCGCTTCGGTCCGGGCCCGCACCGCCGTTACGGCGCGGACCTGGTGGTGCCCCGACTGGTCCGGGCGCAGTGCGCCCTGCTCAAGGGCATCGCGCTGCGGTACGTGATGCGTCGCAGTGGCTTCCAGGGCCGCTACGAGCGGCAGCGGACGATGCTCGCCGAGTTGGTCGCCGCGCTGGTCCGGCACGCCCCGGAGGGGCTCGACCCGATCTTCGCCCCGCTGTGGCGGGCCGCCCCGGACGACGCGGCCAGACTGCGGGTGGTGATCGACCAGGTCGCTTCGCTCACCGACCCGGCGGCGGTGACCTGGCACACCCGCCTGGTCGGCAAGGGTGCACCCCCGACAGGTCACCAGCCAACTTAGGCTAACCTAACTGATATGACGGAACGCCCCAGGAACGTCACCTCGGCCCGGGTGCTGCGCACCGAACGGCCCACCCCGCACCTGATCCGGCTCGTCCTCGGTGGGGACGAACTGGTTGGTCTGCCGGTGGGCGAGTTCACCGACCACTACATCAAGGTGGTGTTCCCGCAGCCCGGTGTCACCTACCCGCAGCCGTTGGACCTCGCCGCGATCCGCCGGGACCTGCCCCGGGAGCAGTGGCCCCAGCTGCGCGCCTACACGGTGCGCCGTTGGGATCCGTTGGCCGCGGAGCTGACCGTGGACGTGGTCTACCACGGCGACGAGGGGTTGGCCGGCCCGTGGGCCGCCGCGCTGCGTACCGGCGATCCGGTGCACTTCGTCGGCCCGGGCGGCGCGTACGCCCCGAACCCGGACGCGGACTGGCATCTGCTGGTCGGTGACGAGAGTGCCCTACCGGCGATCGCCGCCGCGTGCGAGCGTCTGCCCGTGGGCGCCCCGGCGCACGTCTTCGTGGAGATCGCCGACCCGGCGGAGCAGCAGACGCTGCTCAGCGCCGGGGCGGTCGAGCTGACCTGGTTGCATCGCGGCGAACGCCCGGTGGGCGAGGCGCTGGTCGAGGCGGTGCGGGCGTTGGAGTTCCCGGCCGGCCACGTGCACGCGTTCGTGCACGGCGAGGCCTCCTGCGTCCGGGAGTTGCGCCGGCTGCTGCGCGGCGAGCGGGGCGTACCCCTCGACCGGCTCTCCATTTCCGGCTACTGGCGGCGCGGCATGGACGACGAGGGCTGGCGCTCCACCAAGGCCGCCTGGAACCAGCAGGTGGCGGCCGAGGAGGTGGCCGTCCCGGAGCCGGCCGCGGCGGCCTGAACGGCGGTCATCCCTCGGGGGTACGCATCTCCGCGCCGGCCCGGGCGAGGCGTCGGCTGAGCAGTACGGCGTAGACGACGACCGCCAGGGAGAGCAGCGACAGCATCAACCTCGGCTCGTGCACCGTCGCGGTGATCAGGCAGACCGCGGTCACCGCGTAGGCGGCTATCGCCAGCCGGGCGGTGCTCGGTCGGGTCCAGAGCCAGTACAGGGCGAGCCCGCAGACCGTCCACACCACCATCGAGGCGGCCAGCAGCAGCCGCAACTCCAGCGGCAGCCGGTTCGCGTTGTCGTCGACCAGCCGGACCACCTGCCCGAGCGCCCAGCCGAGCAGCAACAGCGCACCGCCGAGCGGAATGTGCAGGTAGCTGTACGCCTGCCCGCCGCGCAGCCGGCTCTGTGTCAGCCGGGTCGTGACGAAGGTGGTGTAGACCCACCAGACCGCTGCCGGGATCAGGAAGGCCATCGCGGCGGTGAGGATCATGTGCGGCGGGGGGTGGTCCGGCACCGCGAAGAGCAGGCTGGCCAGCGCGCTACCCAGCACGATGATGGTGAACTGACCGATTCGTTCCGGCAGGTGCCGGTTGTCCACCGGCCAGCGGTTGAGCCAGCGCACCCCGACCCAGGGCGTGGACAGCTCGATGACCATCGCGATCACCCACAGCACCGGGCGCAGCTCGGTGGGCACGGTCAGCGACACCAGCCAGATCAACCAACCCGACCCGAAGCCGATCAGATAGACCGTTGTGACCAGTCGGGCCCTCGGGCTGGTCGAACGGGCCCGCAGGTACAGCAGGAGCAGCACGCCCCGCACGATCAGGTACCCGACCGGCAGGAGCACGCTCTCCGGAACCTCGTCGACCCCGAGGGTCATCGCGCCCGCGCCGACCAACGCGACAAGCACCAGCAGCCGGTGCACCGCGTCGTCCGGGTCGAACCGGGTGTCGTAGTAGACCTGCCCCATCCAGGCCCACTGGACCACGACGAAGAGCCCGATCACGGCCAGAACGGCCGTGATCGACGGGGTCGGTTTGTCGCCCAGCCGGCCCACCACAGCCGCCAGCGCGTACACGAAGATGAGGTCGAGGAAGAGTTCCAGCCAGGTGGCGTGCCGGTGGCCGGCCTCGTCCGTCTGGGGGGCCTGTCCGCGTAGCCTCAGCCACCCGCCGAACCATCGCGGCACGTGTGGGCCGTCGGTCCGTACCCTGCGCATCTGGTCATGGTCCCCGTGCGGACCCGGCTTGCGGGCCGGAACCGCCCAGTCGGCAGCGGCCGCCGCCACACCGGCGTCCCCCGGCCTGCGTGTCGTCGGTCCGACAGGGCAGGATGTACGGCGAGGGGGTGGCGAATGGCTGGGCGGATCCGGGACGAGGACATCGCACTGGTCCGGGAACGCACCTCCATCGGAGATGTGATCTCCGAGACGGTCACCCTGAAGTCCGCCGGTGGCGGCAACCTCAAGGGGCTGTGCCCGTTCCACGACGAGAAGAGTCCGTCGTTCAACGTGTCTCCGGCCCGCAACGTCTGGTACTGCTTCGGCTGCGGGGCCGGCGGGGACGCGATCAAGTTCCTGATGGACGCCGACCACCTCAGCTTCGTGGAGTCCGTCGAGCGGCTGGCCGGCCGCGCCGGCATCCAACTGCGCTACATCGAGGACGACAGGGGCACCCCGCGCCCCCGCCCGCAGCAGGGTCAGCGGCAGCGCCTGGTCGCCGCGCACGCCGCCGCCGTCGAGTTCTACCGGGCGCAACTGAGCACCGCCGGCGCCCGACCGGCGCGGGAGTTCCTGGCCCGACGGGGTTTCGACCGGGCCGCCGCCGAGCGTTACGGCTGTGGTTTCGCGCCGGACGGGTGGGACCTGCTCACCAAGCACCTGCGCCAGCAGGGCTTCACCCACCAGGAGTTGGTCACGGCCGGGTTGTCCCGGGAGGCCCGTTCCGGTTCCTTGATCGACCGGTTCCGCCGTCGGTTGCTCTGGCCGATCCGCGACCTGGCCGGTGACGTGATCGGCTTCGGCGCGCGCAAGCTCTTCGACGACGACGACGGCCCGAAGTACCTGAACACCCCCGAGACGCCGATCTACAAGAAGTCGCACGTGCTCTACGGCATCGACCAGGCCAAACGGGACATCGCCAAGCAGGGGCGGGCGGTGATCGTCGAGGGTTACACCGACGTGATGGCCTGTCACCTCGCCGGGGTGACAACTGCGGTGGCGACCTGCGGCACCGCCTTCGCCGCAGACCACATCTCGGTGCTGCGTCGGCTCCTGTTCGACAGCGACGAGGTGGCCGGCGAGATCATCTTCACCTTCGACGGCGACGCCGCCGGGCAGAAGGCCGCGCTGCGCGCCTTCGAAGACGATCAGCGTTTCGTCGGGCGCACCTTCATCGCGGTCAGCCCGGACAACATGGACCCGTGCGATCTGCGGCTGGCCAAGGGCGACCTGGCGGTGCGTGACCTGGTCGCCCGCCGCGAGCCGCTCGTCGACTTCGCGCTGCGCCACGTGATCGGCCGCTTCGACCTGGACACCGTGGACGGCCGGGTCGAGGCGATGCGCCACGCCGCGCCGCTGGTCGCGCGACTCAAGGACCGGGAAAAGCGCCCCGAGTACGTCCGCAAGCTCGCCATGGACCTCGGCATGGAGATCGAGCCGGTGCAGCGGGCGGTGCTCGCCGCCGGCAACACCGCGCCGTCCGGCACCCGCGACGCCGCCCCCGCCGCCCGACCCGCCTCGGCCCGCCCCGAGCCGGCGGTGGACAGCCCGCAGTCGATGGTCGAGCGGGAGGCGCTCAAGCTCGCCCTCCAGCAGCCGGTCCTGGCCGGGCCGATGTTCGACGCGGTCGAGGCCACCGAATACCGCCACCCGGTGCACGTCGCGGTGCGTACGGCCATCGCGGCGGCCGGTGGTGCCGCGTCGGCGACCGGCGGCGCGGTCTGGATCGAATCGGTCCGCGATGCCTGCGACGACCTGGCGTCCGCGGCGCTGGTCGGTGAGTTGGCCGTCGAACCACTGCGGATCGACGGCGAACCGGATCCGCGCTACGTGTCGATCACGATGGCCCGGGTGCAGTTCGGCTCGGTGACCGCCCGGATCCGGGACCTCAAGTCACGCATCCAGCGGATCAACCCGGTCAACAACAAGGACGAGTACTTCGCCGCGTTCGGTGAGCTGCTCTCCCTGGAGCAGCACGCCCGGGCGCTGCGCGAGCAGGCTGCGGGAGGCCTCTAGATGGGACTGTTCAGCCGCAAGCCGAAGTTGCCGCCGGCCGACCGGCCGCCGCTGACCCCCGACGAGCGGGTGTTGGCCTGGGCCGCCGCCGGCAACGGCGAGGGCGACGGGGTGGTGGTCGCCACCAACCTCGGGTTGTGGCTGCCCGGTCGAGGGCACCGGCTCGGCTGGCACACCATCCTCAAGGCGGTCTGGTCCGGCCGGGAGCTGACAGTCACTCCCGCCGAGCCCGTCGTCGAGCGGGACGGTTACACGGTGGTCGCCGACGGTCCGGCCGAGACGTACCTGCTGCTCGACCCGGGAGAGCTGCCGCACCAGGTGCGGGCCCGGGTGACCCGCTCGGTCGCGTACACCGAGCATCAGCCGGTGCCCGGCGGCGCGGCGCGGGTCGCGGCCCGGCGCGTGGCCGGGGTCGACGGTCTGACCTGGACGGTCCGACTCGACCCCGGCACTCCGACGGACGACGAGGCCCTGCTCGCCGAGACCGACCGGCTGGTCGGCGTGGCTCGCGCCGCCACCGCGCCGGCCGACGGCTGACCGGCCGGGTCAGCTAGCGCCGAGGTCCGTCAGCGCTTTCTCGGCGCCGCGGTGCAGCGGCACCGGCAGGGTCCTGCGGGCCTTTTCCAGCGAGATCCCCTTGGCCGCCGGGTTTGCCTGGGCCAGGGCGTCTCGCTTGTCGAAGACCGTCCGGGTGATCGCGCAGGCGACATTGGCGTCCAGGTCCTTGCGGACCAACAGCACGTTGGGCACGACGATGGTCGGGGTGTCGGCCGCCGTCCGGTACACGTCCCGCCCGATCGTGCCTTCCTGGTAGCCGGGGCTCAGCGCGGTCATCTTCGGCAGCAGCGGCGCGAGGTCGACGAACTTCACCGAGTCGCCGGCGGTGGTGAACAGGTCGGTGAGGCCCCCGGTGGGCAGGCCACCGGACCAGAAGAAGCCGTCGACGCTGCCGTCCTTGATCCCCTCGACCGTCTTGGTCAGGTCCAGTCGCTGCGCCCGGATGTCCTTGGCCGGGTCGAGGCCGGCGGCCTCCAACAGCCGGTTGGCGATCACCTCGGTGCCGGACTTCGGTGAGCCGGTGGAGATCCGCTTGCCCCGCATGTCGGCGACGGAGGTGATGCCGGAGTCGTTGCGGACCACCACCTGGGTGTAGTTGTCGTAGATACGGGCCAACGCCTGCACCGGCTGTGGCGAGGTGAAGCTGCCCTTGCCCTCGACCGCGTTGACCGCCGTGTCGAACAGCGAGAACGCCACGTCGTACTGGCCACCGACGAGTTGCTCGACGTTCTGCACCGACGCGCCGGTCTCGGCGGCGGTGCCGGTGAGCTTGCCGCCGGTCGCCCCGGACAACTGCCCGGCCAGGGCGTTGCCGACCACGTAGTAGACACCTGTCGCGTTGCCGGTGGCGATGCCGACGCGGGTCTCCTTGGTCACCTCGCAGGTGACCTCACTGGCCGCGTCGTCAGTGGCCGCCCCGCCCTGCTGACCTCCGCAACCCGCTGCGGCGACCGCGACGAGGGCGAGCCCGCTCAGGCCCGCGGCGAGCCGTACGTCGATTCGTCTCACAGTTGTTCCTCCACAGGATTGGCTGCTGATCTGGACGGTGGCCGACCGGCGGATCCGCGTCGGATGAACACACCCGCTGCCGCGACGGCGGCCAGCGTCGCACCGACCGTGACTGGCACGGGTTCGAGCCAGAGCATCGTGACGCCGGCGAAGACGCCCAGCGCCCGTTCCGGGACGCCGGCCGGGCCCACGCCGGGCAGCCAACCACCGGCGGCGACGGCGAGCACCGCCACGCTGAGCGCGGTGACCACGGCGGCGAAGGCGATCCGCTGGACGCCACCGATACCGAGCAGGCCGAGCCCGGCTGGCGTGATGACGAACGCGATCGGGGTCAGGTACGCCGGCAGCGCGTACCGCAGGGTCTGCCACATGGTGGGCACCAGCCGGCCGCCGGTGATCGCGGCGGCGGCCACCGCGGCGAGCGCGGTCGGTGGGGACACCTCGGACAGCACCGCGAAGTAGAAGACGAACATCGCCGCCGCTGGCGCGGTGACGCCCAGGTCGAGCAGGGCCGGGCCGACGATCACCCAACCGATGACGAACGACGCGGTGACCGGCACGGCCAGGCCCAGCAGGCTGAGCGCGACGGCGGCCAGCAGCGCGGTGAGCACCAGCACCAGCGTCGGGTCCGATGTGGCCGCCTGCGCCCCGCCGATCAGCAGCGCCGCCGCCTGCGGCCCCAGGCCGGTCTTCGTGGTGGTCGCCGTGATGATGCCGGCGGCGGCGCAGACGGCGGTGACGGCGAGGACACCGCGTACGCCGGTGACGAGCGCGGTCACCAGCCGGCCCGGGGTGAGCCGGTGCGCGCGGTCCAGGAAGGAGAGCGCGACGGCCAGGGCGGTGGCGAACACGACGGCCCTCGTCGCGGACACTCCTGCCGCGAGGAACGCGATGATGGCGATCAGCGAGGCGAAGTGGTAGCCGAACCGGCCGAGCAGACGCCAGGGTGAGCCGACGTCGACCACCACCGGACGTACGCCGGAGCGGCGAGCGTCGATCTCCACGGCGAGCAGGATGCCGAGGTAGTAGAGCACCGTCGGCACGGTTGCCCAGCCCAGCACCTGGAGGTACGAGACGCCCAGGTACTCGGCGATGATGAACGCCGCCGCCCCCAGGGTGGGCGGGGAGAGGATGGCGCCCACCCCGGCCGCCGCCAGCATGCCGCCGGCCCGCTCCGGCGGGTAGCCGGCGCGGCGCAGCAGCGGCCAGGTGACCGCGCCGATGCTCACCGTCGTCGCCGCGCCGGAGCCGGAGACGGTGCCGAGCAGGAAGCCGGAGGCCACCGCCGTCCGGCCGGCGGCGGTCCGCGAGCGCCGGAACGCGGCGGCCGACAGCTCGACGAAGAACCGCCCGGCCCCGGAGAGCTCCAGCACCGCGCCGTAGATGGTGAACAGCACGATGTACGAGGCGGCCACGTCGAGTGGAGTGCCGTAGAAGCCGCTGTCGGAGTTGTAGAACGCGTCGACCAGTTGACTGAAGTCCAGCCCGGCGTGCGCGACCGGCCAGGCCTGCGGCAGCAACCCGCCGTAGTAGCCGTAGCCGAGGAAGAGCAGGCAGATCGCGGGCAGGATCCACCCGGTGGTCCGTCGACAGGCTTCGAGCAGCAGGAGCAGCAGGACGGTGCCGAACACCAGATCCGTCGACGCCAGCAGGCCCTGCCGGTCGAGGAACGCGTTGTAGCCGCCGCCACCGCCGCCGATCCGGATCGGCAGGACGGGGTAGAGGCAGGCGGCGACAGCCAGGGCGACCAGAACCCAGTCGGTCACTGTGGGTCGCGTCGACCCTGTTGTGGCTGGAGTGCTCTCGGCGCTCGCGGTGCGTTGTCGGCGGGTGCGCAGCCGGGCCGGTAGCCGCAGGCCGGCTGGGTAGGCCAGGAAAACCAGCGGGAGTACGCCGGCCAGGAAGATGATCAGATAGTACTTGCTGCCCTGCGACAGGGGGCGGAACACCTGCCACAGGGCGAGAGCGCCGACCGCCAGCGCCGTCGCGCTGACGAGCCAACCCGCCGGCCCGGAGAGCACCCGGCCCGGCTTCTCGTCCTCGAACTGGGCGGCCAGGTCCCGTGTCGCCTGCTCGGCGGCGGGCACTGCCTCCGATCGTGGTCGGGGTGGCCCACCGCCGGGGCTCGCCGCGGTCTCGACGGCAGGGCTCGCCGCGGTCTCGTCGGCGGGAGAGTTGGCTGGTCGGGCAGGTGGAGACGAACCATCGGGCTTGCTGATGGGCGACACGAGGGGACGATACACGTCGATCAGCTGACGGGTGGGGCATCGATCGGCGTTTCGCCGTCGGCGGTACGGACACCGGGGTGACCGACCGCCGCGAGCGGGTATTTGCGTGGAGGGCTGTCGGACCTGGCGGTTAGTGTCGGGCGGTGACTTCGGGGCGACCACTGATTCAGGCTCGCGGGCTGGTGAAGCGGTTCGGCGAGTTCACCGCCGTGGACGGCATCGATGTCGAGGTGCGCTCGGGTGAGGCGTTCGGCTTCCTCGGGCCCAACGGCGCGGGCAAGTCGTCCACCATGCGGATGGTCGGCTGCATCTCCCCACCCACTGGTGGCGAGCTGCGCATCCTCGACATGGATCCGGTCCGCGACGGGCCGGCGATCCGCGCGCGCCTCGGCGTGTGCCCTCAACTGGACAATCTCGACCCGGAGCTGACCGTCCGGGAAAACCTGACCGTCTACGCCCGCTACTTCGGCATCTCCCGCCGGGCAGCCCGGGAGCGCGCCGCCGAGCTGCTCGACTTCGTCCAGCTCACCGAGCGGGCCGACAGCTTGGTCGAGCCGCTCTCCGGTGGCATGAAGCGTCGGTTGACCATCGCCCGCGCGCTGGTCAACGATCCGGAGATCGTGCTGCTCGACGAGCCGACCACCGGGCTCGACCCGCAGGCCCGGCACCTGGTGTGGGAGCGGCTGTTCCGGCTCAAGCAGCAGGGCGTCACGCTGGTGCTCACCACGCACTACATGGACGAGGCCGAGCAGCTCTGTGACCGGCTGGTGGTGATGGACGGCGGTCGGATCGTCGCGGAGGGCTCGCCCCGGGCGTTGATCGAGCAGCACTCGACCCGCGAGGTGGTCGAGCTGCGCTTCGCCGCCGAGTCGCAGGAGCCGTTCGCCGGCAAGCTCGACGGGCTGGGGGAGCGGGTCGAGGTGTTGCCCGACCGGGTCCTGCTCTACGTGCCGGACGGCGACGCGGCGGTCGCCGAGGTCGCCGCGCTGGGGCTCCAGCCGGCGAACGTGCTGGTTCGGCGCAGCGGCCTGGAGGACGTCTTCCTGCACCTGACCGGTCGCACCCTGGTCGACTGACCGCCCCCGACTGGCCGCCCCCGACTGGCCGCCCCCGACTGACCGGCGCCCGGCTGACCGCCCCGACTGGCCGCCCCCGACTGGCCGTTGGCAGTGTCGCCGCCCGACTGATCGTTCGCAGTGTCGCACCGCTGATCTGCCGGCGGGTCGCGGCTCAGCGGGCTCTGGCCCACGTGCGGCTTCGCCGCTGGTGCGCCCGACTCCAATCGCAGATCTTGGACAGTTTCCGTTACGCGATAACGGAAACTGTCCAAGATCTGCTCATGTCGCACGCGATGTGCAGGGGACCGCCTCGGTGTTGTCGGGATTGCCGGTGGGCCAGGTGGACAGGAACTACCGATGATCACCGCTCATCGGGCTCTGGCCCAGGTGAGGAAGCGATCGGTCAGCCCGTCGTGCCCGGGGAGTTCGCCGGCTGCCTCATCGAGCAACGTGGCGAGGTAGATGAGCAGGCCGATCCGGTCCTCGCGGTACTCACCGAGCAACGCCAGCCGGGCGGGCGAGCAGGGCCACGCCGCGCCGCAGACCCGGCAGCGCCAGGACGGGCGTGCCGCCAGGTGGGGGCGGTACCGCGGCATCAGTGCCTGCCGCCGTGATGAGCCGACCAGGTCAGTCGCACGAGGGAACCTCCGTCGGGTGGGTGGGAGCGCCCCGGATCGGGGGTCACGGGGCGCTCCCGGCGTGGTTCCGCCCGCCGTCCGATCCCGTGAGCGGTCCCGCTGCGTGACAGTCTGGTGAGATCCCGACTACGGTGGGAGGTTCCGCACGCCGACGACCAGCGCGTACGCCGATCGGCCCGGCACGGTACGGGAATGTACGGAGGGTGTCCGTGGAGAGTTCGTCCATGCTGGAGCACTTCGCCGAGGAGCTGCGGCTGGCTCGGGCCGCCACCGGGATGTCACAGACGGCGCTGGCCGAGGCGTTGAGCTACTCCGGGGCGCTGGTCGCCAAGGTGGAGACGTCCGAGCGCCGGCCGAGCCTCGACTTCGCCCGTCGGTGTGACGCCGTGTTCGCCGCCGACGGCCGGTTCGAACGCATCCAGCGGCGGATCAGCCGCGAGGCAGTGGTGCCGTGGTTCCGCGACTGGGCCGCCATCGAGCAGGAGACCACAGCACTGCGCTCGTTCGAGCCGCTCTACGTGCCGGGTCTGGTGCAGACCGAGGGTTACGCCCGCGCGATCCTGGCCGGTGCCGGGCTCTTCGCGGCGGACGAGGTCGAGCAACAGGTGACCGCACGGCTCGATCGGCAGGGCGTGCTCACCCGGGACCGGCCGCCGCTGCTCAGCCTGGTCGTCGACGAGTACGCGCTGCGCCGCCACATCGGCGGGCCGGAGGTGATGGGCGAGCAGTTGCGTCACCTGGTGAAGCTCGGGTCGGCCCTGCCGCGGGTCCGAATCCAGGTCGTGCCGCTGTCGGCCGGTGCGTACGCTGGGCTCGATGGTCCCTTCGTGATCGCCACCACCGCCACCGGTGAGGACGTCGTCTACCTGGACGGGCAGCGCCACGGGCAGGTCATCGACCGCGCCGAGTACGTGCGGCAGATGGTCGAGGTGTGGGAGTCGATCCGGGGTGAGGCACTATCGCAGCAGCAGTCCCTCGACCTGATCGCGGAAGTGGCGGAGACATGGAGCTGACCGGCGCCCGATGGCGCAAGAGCACCCGCAGCAACGGCAGCGGCGGCAACTGTGTGGAGGTCGCCGACAACCTTCCTGGTGTGGTCGCCGTTCGCGACTCCAAGGACCCGACCGGCCCGGTGCTGGTCTTCACGCCGGGCTCGTGGCGGGCGTTCGTCGGGTCCGACCCCGTCGGCCGGTAGGTGACGGTCGTCGCTCCGGTGATCGACTCGACTTTCAGGAAGTCGGGCCGACGCGCCGTTGACACCCCGACTTCTTGAAACCCGAGTTGATCAAGCGGCGGATGTGGGCCGCTACGTGCGGTTGACCAACTACGCGGTGCCGTGGGCGGCGCGGCGAAACCTGGGCGACACGTCGGCGGGGTCGTCGTAGGGTGACCGGCGGTCTGTCGTACCCCGGGGGTAGACAGGTCGTGATGGCCGGCACGGTGGGGCGGGGTGGTCGGGTGAGTGCGGCGGGATCGACACGGTTCCCCTGGGTTCCGGCGTACGCGGTGTTCGAGCACTACCTGGTGGGTCTGCGACGCACCTGGCGGGCCGGGGTGTTCTCCTCGTTCCTGCTGCCGGTGCTGACCGTCGTCGGCTTCGGGGTGGGCGTCGGTGCGTACATCGACCAGGGCGTCGGCGGGGTGCGTTACCTCGACTGGCTGGTCCCCGGGCTGATCGCCTCGACCGCGCTCCAGGTGACCGTCGGTGACTCCACCTGGCCGGTGTTCAGCAACTTCCAGTGGGTCAAGACCTACTTCGCGCAGGGCGCGTCGCCGCTGCGGGTGGCTGACATCGTGGCCGGGCACCTCGCCTTCGTGCTGTTCCGGGTGCTCACCACGATCGTGGCGTTCCTGCTGGTCACCGGGATGTTCGGGGCGCTGCGGTCGCCGTGGGCGGTGGCGGCCCTCCCGGTGGTGGCGTTGCTCGGGCTGGCCGTCGCCGCGCCGACCTTCGCGTACGCCGCGTCGGTGTCGAGCGACAGTTGGCTGGCGATGCTGTTCCGGTTCGCGATCATTCCGATGACGCTCTTCGCCGGGGTGTTCTTCCCGGTCGAGTCGTTGCCCGACGCGTTGCGGTGGCTGGCGTACGTGACGCCGTTGTGGCACGCCGTGGACCTGTGCCGCGCGGCCACGCTCGGCGTCGCCCCACAGTGGTCGATCGCCGGGCACCTGCTCTACCTGGCCGCCTGGGCGGTGGCCGGCTGGTGTCTGGCGCTGCGCGCGTTCCGCCGCAAGCTCGTCGTCTGAACAGCAACCTAATGAGCAAGCAGAGAGGGTGTCGTGGTCACGCTGATCCTGCCCCGGCTGGTCGACGTCTCCGCCGCGTCCCGGCGGTCGGCGTCGGTGGTCGGGCGCAACGTCGCGGCGCTGAAGTCGGTCTACTGGCTGCTGCTGCTCTCCGGCTTCGTGGAGCCGCTGTTCTACCTGCTCTCCATCGGGGTGGGCGTCGGCGCGCTCGTCGGTGACCTGCCGCTGCCCGACGGGCGGCTGGTCTCGTACGCCGAGTTCGTGGCCCCGGCGATGCTCGCCTCCTCGGCGATGACCGGGGCGCTCGCGGAGACCACCTTCAACTTCTTCGGCAAGATGAAGTACATGAAGCTGTACGACGGGATGATCGCCACCCCGGTACGGCCGTTCGAGATCGCCGTGGGCGAGTTGGGTTGGGCGATGCTGCGGGGCAGCGCCTACTCGGCGGCGTTCCTCGGGGTGATGGTCGCCCTGGATCTGACCAGCGTCACCCGTGCGCTGACCGCCCTCCCGGCCGCCGTGTTGGTCGGGTTCGCGTTCGGGGCGCTCGGCATGACGATCTCCACCTTCATGCGCAGCTGGCAGGATTTCGACCTGCTGGGCTCCGCGCAGTTCACGCTCTTCCTCTTCTCCGGCACCTTCGTGCCGGCACAGGCCTACCCGACAGTGCTGCACTGGCTCGTCGAGATCACCCCGCTGTACCGCTCGGTGCACCTGATCCGCGGCGTCACGCTGGGCAGTGGCGGCTGGCTCTGGCTGCTCGACGTGCTCTACCTGCTGGCGGTGGTGGCGATCGGCCTGCTGGTGGCTTCTCACCGAATGGCCAGGTTGCTCTACAAGTAGGGGTTATCGCACTCGTCGACGGGGCATGACCGGAGGTGACACCGCCGACCAGGAGGAGGGGCGATGGCCTCGGACGAGTCTTCCGCCCATCGTGAGCGTGAGCGTGACCCCGCCACCACGCCGGTCGGGCCCGACGCGGGCCCGGACAGCCCCACCGACCTGCCCGGCAGTGGCTGGAAGGCGGCTTTCCGCCGGACGATCACCGAATTCCAGGACGACAGCCTGACCGACTGGGCGGCGGCACTGACCTACTACGGGGTGCTGTCCATCTTCCCGGGCGTGCTGGTGCTGATCTCCCTGCTCGGCCTGCTCGGCGAGAGCGCCACCCAGGGCGTCACCGACACCGTCAACCAGGCGGTGCCGGACGGCAGCATCCGGCAGATCATCACCGATGCGATCGACGCTGCGGGCCGCAATGGTGGCCTCGCCAGCCTCGCCGCGATCATCGGTCTGGTGGCGGCGTTCTGGTCGGCCTCCGGTTACATCGGCGCGTTCATGCGCGCCTCCAACACCATCTACGACGTGCCGGAGGGGCGGCCGATCTGGAAGACGCTGCCGATCCGGCTCGGCGTGACAGCGGTGATCGGGGTGCTGTTGCTGGCGAGCGCGGTGATCGTGGTCTTCACCGGCCGTCTCGCCGAATCGGTCGGTGACGTGATCGGGCTCGGCTCGACGGCGGTCGCGGTGTGGGACGTCGCCAAGTGGCCGGTGCTGCTGATCCTGGTCAGCCTGATGTTCGCGATCCTCTACTGGGCCTCGCCGAACGCGCGGCACGGCGGCTTCCGCTGGGTCAGCCCGGGCGGGGTGCTGGCCGTGGTGATCTGGCTGGTGATCTCCGGTCTGTTCGCGTTCTACGTGAGCAACTTCGGTTCGTACGACAAGACGTACGGGACGCTGGCCGGGGTGATCATCTTCTTGGTCTGGCTGTGGTTGAGCAACATCGCGATCCTGCTGGGGGCGGAGTTCGACGCGGAGTTGGAGCGTGGCCGCGCGATCTCGGCCGGCCACGCGGTGGACGACGAGCCGTACGTCGAGCTGCGCGACGACCGCAAGCTCCGCAAGAAGCGCAACTCCGCCGCCCGCCGCTGAGGCCTCAGCGTCAACCGCCGAGCCGCTGACGCCTCAGCGCCAACCGCCGGGCCCACCCCGGCTCAGCGCCAACCGCCGGGCCCGCCCCGGCTCAGCGCCAATCGCCCCGCCACCGAGGACCGGCTGGCGGGGCGATTGCGTGTCTGTCGATGGAACTGCAGGCGAGGGGGTGCAGGCAGTGCGTAATCCTTTACTTGATCGACTAGTAGCTTTTGTTCTTTCGGACAAAAGTTGGTCTCGGAACGGTTGAAGCTCTGGACAGGCGGCGCTGAGCGCTCTTACTGTGTCGGACACAACACATCGGCATTGCGTCGATGTGAACGTTGCCAATGCAGAGGGGGCCCCCGGGTGCGGACCGTCGACCCCCTGCACGTGCGACTGTTGCGGTTGCTCCGCGACGAGGGTGCCGTGTCCCGGGCCGAGCTGGGCGACCGCCTTCAGATGCCGCGTCCGCGCATGCTGGCCGAGCTGGATCGCCTGGTGGCGATGGGTTACGTCGCCGAGGCGGGGCTCGCCGCATCACGAGGTGGGCGTCGCTCGACCCTCGTCGAGTTGAACCCGAAGCTGCGCTTCGCCGCCGTCGACCTCGGTGCCAGTTCGATGGACGTCGAGGTGGTCAACGGCCGCCTCGAACCGGTGGCCCACTACGCCGAGGCAGCCGACATCCGCAACGGCCCGAAGGTGACCCTGCAACGGGTCAACGAGCTGCTGCACAAGGCCCGGGTCGACGGCGCGTACGAGCGACTGGACGCGGTCGGCATCGGCGTACCCGGCCCGGTCAGCTTCCGTGACGGCGTACCGGTCTCACCACCGATCATGCCGGGCTGGGACCGGTTCCCGGTGCGCGAACTGCTCAGTCGGGAACACGGCTGCCCGGCCGTGGTCGACAACGACGTCAACATCATGGCGATCGGCGAGCGGCACGGCGGCGTCGCCCACTCGGTGGACGACTTCCTCTTCGTGAAGATCGGCACCGGCATCGGGTGCGGCATCTACCTCACCGGCGAGGTCTACCGGGGCACCGACGGCTGCGCCGGCGACATCGGCCACATCCAGGTCGACTCGCACGGTCCGATGTGCTCGTGCGGCAACATCGGCTGCCTGGAGGCGCTGTTCAGCGGTGCCGCGCTGGCCAAGGACGCCGCAGCCGCCGCCCGCAGTGGGACGTCGCCGGCGCTGGCCGAGCGGCTGGCCCTGCGTGGTGTCGTGACCGCCCTGGACGTCGCCGAGGGTGCCGTCGAGGGTGACGTGACCTGCATCCAGTTGATCCGCGACGGCGGACGGCGGGTCGGCGGCGTGCTCGCCGGCCTGGTCAGCTTCACCAACCCGTCGATGATCGTGATCGGCGGCGGGCTGGCCCAACTGGGTCACATCCTGCTCGCCGAGATCCGCAGTGTGGTCTACCGCCGGTCACTGCCGCTGGCCACCGGCAACCTTCCCGTCGTCCTGTCCGAGCTGGGCGGCCGGGCCGGTGTCACCGGCGCGGCGGTGCTCGCCAGCGACGTCGCCTTCGGGGAAGCCGCATGAGCTGTTTCGGAATTCCGTCGTGAGCGAGGAGGAGACTGTGGCCCTGCCCGAGGATGACCCCGCCACCGCGTCGGCCGAGGCCGTCGCCGAGGCGCCGCTGGTCGAGGCTCCCGCCGACACCGTCGCGGGCGAGGTGGTCCTGCGCCTCACCGATGTGGTGAAGACCTTCCCCGGCGTACGCGCGCTCGACGGCGTGCAGCTGGAGGTGCGTGCCGGCGAGGTGCACTGCCTGCTCGGGCAGAACGGCGCCGGCAAGTCCACCCTCATCAAGGTGCTCGCCGGGGTGCACCAACCGGATTCCGGGCAGGTGGAGTGGCGCGGTGAGCCGGCCACGTTCGCCAACCCGCAGGCCGCGATGAAGGCCGGCATCGCCACGATCTACCAGGAGCTCGACCTCGTCGAGGACCTGTCGGTGGCGGAGAACGCTTTTCTCGGGCACGAGTACCGCAGCTTCGGGTTCGTCCGGCGCGGCCGGATGGCCCGGCACACCCGGCAGATCCTCAGCCGGCTCGGCCACGGTGAGATTCCGCCGGGGCGGATGGTCCGGTCCCTGCCGGCGGCGGGCAAGCAGATCGTCAGCATGGCACGGGCGCTGTCGCACGAGGCCCGACTGATCATCATGGACGAGCCGAGCGCGGTGCTGGCCCACGACGAGGTCGGCAACCTGTTCCGGATCATCCGTGAGCTGACCGCGCAGGGCATCGCCGTCATCTACATCTCCCACCGGCTGGAGGAGATCCGCGAGATCGGCGACCGGGTCACCGTACTCAAGGACGGCCGGACCACGGCGGCGAACCTGCCGGCGCGCGACACCCCGACCCGCGACCTGGTGAGCCGGATGACCGGCCGCACCATCGAGTACGTCTTCCCGGACCGGCCGACCGACGACACCGCGGGCGCCGACCTGCTCCAGGTGGACGGGTTGACCCGCGAGGGCGAGTTCTCCGACGTCTCGCTGACCGTGCGCGCCGGGGAGATCGTGGGCATCGCGGGTCTGGTCGGCTCCGGTCGCTCCGAACTGCTGGAGACGATCTACGGTGCCCGCCTCGCGGAGGCCGGCACGGTGCGGATGGACGGGAAGGCCCTGCGTCCCGGCGTCGGCGCGGCGGTTCGCGCCGGCATGGGGATGGCCCCGGAGGAACGCAAGAGCCAGGCGCTGCTGCTCGGTGAGCCGATCTACCGCAACGTCACGCTGGCCACCTTCGGCCGGTACGCGCGGCTCGGTTTCACCAACGCCGCCAAGGAACGCGCCGAGGCCGACCGGATCGCCGAGACCCTGGAGCTGCGGCCCCGGGACGTCGACCGGCCGGTACGCACACTCTCCGGCGGCAACCAGCAGAAGGTAGTGGTCGGGCGGTGGCTGCTCGGCGGCACCAAGTTGCTGCTGCTCGACGAGCCGACCCGGGGCGTGGACGTGGGCGCCCGGGCTGAGCTCTACCAGGTCATCCGGGCTTTGGCCGCCCAGGGCGTGGGGGTGCTGCTGGTCTCCAGCGAGGTGCCCGAGGTGCTGGGTCTGGCCGACCGGGTGCTGGTGATGCGGGAGGGGCGGGTCGTCCGCGAAGCCGCGGCCGGCGAACTCGACGAGAACACTGTGCTTGACCTCGTGATGGCGGGGTCCTTGATGGAAGGCGCACCGGCATGAGCGACGCGACTCCCACTCCCACCGCGACACCGGAGCGCCCGCAGCTTCCGGCGCAGTCGCCGCCGGTGGACCCGGCGGAGACGGCGGTGGCCAGCGATAAAGCAGCATCCTCGGGCCGGCTCTCCTGGTGGCGGGGCGACGGCGGCGACGGCGCGAAGCGCAACCTCGGTCTGATCGGGGTGCTGGCCGCGCTCATCGTGGTCGGCGCGGTCACCAAGCCCGACCTTTACGGCGACCCGAACTGGGTCTGGAACAACGTCCTGGCCATCCTGCAGTTGGCCTCGGTCGTCGGTGTGGTCACGGTCGGCATGACCTTCGTGATCATCGGTGGTGGCATCGACCTGTCGGTGGGCGCGATCGTCGCGCTGGCCGGGGTCTGGTGCACCACGGTCGCCACCCAGAGCTACGGCGCCGGTGGCATGATCTTCACCGCCCTGGTGGTCGGCGTCTGCGTCGGCCTGGTCAACGGGGTGCTCATCTCATACGGCAAGCTCGTCCCCTTCATCGCGACGCTGGCGATGCTGGTGGCTGCGCGTGGCCTCGCGGCGTCGATCTCCAACAAGCAGACCCAGGTGTCGAGCAGCACCTTCATCAACGACATCGCGGCCCGCAAGGTGATCGGCATCCCGATCCTCGTCTACATCCTCGGCGCGGTCGTGCTGGCCGGTTGGGTGGTGCTCAACCGGACGACCTTCGGCCGGCGGACCATCGCCGTCGGCGGCAACCCGGAGGCCGCCCGGTTGGCCGGCATCAACGTCCGACGGCACACCATGCTGCTCTACGCGCTCTCCGGTCTCTGCTGCGGCATCGCGGCCATCATGCTCACCTCGCAGGCGACCTCGGCGCAGGCGGCGATGGCCAACCTGTACGAGTTGGACGCGATCGCCGCGGCGATCATCGGTGGGACGTTGCTCAGCGGTGGCCGGGGCACGATCGTCGGCTCGCTGCTCGGCGTCATCATCTTCGCCACGATCACGAACCTCTTCGCCATCAACGGCCTCTCCATCGAGGCACAGAACATGGTCAAGGGCGGCATCATCGTCGCCGCCGTCCTGGTCCAGCAGTTCCAGTTCAAGTCCGTCACTCGGCTCCTCGCGCGGAACAGGGTCACCACCGCAACCTGACGCACCGCACCGTTGTCCTGGCGACGTCGAGAACTTTCGACGCTGGCCGGGCCTCGCACACCCCAAATAAGGCAAATCCCGCTCCCAGGAGGTCATTCATGACCCAGCACAGTCGCGACCTGTCGCGCCGCCGGTTGCTCTTCGGTGGAGCCGCAGTAGGCGCTGCCACCCTGCTCACCGCCTGCACCAGCAACGAGACCCCGGCCGCCAGCACCCAGACCAAGGCCGCCGGCAACAGCGAAGGCAACAACGCCCCGGGCAAGAAGGTCGTCATCGGCTTCTCCGCCCCGGCCGCCGACCACGGCTGGATGGGCGCGATCCACGCCAACGCCAAGGCGCAGGCCGCCGCCTACTCGGACGTGGAGTTCAAGGAGGTCGACGGCGGGTCGAACTCCGAGGCCCAGCGTTCCACGCTCGGCACGCTGATCGCCCAGAAGCCGGACATCATCGTCGTGCTGCCGCACGACGGCAAGGAGGTCAACGCCGTTGCCCTCCAGGCGATGCAGGCGGGCATCCCGATCGTCAACCTCGACCGGGCGTTCCCCGACGCGCTGGCCTCGCGGCTGGTCATCAAGGGTGACAACTACGGCATGGGCGTCTCGGCCGGGCACTTCATCGGCAAGATGCTCAAGGACAAGGGCGTCAGCAACCCGGTCATCGGTGAGATCGCCGGTCTGGAGATCCCGCTGACCGTCGAGCGCACCGCCGGCTTCAACGCCGCCCTGGCGACCTACGGGTTCAAGGTGAGCAACCGGCGCTCGGCCGAGTTCACCTCGGACAGCGGCCAGCGCGAGGCGTCCCAGCTGCTCCAGGCGCTGCCGAAGATCGACGCTATCTGGAACCACGACGACGACCAGGGCATCGGTGTGCTCGCGGCCATCAAGCAGGCCAACCGGTCGGAGTTCTTCATGGTCGGCGGCGCGGGCTCGAAGCTCGCCATCGACGCCATCAAGGCCGACAACACCGTGCTCAAGGCCACCGTCACCTACAACCCGTCGATGGCCTCGTCGGCGGTCTCGCTCGCGCGGCTCATCGCGCAGGGTCGGGGCCTGGGCGACCTGACGGAGCTGCAGGTTCCGAAGGAAATCACGCTGGCCTCGGAGACGATCACCAAGGAGAACGCGAGCAGCTACGACAAGCTCGGGTTCTGACATACGGGGGGAGACCCACCTTGTCCACGACAGACAGAGAACTGCGGGTCGGCATGGTCGGCTACGCGTTCATGGGCGCCGCGCACTCACAGGCGTGGCGCACCGTGAACCGCGTGTTCGACCTGCCGGCGCGGGCCCGGATGGCGTTGATCTGCGGCCGAGACACAGCGAAGGTGGCCGATGCCGCCGACCGGCTCGGCTGGGACGCGTACACCACCGACTGGCGTGACCTGATCAACCGGGACGACATCGACGTCGTCGACATCTGCACCCCGGGCGACAGTCACGCCGAGATCGCTCTCGCCGCGTTGGCCGCAGGCAAGCACGTCCTGTGCGAGAAGCCGTTGGCCAACACGGTGGAGGAGGCACGGGCGATGACCGCCGCGGCGGACGTCGCCCGGGCCGCCGGAGCGCGGTCGATGTGCGGGTTCAACTACCGCCGGGTCCCCGCGGTCACGATGATGCGCCAGTTGGTCGCCGACGGACGGCTCGGGGTGATTCGACACGTCCGTGCGACGTACCTGCAGGACTGGATCGTGGACCCGCAGTTCCCGCTGGTCTGGCGGTTGCAGAAGGACAGGGCGGGCTCGGGCGCGCTCGGTGACATCGGGGCGCACATCATCGACCTGACCCAGTACGTCACGGGTCAGCGGATCAGCGGCGTCAGCGCGGTCACCGAGACCTTCGTCAAGGAGCGGCCGTTGCCGGCCGAGTCGAGCGGTCTCGCGGCCACTGTGGACGGCCAGACGGCCCCCACCGGGACGGTCACCGTCGACGACGCCGCTGTCTTCGTGGCGCGGCTCGACGGTGGCGCCCTGGCCACGTACGAGGCGAGCCGGTTCGCGACCGGCCGTAAGAACGGGCTGCGGGTCGAGATCAACGGCTCGTTGGGCAGCGTGGTCTTCGACCTGGAGCGGCTCAACGAGCTGGAGTTCTACGACGCCACCAGGCCCACCGCGGAGCAGGGTTTCAGCCGCATCCTGGTGACCGAGGGCGAGCACCCGTACATGTCGGCGTGGTGGCCCCCGGGCCACATCATCGGCTACGAGCACTCGTTCACGCACGAGATGCGCGACTTCATCGAGGCGGTCGCCACCGGTGTCGACCCGACTCCCTCCTTCGCCGACGCGTTGCAGGTCCAGCTGGTGCTGGACGCGGTGGCGCGCTCGGCGGAGCTCGGCTCCTCCTGGGCCGAGGTGGCACCGACGCTGACCGCGGCGGGCGTCTGACAACTGACCATCCGCGATGGCGGTGAACGCGCCGCCATCGCCCGACCGGCTTTCCGACGCCGACCGGCGAGGGACCAGCCACGGATTGCGCCCCGTGGCCGGGACAGAGGTCGGCATCGGAGAGCGTGCAGCCGGGCCGTACGGCCCGGTGGCGCACGAGCAGGACGGTCGTCCGGTGCGACCGGACCGGGATTCCCCGGCCGCACCGGAGGACCGCCACCACCGGTGAAGATCCGGAGGACCTGATGAGACCGCCCGCCGCTACCCCCGCCCCTACCGCACCCGCTCGCCGTTTCCCGGCGGGTCGTGGTTCGGTCGGTGTTCCGGTGGACGCGGCGGCCTGAGACGCCGGCCGGGGCATGCCAACGCCCCGACCGGTCGGATGCGGGGGAGGCAGGGTCGAGACGCCGACCCGACCCTGCCTACCAGCCCCGTCTGCTCGCACCCGCCGGGACCGGTCCGGCGTCGTCGCCGCCGACGCCGACGTCGGAAGCCGGTGCTCTTTCCGGTGGGGGCGGGCGGACGGGGCCCATCCACTCGCTGTTCGGAAATCCGGGCCGTATCTTTCCGAAACATATTCTGATATTCCTATATTTAGCGGTACCGACGGTTCCTCGTGGACGGGGAAGGAGCACCATGCGAACAGGTGTCTGGCTGGTAGGAGCGCGCGGGTCCGTCGCGACCACCAGCATCGTCGGGGGGCTCGCGCTGCGGGCCGGCCTGGCCGGGCCGACCGGCTGCGTCACCGAGCTGCCCGAGCTGCGCGGCCCGGCCCTGCCGGCCTTCGCCGACCTCGTCTTCGGCGGGCACGACCTGGCCACCACCCCGCTGTGCAAACGTGCCGAGGCCCTCGCAGACGCCGGTGTCATCCCCTGGCGGTTGGTCGCCGCGCTCCGCGACGAGCTGGCCGTGGTCGACCAGGAGCTGCGCCCCGCACCGGCCGGCGCCACCCAGGCCGATCGGGCCGCCGCCGTGGTCCGCGATCTCACCAGCTTCCGCGAGCGGCACGAACTGGACCGGGTGGTGGTGGTCAACGTCTCCGCCACCGAGCCGTCCCCTCGACCGCACCCCGGGCACGCCGACCCGACCGCGCTGCGCGCCGCCCTCGACGGGCCGGACGAAGTGCTGCCGGTCAGCTCCCTCTACGGCTACGCCGCGCTGCTGGCCGGCTGCCCGTACGTCGACTTCACCCCGTCCACCGGGCTGCGGCTGCCGGCGCTGGCCGCGCTCGCCGAGGAGGCCCGACTGCCGTACGCCGGGCACGACGGCAAGACCGGGGAGACCCTGGTCAAGTCGGTGCTCGCGCCGATGTTCGCGATGCGCAACCTGGCCGTGGGCTCCTGGTCGGGGGTCAACCTGCTCGGCGGTGGCGACGGCGCCACCCTCGCCGACCCGGCCGCCAACGCGGCGAAGGTGCAGAGCAAACAGCGGGTGCTCGGCGAGACGTTGGGCTACGTCCCGCAGGGCGGCACCCGCATCGAGTACGTCGAGGAGCTGGGCGACTTCAAGACCGCCTGGGATCTGATCACGTTCAGCGGTTTCCTCGGCACCGGCATGCGGATGGAGTTCACCTGGCACGGCTGCGACTCCGCGCTGGCCGCGCCGCTGGTGCTCGACCTGGCCCGACTCACCGCCGCCGCGCACGCCGCCGGGCAGGTGGGGCCGCTGGCCGACCTGGGCTTCTTCTTCAAGGACCCGCTGGGCACGCCCACCCACTCGCTGGGCGAACAGTGGGCCCGGCTGACCGCCTTCACCCGGCAACTGCACGACAGCGCAGGCGGTGCCCATGGCCACGCTGGCTGACCTCGCTGAGCTGGTCCGGGCGCCGGCCGCGCTCTCGGTGCCCGGTGACGTGATCGCCGGGGCCGCGGCGGCCGGCGCGTTGAGCCCGCGTACCCCGGCCCTGGCCGGCGCGTCCGTGCTGCTCTACTGGGCCGGCATGGCCGCCAACGACTGGGCCGACCGGCGGCTGGACGCCGAGGAGCGGCCCGAGCGGCCGATTCCGAGCGGGCGGGTCACCCCGGCCGCCGCGGTCGGTCTCGCGGCGGGCCTCACCGCCGCCGGCGTGGGCCTGGCCGCCGCCGTGGGCGGTCGCCGCGCCGCCGCGCTCGCCGTGCCGCTGGCCGCCACCATCTGGGGGTACGACCTGCTGGCCAAGAACACCGCAGCCGGTCCGGCCGTGATGGCCGCCTGCCGGGGGCTGGACGTGCTGCTCGGCGCGTCCGGCGGTCGAATGACCCGGGCGTTGCCGGCGGCGGCGACCGTCGCCGCGCACACCTGGACGGTCACCGCGCTGTCCCGCCGGGAGGTCACCGGCGCCGACGCCACCCTGCCGATGCGCACCCTCGCCGGCACCGCGCTGGTCGCCGCGAGTGCCGCCGTGCCGGGCGGCCGACGCGCAGCCGGCCGAACGGCGAACCAGACCGGGGTCAGCGATCGGACCGTCGACGGGGTTGGCCCGCGCGCCGGTCGGAGCCGGTCGGCCACGATCGCGGCGGTGCTGCCCGCAGTGCTGGCCGGTTGGTACGCCGCCCGGTACGGCGCGGCCCAGGCCGAGGTCGTCCGGGACCCGTCGGCCGGTCGGGTCCGCGCCGCCGTCGGCGCCGGGATCACCGGGTTGCCGGCCCTCCAGGGTGCCCTCACCGCACGCGGTGGAGCAGGTCTGCTCGGGGTGGCCGTCGCGGCGGCCGCGCCACTGGGTCGACGGTTGGCCCGGAAGGTCTCCCCGACATGAGCGTCCCCGAGCCCCGGCCCGGTGCGCCGGCCGCCGACGCCACCACGCTGCGCCTCGGGTACGGCACGAACGGTTTCGCCAACCACCGGCTCGACGACGCGCTCGCCGTCATCGCCGAGCTCGGCTACGACGGGGTGGCCCTCACCCTGGACCACGACCATCTGGACCCGTTCGCGCCCGGGCTCACCCGCCGGGTCGCCGCCGTCGGTCGACGGTTGGAGTCACTGGGGCTGTCGGTGGTCATCGAGACCGGGGCCCGCTACCTGCTCGACCCGTGGCAGAAGCACGCCCCGACGTTGCTGCACGACGACCCGACCCGGCGGATCGAGTTCCTGCGCCGGGCCGTGCGGATCGGCGCCGACCTGGGCGCGGACGCCGTCTCGTTCTGGGCCGGTGTCCGACCCGAGGCGGTGTCACCCCAGTGCGCCTGGGACCGGCTGGTGGCCGGCTGCGCCACAGTGGTCGACGCGGCCGACGCCGCCGGCGTCACCGTCGGCTTCGAACCGGAGCCGGGCATGCTGGTGCAGGACATCGCCGACTGGCGTCGGCTGCACGCCGCCCTCGACAACCCGGCCCGCTTCGGCATCACCCTCGACATCGGCCACTGCCGGTGCCTGGAACCGTGGCCGGTGCCGCAGTGCGTCGCCGAGGTGGCCGACCACCTGGTCAACGTGCAGATCGACGACATGCGCCGGGGCGTGCACGAGCACCTGGAGTTCGGCGTCGGCGAGATCGACTTCCCGCCGGTGCTGGCCGCGCTGCGCGACGCCGGTTACCGCGGCCTGGTCGCCGTCGAGCTGCCCCGGGACTCGCACGCCGCGCCCGCCGTGGCCGCCCGGTCGATCGAGTTCCTGCGTGCCGCCGCCGCGACGGCCACCTTTGACCACCCTGCCAACACCCTTTGCTCTGCACCCGCCGATGCGACACCTGCGACAGAGGCCCCGGCGCATATATAGGTGCAGAGCAAAGGGTGGCGGGCGGGCCTGGAGCAGCAAGAGGGAGGAGACGGGATGACACCGGATTCACTACGGGCCGCGCTGGGAGGCGTACCCGATCCCGATTGGCTGGACACGGCGCTGCGCCGGGTCACGACCGAGCCCACCGCGATCACCCGGCTCTTCCCCACCGTCGGCCGACGCTGCGGCCGGGCCGCGCTGCCCGACGCCCCCGGCTGGACCGCCGACGACGCGGCCCGGGTGCTGCTGCTCACCAGCCTGCCCGGCGAGCACGCGGAGTACGCCGAGCGCCTCTACCAGCACGGTGACGCAGCCGAGCGACGAGCCGTGCTGCGGGCCCTGCCGCTGCTGCCGATCGGGGCCGCCGCAGTTCCGCTGCTGCACGACGCGATCCGGACCAACGACACCCGGCTGGTCGCCGCCGCGCTCGGCCCCTACGCCCGCCACCTCGACGCGGCCGCCTGGCGACAGGCGGTGCTCAAGTGCGTGTTCAGCGGCGTGCCCCTCGCCGCCGTGGCCGACCTGGACACCCGGGCCGACGGCGAGCTGGCCGCGATGCTGGCCGCGCTCGCCGCCGAACGGCACGCCGCCGGCCGGGACCTGCCCGCCGACGCCACCGACCTGCTCCACCGGCTCACCGCCGCACTGCCCCGGGAGGCGTGAATGCGCATCTTCGACCCCCACATCCACATGACCTCACGCACCACCGACGACTACGAACGGATGGCCGCCGCCGGCGTGCGGGCGGTGGTGGAGCCGGCGTTCTGGCTGGGTCAACCGCGCACCAGCGCCGCCTCGTTCACCGACTATTTCGACTCGCTGATCGGGTGGGAGCCGTTCCGGGCCGGGCAGTTCGGGGTGCGCCACTTCGCCACCATCGCGCTCAACCCGAAGGAGGCCAACGACCCCCGCTGCCGTCCGGTCCTCGACCTGCTGCCCCGCTACCTGGACAAGGACGCGGTGGTCGCGGTCGGCGAGATCGGGTACGACTCGATGACGCCCGAGGAGGACGAGGCGTTCGCGGCGCAGCTCGCCCTCGCGGTGGCGTACGAGCTGCCGGCACTGGTGCACACCCCGCACCGCGACAAGGCGCGCGGCTGCGAACGGACCCTCGCCGTGGTCGCCGAGTCCGGCATCGACGCCGGTCGCGTGGTGGTCGACCACCTCAACGAGGTGACCGTCAAGCTGGTCCGCGACAGCGGCTGCTGGCTGGGCTTCTCCATCTACCCGGACACCAAGATGACGCCGCAGCGGATGGTGGAGCTGCTGCGCGAGTACGGCACGGAACGGATGCTGGTCAACTCGGCGGCCGACTGGGGGCGCTCCGACCCGCTGCTGACCCGGGCCACCGGCGAGGCGATGCTGCTGGCCGGCTTCAGCGACGACGACGTCGACAAGGTGCTGTGGCGAAACCCGGTGGAGTTCTACGGGCAGTCGGGGCGGCTCGACCTCAGCGACCTGGACGTCGCCGCCGCGGTCGACCCGCAGACCGGCAACTCGATCCTGCGCGGCGGCAGCTGATGCGGCTGCGACATGCCGGCGGGGAAACCGTCCACCTCGGCTACTGCACCAACGTGCACCCCGCCGAGGACCTCGCCGGCATCCTCGGTCAACTGGACACCTACGCGGTGCCGGTCCGCGAGGCGCTCGGCAGCGACCTGCTCGGGCTCGGCCTGTGGTTGGCCGCCCCGGTCGCCGCCGAACTGGCCGCCGACCCGGCGCTACGCCGCCGGTTGCGCACCGAGCTGGACGCGCGCGGGCTGGAGGTGGTCACCCTCAACGGCTTCCCGTACGCGGCCTTCCAGGCGCCGGTGGTCAAGCAGGACGTGTACCACCCGGACTGGACCACCGAGCAGCGCCTGACGTACACCCTCGACCTGGCCCGGGTCCTCGCCGACCTGCTGCCCGACGACGCCGCCCGGGGTTCGATCTCCACCCTGCCGTTGGCCTGGCGTCAACCGTGGGACACCGGCCGGGCCGACACGGCCCGACGTCGGCTGGACCAACTGGCCGCCGGCCTGGCCACGGTGCAGCGGGACACCGGCCGTGAGGTGCGCATCGCCTTCGAGCCGGAGCCCGGCTGTGTCGTGGAGAGCAGCGCTCAAGCTGCCGCGTTGCTGTCCGGGATGGACACCGATCGGCTGGGCGTCTGCCTCGACCTGGCCCACCTGGCCTGCGCCTGGGAGGAGCCGGCCGAGGCGCTGCACCGACTGCGGGCGGCCGGACTACCCGTGGTGAAGGTGCAGGTGTCGGCCGCCGTCGAGGCCGCCGACCCGGAGGGTGGGGCCGAGGCGTTGCGCCGCTGGGTGGAGCCCCGCTTCCTGCACCAGACCCGGGGCGCCGGTTGCGCGGGTCTGGCCGACCCGGCCGACCCGGCGTACGCGGCCGACGACCTGGACGAGGCGTTGGAGCGGGCGCTACCCGGCCCGTGGCGGGTGCACTACCACGTGCCCCTGCACGCCCCACCCGAGGAGCCGCTCGGCTCGACCCTGCCGGTGCTTCGTGCAGCCCTGAGAGCGCTCTTCGAGGGTCCGACCGCCGGCTGTGACCACCTCGACGTCGAGACGTACACCTGGGGGGTGCTGCCGGCCGCACGACGGCCCGGCACCGACGCGGAGCTGGCCGCCGGCATCGCCGCGGAGCTGGCGTTCGCCCGCGACGAACTGGTCGGCCTCGGCCTGACCACAGAGCGATCCGTGAGTATGGGAGTGACGCGATGAGCCGGCGACTGGTGGTCCTCGACGTGGTGGGGTTGACGCCCCGACTGCTGGCGCACATGCCGCGACTGCGGGGGGTCGCCGACGGCGGCTTCCGGGCCGAGCTGGGCACCGTGCTGCCCGCGGTGACCTGCTCGGTGCAGTCCACCTTCCTCACCGGCGAGCCGCCCAGCGGGCACGGAATCGTCGGCAACGGGTGGTATTTCCGGGAGCTGGGCGAGGTGTTGCTGTGGCGGCAGCACAACGCGCTGGTCGGCGGGGACAAGCTCTGGCAGGCAGCCCGGCGGGCCGAGCCCGGCTACACCGTGGCCAACGTCTGCTGGTGGTACGCCATGGGCGCGGACGTGAACTGGACGGTGACGCCCCGCCCGGTCTACTACGCCGACGGGCGCAAGGAGCCGGACTGCTACACCGACCCGCCGGAGCTGCACGACGCGCTCACCGGCCGGCTGGGCACGTTCCCGCTCTTCACCTACTGGGGGCCGACGGCCGCGCTGCCGTCGTCGCGGTGGATCTGCCAGGCGGCCGAGCAGATCCTCGCCGACGTGTCACCCGACCTGACCCTGGTCTACGTGCCGCACCTGGACTACGACCTGCAACGCTTCGGCCCATCGTCGGCCCAGGCCGCGGCGGCGGCGGCCGAGCTGGACGCGGTGCTCGGCCCGCTCCTGGACGCTGCCCGCGCGCGGGACGCCACAGTGGTGGTGCTGTCGGAGTACGGCATCACCGACGTGTCCCGCCCGGTGGACGTCAACCGGCTGCTGCGCGCCGAAGGGCTGTTACGGGTGCACACCCAGGCGGGCATGGAGTACCTCGATCCGTGGACGTCGAAGGCGTTCGCGGTCGCCGACCACCAGGTCGCGCACGTCTACGTCAAGGACCCGGCCGATGTGCCGGCGGTGGCGAAGCTGTGCGCCAACCTGCCCGGGGTGGCCGAGGTGCTCGACGCCGACGGCAAGGCCGCACACGGGCTGGACCATCCGCGCGCCGGTGAGCTGGTGCTGGTGGCCGAGCCGGATGCCTGGTTCACGTACTACTACTGGTTGGACGACGACCGGGCACCGGACTTCGCCCGGCTCGTGGAGATTCACCGGAAGCCGGGTTACGACCCGGCCGAGCTGTTCTTCGACCCGGCGAACCCCGGTGCCGCGAAGGCTCGGGCGGGGGTCGCGTTGGCCCGCAAGAAGCTCGGCATGCGCTACCTGATGAGCGCGGTCGGCCTGGACGCCGGCGCGCGGGCGGTGCGGGGCTCGCACGGGCGGCTGCCGGACGACCCGGCGGACGCCCCGGTGCTGCTCTGCTCCGATCCGTCGGCGGCCCGGGACAGGATCGCGGCCACCGAGGTCAAGGCACTGCTACTGGACCTGGCCGGATTAGGCGTTGACGGCACGAGCGGTTCGGGGACGCGGACATGACGGTCACCGTTGCGCCCACCGATGCCAGCGGGCTGCGGGCGCGCTTCGACGCGGAGCTGGCCGGGTTCCTCGAACGGCAGGGCCCGGACTGGCCCGACGGCGCGCCGCGTGGCGTGTTCACCGCCCTGCAACGGTTCGTCCTGGCCGGTGGCAAGCGGTTGCGGCCGCTCTTCTGCTACTGGGGCTGGCGCGGCGCGGGGGCGGCTGACGCCACCCCGATCGTGGTGGCCGCGGCGGCGCTGGAGCTGTTCCACGCGTTCGCGCTGATCCACGACGACATCCTGGACGGCAGCGACCGCCGCCGGGGTGAGCCGTCGGTGCACCGGCTCTTCGCCGACCTGCACGCCCGTTCGTCCTGGCGTGGTGACCCCGAGGCGTACGGCCGCAACACCGCGCTGCTCTGCGGGGACCTCTGCGCCGCCTGGTCGGATCAGATGTTCCACGAGTGCGGGTTGAGCACCGAGCAGGTGCACCGGGGATACGGCGTGTTCGCGCTGATGCGTACCGAGGTGATCGCGGGGGAGTACCTGGACCTGGTCTCGGGTGTGGGGGACGGCTCGGTGGCCAGCGCGCTCACCGTGATCCGGATGAAGGCCGCCCGGTACACGGTCACCCGGCCGTTGCAGATCGGCGCGGCTCTGGCCGGCGCGGGGCCGGAGCTGATCGCCGCGCTGGGCGAGTTCGGTGACCCGCTGGGTGACGCGTTCCAGCTCCGCGACGATGTCCTGGGCGTGTTCGGTGACCCGGCGGTCACCGGGAAGTCGGTCCTGGACGACCTGCGCGAGGGCAAGCCGACGGTCATGATGGCGCTGGCCCGCAGCGCCGCCGACCGGCCGCAGACCCTCCGGCTGCGGGAGCTGTTCGGCAACCCGGCGTTGGACGCCGGGGGTGCGGCGGAGTTGCGCGACATCATCGAGGCGACCGGCGCGCGGGAGCGGATCGAGCAGATGATCCGGGTTCGGACCGAGGCGGCGCTCTCGGCGCTGCGGAGCGCCGTGGTCGCCGACGAGGCCCGCGCGGCGCTGGTCGCGCTGGCCGGTCAGGCGATCGACCGACGCGCCTGATCGGCAACTTTCGACAAAATCGACGAAAGTTGATGCTGAATCGCCGGAAGGCATAGACACATCCACATGTGCGACTTAGTGTCGTGACCAACACGACAATGTTTCGTCGAGGTGAACCGGCGGCGCGGTAACCCATCGACCCCCCACCACCGCTACGGCATCCGGCGCGACGGCGCGCGCCCGGCCTGGCAGTCACTCGTCAGGAAGGGGCAGCACAGATGTCCATGAAGGATGTTCCCAGACAACGGTCCCGACGATGGTTCTCCGCCGGATCGGCACTGCTGCTGGCGGTCGCCGCCGGCACTGTCGCACTCGCCGCCGGGTCGGCCCCCGCACAGGCGCACACCATCGTCGCCAGCGACTTCCAGCAGGTCGAGCTGGCCCGCGGCGTGACCGACATGGGTGAGCCGATGTCGCTGGCAGTGCTGCCGGACCGTTCCGTCCTGCACACCGCCCGCAACGGCACCCTGCGCCGCACCGACGCCAACGGCACCACCAGCGTGATCGGCACCCTGTCGGTCTACACCCACGACGAGGAGGGGCTGCAGGGCGTCGGAGTCGACCCGGGCTTCGCCAGCAACCGGTACATCTACCTCTACTACGCCCCGCCGCTCTCCACCCCCGGCGGTGACGCGCCGGCCACCGGCACCGACTTCTCGGCCTGGAACGGCGTCAACCGGCTCTCCCGGTTCACCCTCAACTCGGACTTCACGCTCAACCAGTCCAGCAAGATCGACGTGCTCGACGTGCCGGCCAACCGGGGCCTGTGCTGCCACGTCGGTGGGGACATCGACTTCGACGCCGCCGGCAACCTGTACCTGTCCACCGGTGACGACACCAACCCGTTCGAGTCGGCCGGCTACTCGCCGCTGGACGAGCGGACCAACCGCAACCCCGCGTACGACGCGCAGCGCAGCGCCGGCAACACCAACGACCTGCGCGGCAAGATCCTGCGGATCAAGGTGAACGCCAACGGCACGTACTCCATCCCGTCGGGCAACCTGTTCGCCCCCGGCACGGCCAAGACCCGGCCGGAGATCTACGCGATGGGGTTCCGCAACCCGTTCCGGATCAGCGTGGACAAGGCCACCGGGGTGGTCTACGTCGGTGACTACGGGCCGGACGCCGGCTCCACCAGCTCCACCCGAGGGCCGTCCGGCCAGGTGGAGTTCAACCGGGTCGCCGCGCCGGGCAACTACGGATGGCCGTACTGCACCGGCACCAACACCACCAGCGAGACGTACAACGAGTGGGACTTCGCGACCAACGCCAGCGGCGCGAAGTACAACTGCACCGGCGGGCCGACCAACAACTCGTTCCGCAACACCGGCCTGACCACCCTGCCGCCGGCCCAGCCGGCCTGGATCCGGTACGCCGGCGACGCCGGCACCCCGACCGAGTTCGGCGGCGGCTCCGAGTCGCCGATGGGCGGCCCGGTCTACCGGTACAACGCCTCGTCGACCTCCACCACCAAGTTCCCGCAGTCGTTCGACGGGCAGTTCTTCGCCACCGAGTTCGGCCGAGGCTGGATCAAGCCGATCCACGTCAACTCCGACGGCTCCCGGGGTGCCATCGACACGTTCCCCTGGGTCGGCAAGCAGGTGATGGACTCGGCCTTCGGCCCGGACGGCGCGTACTACGTGCTCGACTACGGCACCGGCTACTTCAACGGCGACGCCAACTCGGCGCTCTACCGCTTCGACTACGTCGGCGGCGGCAACCGGGCGCCCACCGCCGCGGCCAGCGCCAACCGCACGTCCGGGGCCGCCCCGCTCGCGGTCACCTTCTCCTCGGCCGGCTCGTCCGACCCCGAGGGCGGCGCGTTGACCTACTCGTGGGCCTTCGGTGACGGCACCACCTCGACCGCAGCCAACCCGACGAAGACGTACACCACCAACGGCACCTACACCGCCACGCTGACGGTGCGGGACCCGCAGGGTGCCACCGGCAGCAGCAGCGTGCAGATCAACGTCGGCAACACCGCGCCCACGGTCACGATCAACAACCCGGGCAACGGTCAGCTGTTCAGCTTCGGCGACACGGTGCCGTACAGCATCACGGTGACCGACCCGGAGGACGGCACCATCGACTGCACGAAGGTCAAGATGACCTACGTGCTCGGGCACGACCAGCACGGCCACCAGATCACCTCGAAGACCGGTTGCTCGGGCTCGATCACCATCCCGGTCGACGGTGAGCACGACGACGCGGCGAACATCTTCGCGATCTTCGACGCCGAGTACACCGACGCCGGTGGGCTGACCACGCACACCCAGCACACGCTGCCGCCACGGCACCGCCAGGCCGAGTTCTACGGCACCTCGTCGGGCATCAACGTGTTCAGCAAGACCCCGGCCGAGGGCGGCAAGACCGTCGGTGACATCCACAACGGCGACTGGATCGCGTTCCAGCCGTACCGGCTGGGCAACGTGACCTCGTTCAACGCCCGGGTCTCCTCGGCGGGTGCCGGTGGCACCCTCCAGGTCCGGGCCGGCTCGGCCACCGGCACGGTGCTCGGCTCGGCCACGGTCCCGGTGACCGGCGGCTGGGAAACCTTCACCACGGTCACCGGGACGATCACCAACCCGCCGACCGGCACGACCACGCTGTACCTGACCTTCGCCGGGTCGGGCACCGGGGCGCTCTACGACCTGGACGCCTTCACCTTCGTCACCGGGACGCAATCGGCCGGCGGGACTGGGCCGATCAAGGGCCTCGCCGGCAAGTGCCTGGACGTGCGGGGCGCCGCCACCGCCGACGGCACGCAGATCCAGATCTACACCTGCAACGGCAGCGCCGCGCAGACCTGGGCGGTCACCCCCAACTCCACGATCAAGTCGTTGGGCAAGTGCCTGGACGTCTCGGGTGCCGGCACCGCGGACGGCACCAAGATCCAGCTCTACACCTGCAACGGGACCGCCGCGCAGAACTGGTCCGCCCAGGCCGACGGCACACTGCGCAGCCCGGCGTCCGGCAAGTGCCTCGACGTCTCCGGCAACAACTCCGCCGACAGCACCGTGGTCCACCTGTGGACCTGTGTCAGCGGCGCCGCCAACCAAAAGTGGACCCTGCCCTGAGCTGGCGGGAGGGGCCCTTCGACAACGCCTAGTGTGGGGCGAGGGGCCCCTCCTAACCGCAATTAGGAGAGCGATATGCGCAGACGCCTGCGACCCGTCCTCGGTGCGGCAATGGCCGCACTCGCCGTCATCGCCTGCACCACCCCCGCCACCCCGGCCAGCGCCGCCGACGCCCCGTACGACGTGCTGGTCTTCTCCAAGACCGCTGGTTTCCGGCACGACGCGATCCCGGTCGGCATCCAGACCATCCGCGACCTGGGCGCGGCGAACAACTTCACCGTCACCGCGACCGAGGACGCCGCCGCGTTCACCACGAGCAACCTCGCCCAGTACGAGGCGGTCGTCTTCCTCAACACCACCGGCGACGTGCTCAACGCCAGCCAGCAGACCGCCTTCGAGTCGTACATCGGCTCCGGCCGCGGCTACGTGGGTGTGCACGCCGCAGCCGACACCGAGTACGACTGGCCGTTCTACGGCAACCTGGTGGGCGCGTGGTTCGCCTCGCACCCGGCCATCCAGCAGGCCAACATGAAGGTGGAGGACCGGGGCCACGCGGCGACCGGGCATCTGCCGCAGACCTGGACCCGCACCGACGAGTGGTACAACTACCGCACCAACGCCCGGTCGACCGCCCACGTGCTGGCCACCCTTGACGAGTCGTCGTACTCCGGCGGCGGCATGGGCGCCGACCACCCGCTGAGCTGGTGCAAGAGCTACAGCGGCGGCCGGTCCTTCTACACCGGCGCGGGGCACACCCAGGCGTCGTACGCGGAGTCGAACTTCCGGAACCACCTGCTCGGCGGCATCCGGTACGCCTCCGGTCGGAGCAAGGCCGACTGCCGGCCCGAGACCGGCTACACCCCGTTGTTCAACGGCTCGACGGCCGGTTGGTCACAGGCCGGCCCGGGCAGCTTCACCAACTCCGACGCCACCCTGACCTCGGTCGGCGGCATGGGGCTCTACTGGTACAACGCCAAGCAGTTCACCAACTACTCGTTGAAGCTGGACTGGAAGCTGGCCGGTGACGACAACTCCGGCATCTTCATCGGGTTCCCACCGTCGAGTGACCCGTGGTCGGCGGTGGACAACGGTTACGAGATCCAGATCGACGCCACCGACGCGACGGATCGCACCACCGGCGCGGTCTACACCTTCAAGTCCGCCGACATCGCCGCCCGCGACGCGGCCCTGAACGCGCCGGGGGAGTGGAACACGTACGAGTTGCTGGTCGAGGGCGAGCGACTGCAGATCTTCCTGAACGGGGTGAAGATCAACGACTTCACCAACACCGACCCGGTCCGCTCGCTGGCCGGCCACATCGGCATCCAGAACCACGGCACCGGTGACGACGCCTTCTTCCGCAACATCCGGATCAAGGAGTTGGGCACCACGCCGCCGCCGACCGGCAACACCACGATCCAGGCCGAGACGTTCAGCTCGGCCAACGGCGTCTCCGCGTTCACCAAGGCGGGTGCCAACGGTGGGCAGACCATCGGTTACATCGACCCGGGGGACTGGGCCGCGTACAACGGCGTCAACCTGACCGGGGTCACCTCGTTCACCTCCCGGGTCGTCTCCGGCGGCGCGGGTGGCACCATCCAGGTGCGCACCGGTTCGGCCACCGGCCCGGTGCTCGGCTCGGTCGCCGTGCCCAACACCGGCAGTTGGACGACCTTCGCCAACGTCACCACGGCGCTGTCCAACGTCCCGTCGGGCACCCAGAACCTCTACCTCACCTTCACCGGTAGCGGCACCGGGCTCTTTGACGTGGACGACTTCACCCTGGTCAAGGGGAGTGGCGGCAGCACCGGGGTCGGCCCGGTCAAGGGTCTCGCCGGCAAGTGCCTGGACGTGCGCAACGGTGCCACCGCCGACGGCACCCAGATCCAGATCTACACCTGCAACAGCAGCGCGGCCCAGACCTGGACGGTGACGCCGAACTCGACGATCAAGGCGCTCGGCAAGTGCCTGGACGTCAACGGCAGCGGCACCGCCAACGGCACCAAGATCCAGCTCTGGACCTGCAACGGCAGCGGCGCGCAGAACTGGGCGGCCCAGTCCGACGGCACCCTGCGCAACCCGTCGTCGGGCAAGTGCCTGGACGTCTCCGGCAACAACTCCGCCGACAGCACCATCGTGCACCTCTGGACCTGCCTCAACGCGGCCAACCAGAAGTGGATCCTGCCCTGATCGACTGACCCGGAGGGGCCACGGCTCACCCCGTCGGCCCCTCCAGCACCCGGCCCGAGCGCCGACGAAGCCCGGCCGGCGTGCCCGACGGTCGTCGCGACGGCGCGGGGAGGCGGTGTCCCTCACGAGCGTGATGCCTCTGAGTCATCAAGATGACTCAGAGGCATCACGCTCGCACTGATTCGCCCGCCGCACTGATTCGCCCGCCGCACTGATTCGCCCGCCGCACTGATTCGCCCGCCGCCCCGCGGACGCCCACGGACCGGCTCACAGCCGACTGCCGTACCTTGACCTGCATGGGGCGGTTCGCGCAGTGGCGCGGGAGGGTGCTCGCGCAGGGGCACCGGCTGGGTGATGCGCTGCGCCGGCCCGGCGAGCCGGACGACCCGTCGCCGGCGCCCAGCTTGAACCGCCTGGACGCATTGGTGGAGGGCTTCACCGCCGGCCAACCGGTGCGGTGGAGCATGGCCGGGCAACCCCGGCCGCTGCCCGGCCCGGTCGACGTGGTGGCGTACCGGATCATCGAGGAAGCGCTGACCAACGCCTGCCGGCACGCGCCGGGCGCTCCGGTCGGAGTCCGCCTGCGCTACGACGCCGCGGGCATCACCATCGAGGTCCGCGACGAGGGCGCCGGTCCCGCTCCGGAAGGCGGCGGCACCCAGGCCGGCGGCCAAGGTCTGCTCGGGGTACGCAGGCGCGCCGAGCGGCTCGGCGGCACGTTCTCGGCCGGCCCGCGTGCCGGTGGTGGCTTCACCGTGCGGGCTGTCCTGCCCGCGCCCGAGGAAATGGTCGAATGATCGGCCGACCGCGGGGCTTCCCCGATGGGGTAGTGCGGAAATAGGCTGGGGTCGGCGACCGTGCTGGTGGCCGGTGACCCGGTGGGAGGCGCAACCCGCCGGGCTCAGGTGTGCTCCGCACCCACCGGTGACCGCCCGAGCGCCGCGTACGTCCGGTCACCCCTCGCCCCGGTCCGCACATGGAATCCCCATCACAACAGGGGAGAAGGACAATGGCGCGACCCATCACGCTCTTCACCGGCCAGTGGGCCGACCTTCCGTTCGAGGAGGTCTGCCGGCTCGCCTCCGAGTGGGGCTACGACGGTCTGGAGATCGCCTGCTGGGGCGACCACTTCGAGGTCGACAAGGCGCTCGCCGACGACTCGTACGTCGAGCGCAAGCGGGAGACTCTCGCGAAGCACAACCTTGAGGTCTTCACGATCTCCAACCACCTCGTTGGTCAGGCGGTCTGTGACCACCCGATCGACGAGCGGCACCAGGACATCCTGCCCGGCCGCATCTGGGGCGACGGGGAGCCCGAGGGGGTTCGTCAGCGGGCCGCCGAGGAGATCAAGGACACCGCGCGGGCGGCGGCGAAGCTCGGGGTGAAGACGGTCGTCGGCTTCACCGGTTCGTCGATCTGGCACACCCTCGCGATGTTCCCGCCGGTGCCGCCGGCGATGATCGAGCGCGGCTACCAGGACTTCGCCGACCGGTGGAACCCCATCCTCGACGTGTTCGACGAGGTGGGGGTGCGGTTCGCGCACGAGGTGCACCCGAGTGAGATCGCGTACGACTACTGGACGACGAAGCGGACGCTGGAGGCGATCGGCAACCGGCCCGCGTTCGGGCTGAACTGGGACCCGTCGCACTTCGTCTGGCAGGAGCTGGACCCGGTGAACTTCATCTTCGACTTCGCCGACCGGATCTACCACGTGGACTGCAAGGACGCGAAGGTGCGTACCGGCGATGGCCGGCGCGGTCGCCTCGCCTCGCACCTGCCCTGGGCCGACCTGCGGCGCGGGTGGGACTTCGTCTCCACCGGCCACGGCGACGTGCCCTGGGAGGACTGCTTCCGCGCGTTGAACGCGATCGGCTACACCGGCCCGATCTCGGTCGAGTGGGAAGACGCGGGGATGGACCGGCTGGTTGGCGCCCCGGAGGCGTTGCAGTTCGTCCGCCGGCTCGCCTTCGACGCACCGAGCGCCGCCTTCGACGCGGCGTTCAGCAGCAAGGACTGACCGCACCTCGGACAGACCACGGGCCGGTCGCCCTGCGGCGACCGGCCCGTGTACGTGCGTTGGTCAGAGCGTGCTGGCGTTCGTGCCCGAGCCGGACGGCTTGGTGCGGGGGTTGGTGGACGACGGCGACCCGGAGGTCGTGCCGACCGTGCTGGTGCCCGCCTTGGCGCCCACGGTGGCGGGCGTGCCGGCGAACGCGTCGTCGGCGGCGGTCAGCTCCTGCTTGCCGGTGCTGCCGTTGCCGGTGCCCAGCTTCTCGCCCAGTTTGGTCTGGCCGAGCTTGTCCTTGCCCTCGCTGTAGAGCTTGTTGGCCTGGGCCTGCGCGACCCCGGCCGCCTCCTGGACGGTCGGGTGGTCGAGCACCTTGCGGCCCCGGACCACGAGCTCTTCGTACTTTTCCCGGCCGGCACGGGCGCCCAGGACGAATCCCGCAGCCAGCCCGCCAAGAAACATGATCTTTCCGCGCATGGCGGCTCCTTCCGTACCTGACGCGCCGTCACCCCCGGCGAGTTGCCTCGTCGGAAGGCGACCTGTTCGCGCCTGCGTCCTCTGTCCGCAGCTAACTACCCATCCTGCTCTCCGCTCAAGCATGCTTGTGCCGGGATGGCGATTTACCCCTATTGTCCATGCGGCGGCGGGGAGGGAACCCACTGGACCGCCACCGGGGGATGTCCTGTACTCTTGTCCCGTCGCACGGCGTCGGGGAGATCCGAAGTCGCGCGGAGCACGATCCCCTGTAGCTCAATTGGCAGAGCAGCCGGCTGTTAACCGGCAGGTTATTGGTTCGAGTCCAATCGGGGGAGCTTCTCCACCCAACGCCCGTCGGCCTGAAGCCCCCGGGCGCTCGTCGGACCCCCTGTCTGATCCGCCCGACCCCCGCCCTCCGGCCAGGGCGGGATGCCGGATTTGCACTGTCTCGGGAGGTTTCGGCGGCAGGATGGGCGATGTTGACTCGCGTTTGGAGCGCGTCGACTGACGCGTCGATCCTTGGGGTGAGTGCGGATGTCCGGACGAGGCGGCAGGGCCACGCTGATCGCGGTGGCGGTCGTGCTGGTCTGGTTGGTGATCGGCGGCGTGGCCGGCCCGTACGCGGGGCGCCTGAGCGAGGTCGCCACCAACGACAACGCGGCCTTCCTGCCCACCGACGCCGAGGCGACCCGCGCCCAGGACCTCGCCGGCGAGTTCGTCGACCGGCAGACCATCCCGGCTCTGGTCGTCTACGAGCGGCCCACCGGAATCACCGACGCCGACCGGCAACGGGTCAGCGCCGACGCCGCCCGGTTCGCCCAGATCCCCGGCGTGGTCACCCCACTGCCCTCGCCCATCCCGAGCAAGGACGGCCAGGCACTCCAGGTCGTCGTACCGGTCGACGACGCCGAGGGTGAGGAGATCGGCCAGATCGTCGAGCAACTGCGCGACATCACCGGAGGCGACCGGGACGGCCTCACCGTGGACGTCTCCGGCCCGGCCGGCCTGCTCGCCGACCTGATCAAGGTTTTCTCCGCCATCGACGGGCCACTGCTGCTGGTCACGCTGGTCGTGGTGCTGGTCATCCTGCTGATCGTCTACCGCAGCCCCGTCCTCTGGATCTTCCCGCTGCTCGCCGCCGGGATGTCGTACGCCCTCGCCTCGGTCTTCGTCTACCTGCTCGCCGACGCGGACGTGGTCAAGCTCAACGGGCAGGCCCAGGGCATCCTCACCGTGCTGGTCTTCGGCGCCGGCACCGACTACGCGCTGCTGTTGATCGCCCGCTACCGAGAGGAGCTGCACCGGCACGACCGCCCGTGGGACGCCATGAAGACCGCCTGGAAGGGCGCCGCGCCGGCCATCATCGCGTCCGGCGGCACGGTCATCGTCAGTCTGCTCTGCCTGCTGCTGTCCAGCCTCAACTCCAACCGGGCGCTCGGCCCGGTCGCCGCCATCGGCATCGCCGCCACCCTGCTGGTGATGCTCACCTTCCTCCCCGCACTGCTGGTGCTCGGCGGACGGTGGGCGTTCTGGCCCCGACGGCCGCGAGCCGACCAGGCCGACCCGCGGGCCGAACACGGCATCTGGGCTCGCATCGCCGGCTTCGTCGCCCGGCACGCCCGCCCGATCTGGTTGAGCACAGCGGTCGTGCTGGCCCTGCTGACGCTCGGCCTCACCCAGCTCGGCGCCACCACCCTCGGCCAGTCCGACCTCTTCACCCAGCGCACCGACTCGGTCGACGGCCAGGAGGTGATCTCCCGGCACTACCCGGCCGGCACCGGTAGCCCGGCCACCATCTTCACCACGGAGCAGACCGCCCGACAGGTCGCCCAGGTGGCGAAGGACGTGCCCGGCGTCGCCGACGTCCGCCCCCTCACCGCCGGCCCGCAGACCGGCCCACCCGAGGAGAACGCCGCCCCGAAGGTCGTCGACGGGCGGGTGCAGCTGGAAGCCACCCTGACCGACCCACCCGACAGCGACGGCGCCGAGCGGACCATCCGCGAGCTGCGGGTGGCCGTACACCAGGTGCCCGGCGCGGACGCGGTGGTCGGCGGCTTCACCGCGATCAACGTGGACACCTCGGACGCCGCGAAACGCGACCAGAACGTCATCATCCCGGTGGTGCTGGTGGTCATCGCGGTGATCCTGGCCCTGCTGCTGCGCGCGCTGCTCGCCCCACTGCTGCTGATCGCCACCGTGCTGCTCAGCTTCGCCGCGACCCTCGGCCTCTGCGCACTGCTGTTCCGCCACGTCTTCGACTTCCCCGGCGTGGACTCGGCGTTCCCGCTGTTCGCATTCGTCTTCCTGGTCGCGCTCGGCATCGACTACAACATCTTCCTGATGAGCCGCGTCCGCGAGGAATCGGTCAAGCGCGGCACCCGCGCCGGGGTGCTCTCCGGCCTCGCCGTCACCGGCGGGGTGATCACCTCCGCCGGCATCGTGCTCGCCGCGACCTTCTCCGCCCTCGCCGTCCTACCACTGGTGGTGCTCGTCGAGTTGGGTACCGCGGTCGCCATCGGGGTACTGATCGACACCATCATCGTCCGGTCGCTGCTGGTGCCCGCACTCGCGTACGACATCGGGCCGAAGATCTGGTGGCCGGGCCGGTTGTCCCGGGCGAACGGTGAGCGGGAGGCGCGCGGTGCTGGCTGAAACCGATGTGGTCATCGTCGGCGGCGGCCTGGCCGGCCTCGCCGCCGCCCGCCGGCTGCACCGCGCCGGCGTGCCCTGGCGGCTGGTGGAGGCCGAGGGTCGACTCGGCGGCCGGGTCGCCACCGACGTGGTCGACGGTCACCTCATCGACCGGGGCTTCCAGGTGCTCAACACCGCCTACCCCCGGCTCGGCACACTGCTCGACACCGACCGCCTCAACCTCGGCTACTTCACGTCCGGCGTGCTGGTCCGTAAAGGCGACAACCTGCTACGGCTGGTCAACCCGCTGCGCGAACCGACCGGCGGGCCCGGCACCGCGCTCGCCGGCGTCGGCTCCCTGCTCGACCGGTTGCGCTTCGCCGCGCTCGCCACCGGCTGCGCCACCCTGCCCACGTCCCGGTTGCTCGCCGCGCCGGAAACCAGCACCGAGACGGCGTTGCGTCGCGCCGGCCTCTCCGACGCGATCATCGAGGAGTTGCTGCGACCGTTCCTCTCCGGTGTGTTCGTCGACCGGGAACTGTCCACCTCCAGTCGCGTACTGGCGATGGTGCTGCGTTCGTTCGCCCGCGGCCGGATCGGCCTGCCCGCCGAAGGCATGGCCGCGCTGCCCCTGGCCATCGCCGCACCGCTGCCGGCCGACCTGCTCGACCTGGACACCCCGGTCGCGGCCGTCACCCCGGGCCGGGTCCGCACCCAGGCCGGCGAGATCCGCTGCCGGGCCGTCGTGGTCGCCGTCGACCCACCCGCCGCGTCCGCGCTGCTGCCGGCCCTGGCGACGGTACGCATGCACAGCTACACCACCTACTACCACAGCGCGCCCGAGCCGCCGCTCACCGAACCGATCCTGCTCGTCGACGGCGACCGACGCGAACTCGTCGCCAACACGGTGGTGCTCAGCAACGCCGCACCTTCCTACGCACCTGCCGGACGGCACCTGATCGCCACCTCGGTGGTCGGCCCGACGGCCCCACCCGAGCCGACCATCCGGGCCGAGTTGACCCGTCTGTACGGCCGCTCCACCGCCGACTGGACCCACCTCACCACCGTGGCCATCCCCGACGCGCTACCCGCCGCGCCGCCGCCACAGGGGCAGCTGCGCAAGCCGGTGGCGTTGGGGGAGGGCCTTTTCGTGGCCGGTGACCACCAGGACAGCCCATCGATCCAGGGCGCCCTCACCAGCGGCTGGCGCGCCGCCGGCGCGGTGCTGGACGAGCTGCGCGCCGGCTGACAGGCGTACCCGAGCACGCTGTTATATTCCTGTAGCCCATCGTGCTGGCACAGGCGTGGGCACCGGCCGGCTCGGTGCTGGCTGCTGATCGCCGAGCGGGATAAGATCCGGCGCGGTGTTCGGGGCGGTAGCTCAGCCGGTTAGAGCAGGGGACTCATAATCCCTCGGTCGCGGGTTCGAGTCCCGCCCGCCCCACCAACCGTTTTACCTGGTCAGCCATGCTGCTGGCGATCCGGACTGAGCGCGTCAAGGCCCGGACTAACGTCCTCAGTCCGCACTGAGTCCGCAGCAGCACGACCCGCCGCCCGGTCGGCGGGCTGGATCACCCCATCAGGCACCGCAAGGGCTGCCAGTCTCCTCCGACCAGGCCATGATGGAGCGCACCCTAGGACGAACGACCTGGGCCGGCTCAGAGGAGACTGGTTGGTCGGTGACTGCCCGGCAAAAGATCCACTCCGTCCGCGTACAGTTGTATCCGTGAAGGCTCAAGACGTCGTCCCTCTACTGCGGACTTTGCGCGAGGAATGCGTGGCGTTGCCGTTGCTGTCGGTTTCGTCGGCGCAGTTTTCGGCTTGGGAGACCAAGCTTCGGTCCGTATTGATCAAAGCCTTGGGCGAAACCCATCACATCACCTCCTCTTTCCAAAAGGTCAGCTGGACGCCTTGGTTCGAGCCCGCTCCTCGAGAGGACATGGTGAAGACCTTTGAGCGGGCAAGGTCGATATCAATCGGTCTTGTTGATGCCGCGATCTTTGAGCTAGAGCATCTAGCGGCTGTGACAGACGTTGTAGCGGATGCAGGCTTCGATCCCGAGCTTTGGGCCTACGTTGGCGGCCATGTGGTCGCAGAGGAGTGGGCCACGGTCGCAAGTCAGACCGCCATTTTTACAGAGGATCGGATTCGGAAGTGGGCAGGGCGGAAAGCTGAGGAGATTGGTGAAAGGCTGATGACCGCAGTTTTCGGCGACGGTGGTGATTATCGGCTTGGCTTGACGCAGGGTGAGAAACAGGGCTGGCATCGCCTTGCGATGGGATTATCCATGGCTCTCAGAAACGCCGATGCACATCGAATCCAGAGTCGCGCAGACCACAAGCTTTATGCGATGGGGGTTGTCGGCGCAAGCAGTCTACTGCTGACCCAGATGCGATTTGAGCATGCGAACCGGTTCCACGACATGTCACCGGCGGGACTCTCAGAATTTGGTGTTCCCACAGGGACGTAGCGGCACGGGCCCAAAGAGGTATCGGGTGGAACGGTCCGCACAGTGAACCGCTATCGGCTCGCCGTGCACCAGACCCCTTCTTGTCCGCTAGCCATTGAAAACAGCTAACCCGCTCAGGACGTGTCGTTAGGCCTCGTCGGAATCCGATGTTGATGAGGCGAACGCCTTCCCCTGGGTGACGCCCAAGCCGGCACGGTATAGTGCTGGAATTTTGTAGTTCCCGCCGACCTTTTCCAAAAAGCCGATCTGCGTTAGGTAAGTAATGTTGTTCTGCGAGTACTCTTCCCCCATTCTTTCCTGCAAGGAATCGATATTGTGCTCCGCCTTGCCGTAGCGGAAGTAATCGATCAGGTGGGCCTTGGCCCCGGCCTCTGCAATTAGGGTGTCTTCTACTCGCTGTTCACTAAGCGCATCAAGCCCCGCTTTCACCGCCTCAGACGTGATTAGGGCGGTGCCTTTTTCGAAGTCTTTCGGATACCTCTCCTCGTACCGTAGCTGAGCTTCCCTGGCTTTCCGGGCAAGGTCAATTAGATTACGGGGCGGCTTAACGTTGTTGCCGTCGCGCACGCGGAGGATCATCCAAGTCCATGTCGTTGGCTTCCGGTTGCCGTGATCGACTTTCTCTGGGAATAAAGTGTAGAAGACTTCCTCCGGGGAGGAGTCTTCGTTGAGCCCGACGTCACGAAGGAACTCGTGATTTTCCTTTACTCGATTTTGTAGCAAGCTGAAGAGGTCGTCATTGTCCCACATAATGTCAACTTTCCGGTCATTGACGTGGGTTAGGTTAACAAATCCACCGACCGTGATTCTGCGGAATAGGTCTCGGCGAACGAATAACTTAAGTCTGATCCGGCCGAACTCCTTCATGTCAAGATATGATCGGAAGAGTGCGCGCAGCGCCGACCTTTCAAGATCGATATTCCCTTGGAACGCTTCGTCGAGCCGGTCGACGGCGAGCCACATTGTAATATCGCATTGGTCAAGAATTCGGTTGAGTAAGCGAAGCGCGTCGTCATGTCGAACTATTGGTTTTTCGTCCGCCCCACGTTGCCTGTCTTCTAGTTCGACTCTGCCCGTGAGTGATGGAAGTCCCTCCGGCGTAATCTCTATGCCAGCTTCCGCTGCCTTCACTTGTCGTCGAGGGTGCAGGAACCTGACTACCCGCTCCCATGCGCTAGGTGCAGAATCATCGTGTGAGCGAAGTTGCGCCTCTTTAAGGATGGTTTCCAGGCGGCGCATATCGTCCGTGTAGTCGCCTTCGGCCAGTTGAAGAATCCAGTTCCCTGCTAAGGGACGTCTCGTAACTGGGTGAAGGCGTTGCCCGGGGCCCGGCCGGTGGTCAGCCGGCGAGGATGATGTTGTGGAGGTTGGCGATGCCGGAAGCGGCATCGGCCAATGTA
>NZ_JBAKHR010000044.1:0-48966 GCF_036902955.1 Micromonospora sp. CPCC 205558
ACCCAGGCATCCTCGATGATCATCCTTAGCAGACAGACACCGGGGTTACGAGACGTCCCTTAGGCAACCCTCCCGGAGAACCACTCCGTGCAGGGACAGTAGGTCTTAGAGCGCTACGATTGCCGCAGTCTCCGCAGGAAGCTCGATCCGGTCCCGCATAACGGTAACGCCCTCCCCCGTAGCCAGCAGCACCCGCCGAGCCACCCCAGGCAGCGACACCCCCTGCCCCCGCCCAGCAAAGTTCGCCACCACCAACGTGTCCCCCCGCCGCATCACCAGGAACTGGTCCCCGTGCTGCACAGACACCTCGTGCATCCGAGGATCCGACAGGTCTGGAGAGGACCGGCGCAAGGCAATCAACCGCTGGTAGAACGACAGCATCGAGGCATGCTCAGGCTTGTCCAGCTCGGCCCAGTCCAACCGCGACCGCACGAACGTCTCCGGGTCCTGCGGGTCGGGCACGTCACCCTCAGGCCACCCGTGCGAAGCGAACTCCCGCCGCCGCCCGGTGCGCACCGCAGAAGCCAACTCCGGCTCAGGGTGCGACGTGAAAAACTGCCACGGCGTAGAGGCAGCCCACTCCTCCCCCATGAACAGCATCGGGGTAAAGGGCGCGGTCAGCAGCAGCACAGCCCCCACCCGCAGCAACGCAGGCGACAGCGAAGCAGAGATCCGATCCCCGGTAGCCCGGTTCCCGATCTGATCGTGGTTCTGGAGATACGCCACCAGCCGATGCCCAGGCACCCGCGAATCCAGAGGCCGCCCGTGGTGCCGGTTGCGAAAGCTCGACCAGGTCCCCGCGTGGAAGAACCCACCCGTCAGCACGTCCGACAGCGTCTCCAGAGAGCCAAAATCGCCGTAGTACCCCTGCCGCTCCCCCGTCAGCAACGTGTGCAGGGCGTGGTGCGCGTCGTCGTTCCACTGGGCGTGCAGCCCGAACCCACCGGCCTCCCGAGGCGTGATGAGCCGCGGGTCGTTGAGGTCAGACTCGGCGATGAGCGACAACGGCCGACCCAGGTGCGTCGACAGAGCCTCGACCTCGATAGCCAGCTCTTCGAGCAGCGGCACAGCCCGCGTGTCCGGCAGCGCGTGCACGGCGTCCAGGCGCAGCCCGTCGACGTGGTAGTCGCGCAGCCACATGAGCACGCTGTCGATGATGTAGCGGCGTACCTCGTCGGAGTGCGGGCCGTCCAGGTTGATCGAACGCCCCCAGGTGTTCGAATGCTCCGCGAGGTAGGGCCCGAACTGCGGCGCGTAGGCCCCGGAGGGCCCGAAATGGTTGTAGACGACGTCGAGGATCACCCCCATCCCACGCGCGTGGGCGGCGTTGACGAACCGTTTCAGGCCGTCGGGGCCGCCGTAGGGCTCGTGGGGGGCGTACCAGCAGACGCCGTCGTACCCCCAGTTGTGTTCGCCGTTGAAGGCGTTGACCGGGAGCAACTCGATCAGGTCGACACCCAGTGAGACGAGATGGTCGAGGCGGTCGATGGCCGCGTCGAAGGTGCCTTCCGGGGTGAAGGTGCCGATGTGCAGCTCGTAGAGGATGCTGCCGGGCAGCTGCCGGCCCGTCCAGGAGGAATCACTCCACTGGAACGCAAGGTGGTCGTAGCGGCGGCTGGGCCCGTGCACTCCCGCAGGCTGCCACGGTGAGCGGGGGTCGGGCAGTGGGGTTTCGTCGTCGTTCAGCAGAAAGGAGTAGTCGACGCCGGCGTCGGGCACGTCGACCTGCCACCAGCCGTCGGCGGCGGCGCGCATCTCGTGGTCGGTGTCGCCGGCCAGGCGCAGGCGCACCCGGCTGGCGTCCGGTGCCCAGACGGAGAATTCGGTCATGAAACGGCCTCCTCGGCAGCGGTGGGAGGAGCCAGTAGAGCGACGGGGTAATCGGCCAGAAGGGTGTCCAGCGGCGTCTCTCCGCCACTGTAGACCCGCCCGGTGAACAGGTCCTTCATCTCGTGAACGGGAAGTGACAGGGCTGTGTCACACCACCCACCGGCGCGGGCCAGGCCGAGCGGCAGCCGGGTGGCCACGGCGATCACGCCGCCCCGGTCGTACGCCACCACGTGCCGGCCCACCGGCCCGTGCGCGGGCACCGGCCGGTAGGTGGTGAACAGCTCCGGGTGCGCCCGCCGCAGCCGCAGGGTCCGCGACACGACGAGCAGCTTCGCCGCTCCGTCGGTGTCGATCGGGGGACGCCAGCCGCCGTCGATCCGCGCCAGCATTTCTCGGCGTACGTCGAAGTCGACCGGGCGGCGGTTGTCCGGGTCGACCAGCGAGTTGTCCCACAGCTCGGTGCCCTGGTAGGTGTCGGGCACCCCGGGCATGGTGAGCTGGATCAGCTTCTGCCCGAGGGAGTTGCACCAGCCGGCCGGGGTGATCGCGGCGGCGAGTTCGGTCAGCTCGTCGTGCAGGCTCGGGTCGTCGTACATCTGGTCGACCAGGGCGTGCAGTGCCTGCTCGAAGGCCGGGTCGGGGTCCGCCCAGCTGGTCGAGGCCCCGGCCTCCCGGGCGGCCTTCTCGGCGTACGCGTGCAGCCGTTCCCGTTCGATCGGCCACGCGCCGACGGCGGTCTGCCAGAGCAGGTGGGCGAGGGCCGGGTCGGGCAGCGGGGCGTACTCCATCCAGGTCTTGACCTGCTCGGCCCAGCGGCCCGGCAGTTCGCTGAGCACGGCGAGGCGGGCGCGGACGTCCTCGCCGCGTTTGGTGTCGTGGGTGGAGAGGGTGGTCATGCTGGCGGGCCAGCGGACCTGTTGGGCGGCGGCGAAGCGGTGGAACTCCGCCGGTGGCACCCCGAAGCGGGTGGGGCTGTCGCCGACCTCGTTGAGCGCCACGAACCGGGTCCAGCGGTAGAACGCGGTGTCCTCCACGCCCTTGGCCATCACCGCACCGGTGAGCTGCGGGAACCGCAGGCCCAGCTCGTCGTCGGGGTCGCGCAGTCGGCGGGTGATCGCGTCCAGGGCACCGGCCAGGTCGGGGCGGCGGCGGCCGGCCTCGGATCGGGCGGCGGCGAGGTGCCGGGCGCCGTGCGGCGGGTAGCCGCGGTAGACGTCGAACGCGGCGGCCAGCTCGGCGAGCGCCGCGCGGGCCTGCTCGGTGGGCACCTCGGGGGCGAGGGCGGCGAGCCGGGTCAGCTCGGCGGAGAGCAGTTGGGTGGCGGCGGCCAGCTTGGTGGTGTGGGTCAGGTCCTCCCAGGAGGTGCGCTGCCCGGTGAGGCGGTTGTCCAGCGCGGTGAAGTCGCCCTCGGCGTCGATGTCGATGAAGAGCCCACCGACCATGGCCAGGGCGTCGTAGCCGGTGGTGCCGTCCACCGGCCAGTCCGGCAGCTCCTCGCCGTACTCAAGGATCTTCTCCACCACGAGCCAGGCGTCGGGCGCGGCGGCCCGCAACCGGGTCAGGTAGCCGGCGGGGTCGCGCAGGCCGTCCGGGTGGTCGACGCGGATGCCGTCGACCTCACCGGCGGCGGCCCAGCGCAGGATCAGCTCGTGGGTGGCGGCGAACACCGCCGGGTCCTCCACGCGCAGACCGGCCAGGCCCGCGATGGCGAAGAACCGGCGGTACGTCAGCTCGGCGTCGCCGCGCCGCCAGGAGACCAGCTGGTAGTGCTGCCGGTCGTGCACCTCGGCGGCGCTGCCGTCGCCGGTGCCGTCGGCGACCGGGAAGCGGTGCTCGTGATAGCGCAGCTCCCCGTCGACCAGCTTGAGGTCGTCCAGGGCGGCCGGGTCGTCGGCGAGCACCGGCAGCAGCAGCCGGCCCCGGTCCCAGTCGATGTCGAACCAGTCGGCGTACGCCGAGTCGCGCCCCCGGCGCAGCACGTCCCACCAGGCCGGGTTGGCCGGTGGCACGGCGACCCCGGCGTGGTTGGGCACGATGTCGACGACCAGGCCGAGCCGCTGGTCGCGCAGGGCGCGCAGCAGCCGCTGCCGGGCGGCCTCCCCGCCCAGCTCCGGGCTGACCGCCCGGTGGTCGACAACGTCGTAGCCGTGCTGGGAGCCGGGCGTGGCGGTCAACAGCGGGGCGGTGTAGAGGTGGCTGACACCGAGGTCGGCGAGGTAGTCGACGATAGCGGCGGTGGCGTCCAGGTCGAAGCCGGGGCGGACCTGGATGCGGTAGGTGGCCTTCGGAGGGGTGGCCGACATGTCAGATCGTCCTCTCCAGCACGACGAGGGAGCGGTCCGGCACCCGGATGGTGCCGCCCGCAGTGATCACCGTGGCATCGCCGGGCTCGGGTTCGGCAGTGCTGATCACCCGTTCCCACTTCTGGCCGTACTCGCTGCCGGGCATGGTGAAGTCCAGCGGCGCGTCGTGGGCGTTGAAGCAGAGCAGGAACGACGCGTCGTGGTGCTTCTGGCCGTACTGGCCGCGCTCGCGGATGCCCTCGCCGTTGACGAAGAGCGCCACCGAGCGACCGAAGTCGTTGCCCCAGTCTTCGCCGGTCATCTCCCGGCCGTCCGGGGTGTGCCAGGCCAGGTCGGGCAGCGGCTCGTCGGTGCCGCGCCCGCCCACCGGCAGCCCGGTGAAGAACCGGCGGCGGCGGAACACCTGGTGCCGCTTGCGGAAGTCGGTGAGCGTGCGGACGAACTCCAACAGCTGCTCGTCGACGTTGTCCCAGTCGACCCAGGCCAGCTCGCTGTCCTGGCAGTAGACGTTGTTGTTGCCGCGCTGGGTGCGACCCAGCTCGTCGCCGTGGCCGATCATCGGCACGCCCTGCGACAGCATCAGGGTGGCCAGGAAGTTACGCCGCTGCTTGGCCCGCAGCGCCAACACCGCCTCGTCGTCGGTGTCGCCCTCGACCCCGCAGTTCCAGGACCGGTTGTGGCTCTCGCCGTCGCGGTTCTCCTCGCCGTTGGCCTCGTTGTGCTTGTCGTTGTACGACACCAGGTCGTTGAGGGTGAACCCGTCGTGCACGGTGACGAAGTTGATGCTGTGAAACGGTCGGCGGCCGTCGTCCTGGTAGAGGTCGGCCGACCCGGAGATGCGCGACGCGAACTCGGCGAGGGTGGCCGGTTCACCGCGCCAGAAGTCCCGCACGGTGTCGCGGTATTTTCCGTTCCACTCCGTCCACAGCGGCGGGAAGTTGCCCACCTGGTAGCCGCCGGGGCCGACGTCCCACGGCTCGGCGATGAGCTTCACCCGGCTGACCACCGGGTCCTGCTGCACCACCTCGAAGAAGGTGGAGAGCCGGTCCACCTCGTAGAACTCGCGGGCCAGGGTGGCCGCCAGGTCGAACCGGAAGCCGTCGACGTGCATCTCGGTCACCCAGTAGCGCAACGAATCCATGATCAGTTGCAGCGAGTGCGGGCTGCGCACGTTGAGGCTGTTACCGGTGCCGGTGTAGTCGACGAAGTAGCGGGGGTCCTCCTCGCTGAGCCGGTAGTAGCTCGGGGCGTCCACGCCCTTGAAGCTCAACGTCGGCCCGAGGTGGTTGCCCTCGGCGGTGTGGTTGTAGACCACGTCGAGGATGACCTCGATGCCGGCGGCGTGCAGCGCCTTGACCATGCCCCGGAACTCCTGCACCTGCTGCCCGAGCCGGCCCAGCGCGGAGTAGCCGTGGTGCGGGGCGAAGAAGCCGATGGTGTTGTAACCCCAGTAGTTGCGCAGCCCCAGGTCGACGAGGCGGTTGTCGTGGATGAACTGGTGCACCGGCATCAGCTCGATAGCCGTCACCCCGAGCCGGGTCAGATAGTCGATCATCGGCGGGGAGGCGATGCCCGCGTACGTGCCGCGCAGCTCCTCCGGGATGTCCGGGTGGCGCATGGTCAGCCCGCGTACGTGCGCCTCGTAGATCACCGAGTGGTGGTAAGGGGTGCGCGGCGGCCTGTCGTTGCCCCAGTCGAAGTACGGGTTGACCACCACCGACTTCGGCATGAACGGCGCCGAGTCGGTCTCCGACATCCGCTCCGGCTGCGCCAGGTCGTAGTCGTAGACCGCCGGGTCCCACGCCACGTCACCGTCGATGGCCTTGGCGTACGGGTCGATCAGCAGCTTGTGCGGGTTGCAGCGCAACCCGTTCGCCTGGTCGTACGGGCCGTGCACCCGGTAGCCGTAGCGCTGACCCGGCTCGATGCCCGGCAGGTACGCGTGCCACACGTAGGCGTCCACCTCGCGCAGCTCGACGCGGCGCTCCGCGCCGGTGTCCCACTCGTCGAAGAGGCACAGCTCGATCCGCTCGGCCACCTCGGAGAAGATGGCGAAGTTGGTGCCCATCCCGTCGTAGGTGGCGCCCAGGGGATACCGCTCGCCCGGCCAGACCTGCATGTTGCTCCTTCGAACAGTGGTCGTGTGCACACCGGCCGATCCCGCCCGCGCGCACGCGGGTATTGCCCCCGGCCCGGGCACGCCAATCCATCCTGACAGGCACTGCCCGGAAACCGCCTGTCTGATGCGCGCTACCCCGATCGGGTGTCGTCCGTCACGATGACCCTTTTCGAGATGCGCTCTTGGGCTCGATGGACTTTCCTTGACCGGGGGCAAGCGTCCGCGCGCGTCCCGCCAGGCCCTCGGCCACCCCTTACACCTCTCGCTCCGCCGCCACTGACGCCGGCGCGCACCACCATGCATGGACGGAGATTGATGTGACGACCCTGCGGGTCGACGGGCAGCTCGCTGCCACCAAGGACCGGGCCCACCGGCCCACCCTGACCACCCGGCCCCCGCTCCCGACCCAGCCCGGTCTTCCCGCGCAGTCCGGCCTGTCCGCGCAGCCCGGCGCGGTCGTGCCGGCGCAGTCCGGCCCCGGGGTGCCCCCGCAGACCCGCCGCATCCTCATGCTGTCCTGGGAGTACCCGCCGGTGCTCGTCGGCGGACTCGGCCGACACGTGCACGCCCTCTCCGTCGCCCTCGCCGCCGCCGGCCACGAGGTCACCGTCGTCACCCGCCACAGCGAGGGCGCACCCCTGGAGGAGTACGCCGAGGGCGTCCGCATCCTGCGCGCCCCCGAAGACCCGGTCACCTTCCCCCTCGCCACCGGCTCCCTCCTGGCCTGGACCATGGCCTTCAACCACACCCTCACCCGCACCGCCCTACGCGCCACCGAATCCGGCAGCTACGACGTCATCCACGCCCACGACTGGCTCGTCGCCCACACGGCCGTCACCCTCGCCGAACACCTGGACCTCCCGCTGGTCACCACCATGCACGCCACCGAGGCCGGGCGGCACCAGGGCTGGCTGCCCGAGGAGATGAACCGCACCATCCACGGCGTCGAGCAGTGGCTCAGCAGCGAGTCCAACCGGGTGATCGTCTGCTCCGGGTACATGCGCGACGAGGTGAACGCGCTCTTCGGCGTACCGGCCGGGCGGGTCGACGTGGTCGCCAACGGCGTCGAGCCGCACCGCTGGCGGGTGCCCGCGAGCGCGGTGGCCGCCGCCCGCGCCCGCTTCGCCGGCGACGGACCGCTGGTCACCTTCGCCGGCCGCCTCGTGTACGAGAAGGGCGTGCAGCACCTGATCGCCGCGCTGCCCCGGCTGCGCGAGCGGCACCCCGGGCTGCGTGCCGTGATCGCCGGCGACGGCCCGTACCGCGCCGAGTTGGAGGCCGAGGTGCACCGCCTCGGCCTGGGCGGCATGGTCAGCATGCCGGGCTTCCTGGGCGGCACCGACCTGCCGGCGCTGATGGCCGCGTCCGACTGCTTCGCCGTGCCCAGCATCTACGAACCGTTCGGCATGGTCGCCCTGGAGGGCGCCGCGGCCGGCGCTCCCCTCGCCGTCGCCGCCACCGGTGGCCTCGCCGAGATCGTCGAACCGGGCGTCACCGGAACGACCTTCCGGCCACACGACCCGGACAGCCTGACCGACGCCGTGCACGCGCTGCTGTCGGACACCGACCGCGCCCGCGTGATGGCCCGCCACGCCCGCCGGATGGTCCACGACCAGTACGGCTGGGCCGCGATCGCCCAGCGCACCGCCTCCAGCTACGCCGCCGCCATCCAGCACGACGCCGCGTTCACCGCCGAGCGCGCCGAGCAGCGGATGTCGCAGGGGCGCGGCCTGCCGGCGCTCCCCGACGGCAACCTGCTCGCCGCCGCCGGCCTGCGCTGACGCGCGGCCCGCTCGGCGGGGCCGGCTGATCGACTCAGTGCCGCCACGCCTCGGCCGAGCGGTGATCGACTCGGCTTTCTGAAAGTCGGGGCGTCCCGGAGCCACGGACGCCGCGCCTTCAAGAAACCCGAGTCGACCATGACGGGGCGGGGCGGCTCTGACGCACCGAACGCGGCAGGCCGCCGACCCGTGCGGGGTCGGCGGCCTGCCGGCGAAGCGACGAGCGGTCAGCGCTCGCCGAAGGGGACGTAGTCCCGCTCGGCGGAGCCGACGTAGACCTGCCGCGGACGGCCGATCTTCGTCTCCGGGTCGTTGATCATCTCGCGCCACTGGGCGATCCAGCCGGGAAGCCGGCCGAGCGCGAAGAGCACCGTGAACATCTTGGTCGGGAACCCCATGGCCTTGTAGATCAGGCCGGTGTAGAAGTCCACGTTCGGGTAGAGCCGACGGGAGACGAAGAAGTCGTCGGCGAGGGCGATCTCCTCCAGCTCCATGGCGATGTCCAGCAGCGGGTCGGGCTTGGCCATCCGGCCCAGCACGTCCTGCGCGGCCTTCTTGACGATCGCCGCCCGCGGGTCGTAGTTCTTGTAGACCCGGTGGCCGAAGCCCATCAGCTTGACGCCGTCCTGCTTGTCCTTGACCTTGCGGACGAAGGACTGGACGTCGTCGTCGCCGGTGTGGATCTGCTGCAGCATCTCCAGCACCGCCTGGTTGGCGCCACCGTGCAGGGGGCCGAACAGCGCGTTCACGCCCGCCGAGACCGAGGCGAACAGGTTGGCGTTGCTGGAGCCGACCAGGCGGACGGTCGACGTGGAGCAGTTCTGCTCGTGGTCGGCGTGCAGGACGAAGAGCATGTCCAGCACCTTCGACATCACCGGGTCGACCTCGTACGGCTCCGCCGGCACGCCGAACGTCATCCGCAGCAGGTTGTCCACGTACCCCAGCGAGTTGTCCGGGTACAGCAGCGGCTGACCGATGGACTTCTTGTACGCGTACGAGGCGATGGTGGGGACCTTCGCCATCAACCGGACAGTGGAGATCTCCACGTGCTCGGAGTCGAACGGGTCCAGACTGTCCTGGTAAAAGGTGGACAGGGCGCTCACCGCGGAGGAGAGCACCGCCATCGGGTGGGCGTCCCGGGGGAAGCCGTCGAAGAAGCGACGCATCTCCTCGTGCAGCAGCGAGTGCCGCCGAATCCACTCGGTGAACTCGGTCAGCTGCTGCTCGGTCGGCAGCTCACCGTAGATGAGCAGGTAGGAGACCTCCAGGAAGGAGGACTTCTCGGCCAACTGCTCGATCGGGTACCCCCGGTAACGCAGGATCCCCGCGTCGCCGTCGATGTAGGTGATCGCGGATGAGGCAGCGGCGGTGTTCACGAAACCGGGGTCGTACGTGGTCATTCCGGTTTCCTTCAGCAGCTTGCTCACCCCGATACCGGCGGGGCCCTCGACCGCAGGATGCACCGGCATCGACAGCTGCCCACCGGGGTGATCGAGCTTGACTTCCGTCATGTGGTTCCTCGCTTCGCCGGCAGATCTACGTTGAATTGCCTTCGCTTCTACCGTAATTGCGGCTCGGGGGACAACGCCCGCCGTGGTTCGGCGGTGAGGTATGCGTCACCCGATTCCCGACCACGGGGCCGGGAAACCCGGCGTCCCGCCAACCGGGACCGGACCGGACGACCCCGGGGACAGACCGGACCGGCCCCGGAAGCACGGTCAGGACAGGGTGAGGCGGCGCAGCGTGCCGTCCGTCGCGACCTGGAAGACGTCGAGCTTGTTGCTGCCGGCGTGGAACAGGTTGTCGTCGGCGAGCAGCGCGGCGAAGCGGCGTCCGCCGGGGTCGGTCGGCACCACCGGGACGACGGCGCCGATGCGGCCGTTGACTGCGACCGCCAGCAGGGTGCCGTCCGGGATCCGGTCCGGGACGTCGCCCCAGACGAGCGCCGGGAGGGTGCCGGTGTCCGGGTCGGTGGCGGTGAACGCGGCCAGGTCGGCGACCCGGGCACTGCCGGCGGCCGGGCCGGCGCGTACCTCGGTGCCGACCAGCGGGTGCGGTGTCGGCAGGGGTGGCGGGGCGGGCACGCCACCGGGGAAGGTGACCGGTTCGCCGGGGCGGTCGTAGAAGTGCTTCGTACCGTCGGTGCGGGGGGCCTGCCGGGCGGAGCGCCCGTCGACCTTCCAGGGCAACCGGATGCCCGCCTCGTCGGCCACCGTCGGCAGCAGGTCGACGTGTTCCCAGTTGCGGTCGTCCACCCGGCCGGTCTGCTGCCGGGGCTCCTTGACGAACGTCGGCACCCAGGCGACCTCGCCGGCGGCGGCCTTGATGGCGTCCATTCCGCGGCCCTGCGCCCCGGGGCGGAAGCTGACCCCGTGGTCGGCGGTCACCACCACGAGGGCCTGGTCGTAGAGGCCGTTGGCGCGCAGCGTCCGCAGTGTCTCGCCGATCAGCCGGTCGGTGTAGCCGAGTTGGGCGAGGTGCCGCTGCCGGGCCAGGTCGGCCCAGCCGGCGCCGTCGTTGGGCAGGTCCTCGGGTGCGTCGTAACGCGCGCCGGACGGCAGGTACGCCCATGGTGAGTGCGGCATCAGCAGGTGCAGGAAGTGCAGGGTGGGGCGGGGCGTCGGCTTCAGCCCGGCCAGGAAGCTGGTGAACCGGGCCGGTTGGTTGTCGTCCAGGCTGTCCCAGCGGAACTTCGGATCGGACGGCACCGGTTCGGCGGCGTCCAGGCCGGCCTCGGCCCGGGTCTGCTCGCGGTAGGAGTCTTCCGGGTCGACCGTGCTCTCGGTGGGTCCGGCGACCCGGCCGAGCAGCTTGCCGGTCTCGCGGGCCAGCACGCCGAGCCCCTGCTCCGGCGTGACCGGCTGCTCGCAGCGGCTGGGTGGGCAGAGCCGGGTGATGCTCTCCTCGGCGCGGATGTCGTACAGGCCGCCGAAGGCGGTGAAGATGTTGTCCGGGTACTGCGAGTAGTGCGGGGCGACGGGCTTCGCCGGGTAGCGGCCGGTGAGCATCGCCGGCAGCGCGTTGGGCGTCCATCCGCTGACCCCGGTGGAGTTGCGGTACCAGGTGGATGCGCCGGCCAGCTCGGCGAAGTGCGGGTACCGCCCGGCGTCGATCGTCGAGTCCGCGCCGAGCAGGCTGACCAGCGGCAGCTCGTCGAGGATCAGCATCACCACCGGTGGGTGTGCGGCCGAGCCCTGCGCGGTGCCGGCCACACCGCCGTCGCCGCGCGGCAGCACCACCACCGAGGTGGGCGAGACGAGCAGGAAGAGCGCCACGAAGGCCACCGGGCCGGCGGCGGCGAGTCGCAGCACCCGGCCCGGCGCCCGCCACCGCCGGTGCGCGCTCGCGCCGGCGGCTCCGGCCAGCACTCCCACCAGCAGCAGCGGTACGCCCCGAAGCGGCGTCACGTGCCGGCCCACCTGCACGGCGAGGGCGGCGACCAGCAACCCGACCAGACCGGTGTGGGTGATGGCGCGGGCGGTCCGGCCGGCGAGTCGGCTGAGCGCGCCGAGCAGTGCCACCGCGACTGTGGGGAGCACCGTCACCAGGGCGACCAGCAGCAGGATCTGGGCCGGGTCGGCGCGGTGGAAGAGGAAGAAGTCGGGGCTGCGGCCGAGCACGTCCAGCAGTGGCTGGGTGACCACGAGACCGACCAGCGCGACGATTTCCAGCAGCCGACCCAGCTCCCCTCGCCAGCCCCGGTCCCACCGCGGTTCAGCCACCCATCACCGTCCGGTAGAGCGTGCGGGTGCCCGAGGGCAATTCCAACCGGTCGGTGATCCGCCCCCGGGCGGCGAGCAACGTCTCGAAGGTGTCACGTCGGTAGTCCGGGAAGAGACCGGCGGGCTTGTTGGCCAGCAACCGGGTCGCCATCGGGTCCTCCGGGTGGACGAACTCCACCACCACCGCGCCGCCGGGCGCGGTCAGCCCGGCCAGCCAGTCGATGACCTCCGGCAGCGGCACGTTGCGCCCGATCGCCAGGTGGTGCACCACGGCCAGGGCGAGCACCACGTCGGCGGACGCCCGCTCGGCGAAGCCCGCCCGCTCGACGCCCCGCCAGCCGCCACCCGGCGAGGGGTCGGCCAGGTCCAGCACCAGCGGCAGGATGCGGCGTTGCCCCTCGGAGCGCAGCTTTCGGTACAACTCGTCGACGACGGTCGGGTCCTGCTCGACGGCCACCACGTAGTCGGCGTGCCCGACCGCCAACCGGGAGTACCGGCCGTCGTTGGCACCGAGGTCGAGAACCAGGCGCGGTCGGGCACCGGCAGCCACCGAGGCGGCCACGAACTGCTCCTTCGCCACCCGGTCGCGGGCCGAGTAGCCGCAGGTGCGTTGGTAGTCCGACCAGTGGCTGTCGGTCGGGCGGCGGTCCAGCTTGCGGACCAGTTTCTCGATGCCGCGTACGGTGGCGAGCAGCAACTCACGGGAGAAGCCGGCGGCCCGCAGTTGGTCGCGGACCTCGGTGGTGCTGGCGGCGGCGTTGCGTTGCTGCATCGCCGCGTGCAGGTGCAGGTGGGTCAGCACGCCGGGGCGCAGCCGGCGGGCACCGTTGAACAGCGGCCGCAGCTGGTCGGCCTCGATGCCGTCGACCCGGGCACGCAGCCACGGTTGGAAGTCGACGCCCAGGTGGGCGGTCAGCATCAGCGGGTAGAGCACGGTCTGGCAGAACTGCCGGTAGCCGGCCCACGGTTCGCCGTCGCGGACCGGCTCGAAGGAACCGATGTCGATGAAGACGGGTTCGGCGCCGCGCCACTGGAGGTTGTAGGCCGAGCCGTCCTTGGTGGTGAAACCCTCGCCGAGCGCGGCGTTGAGGATCTCCAGGTGCAGCAGGGCGGCGTCGCGCAGCATGCTGAACGACCACTCGTACGGGTGGGAGACGAACGGGATGCGTTCGTGGCGCAGCACGGCGGCCCACGGTGTCCCGGTCGCGGCGGGCACCAGGGTGGGCGGGGCGTCCTCGGTGGCGCAGACCTTGCGCGCGGCGACGAGCGCCGGGAAGAACGTGCTGCCGGTCAGTGCCCGCCAGTGCTCGGCGGCCTGGGGGTCCAGCCCGCGCAGCACCTCGTCGCCGACGTGGAAGACCCGGTTGGCCGGGTCGCGGAAGGAGGCCGGTTCGGGCCGTACCTCGGTGGGTGAGATCGCCATGGTCGGGACTGGCCTGCTCAGTGCTGGTCGGTGGGTTGCCGGCGGAACCGGTCGACGAGCCGTCGCCAGTAGAGCTTCGCGGCGACCGCGGCGCCGGCCACCCCGCCGACGACCGCCTGCACGATCAGGCTGCCGGACCCCGCGTCCAGGTAGGCCAGATGTTTCACCGATCGCTCCTTGCCCTCGCCGTCTCGACACCGGCATCCCGGTCATGCACCACTGAGGCTTTTAACCCAGAAAGCCGGACTTGTCCCACACCGTACGCCGGTACCGGTCGCCGTCGCGGGCACATCGGCGGACTCCCAGCCTCCCCACAGAATGCGGTCACGACGGAGGACCGCGCCGGTACGCTGCGCACGGGCGCTGGATGATCGTGGGCGACGTTGAACGGCTGACCGGTCAGCCGCCGGCCGTCCCCGGTCGTGCCGTCCGTTCCGCCCACGCGTGCAGCGCGTCGCGGTCGCCGGCACCGTCGAGGTTCAGCGCCGCCTCGATCAACGCGAGGTGGGTGAAGGCCTGCGGGTAGTTGCCCAACGCGGTGCCGTCGGCGTCGAGCTGCTCGGCGTACAGGCCGAGCGGCCCGGCGTACCCGCACAGCTGGTCGAACAGCTCGGCGGCCTGCTCACGTCGCCCAGCCAGGACCAGGGCCGAGACCAGCTCGAAGCAGCAGAGCAGGAACGCGCCCTCCTCCCCGGGCAACCCGTCGTCAGCCGTGTACCGGCGGATGAGCGCCGGGGCGATGGCGAGATCCCGCCGGACGCGATCGATGGTGCCCACCACCCGCGCGTCGTCACCGGCGAGGAACCCGACCAGGGGCATCCGCAGCAACGACGCGTCGAGTTCGGTCGAGTCGTACGCCAGCACGAAGCTGCCGATGCCGCTGTCGAACCCACGCTCGATGACCTCGGCGTGGATGGCGTCGCGCTCCCCGCGCCACCGCTTGACGGGGGCGTCGTGGTCGCCGACCAGGTCGGCGAGGCGGATACCCCGGTCGAGACAGACCCAGGCCATCATCTTCGAGTTGACGTAGTGCCGCAGCGGCCCGCGGATCTCCCAGATGCCGTGGTCCGGCTCCCGCCACCGGGTGGCCATGGTGTCCACGTGCCGGCGCAGCACCTGCCACTGCTCAGTGGTCAACTCGCCGGTGAGCCGCTGGTACGACAGCGCGGCGTCGAGCACGTGCCCGTACGTGTCGAACTGCAGCTGGTGGGCGGCCTCGTTGCCAATGCGCACCGGCCGTGAGTCGGCATACCCGTCGAGGTGCTCGAGCCTCGCCTCCTCGCGAGTCACCCCGTGAATCCCGACGAGGGGGGTGAGAACCTCGCCGGCACAACCGCACATGGTGAGCAGGAAGTGCAGGTAGCGACGGCCCTCCTCGGCGTGGCCCAGCCGGAACAGCGCGAGCAGCAGCAGTGCGGCGTCGCGGTGCCAGGTGAAGCGGTAGTCCCAGTTGCGCACCCCGCCGATCTCCTCGGGCAGCGAGGCGGTCGGCGCGGCGAGCAACGCCCCGGTCTCGTCGAACGACAGGCCCCGCAGGACGGCCGCGCTGTGCCGCACCTCGGCGCTGCCCTGCCCGGTGTAGTCGGTCCGGTCCGACCAGTCACGCCAGGTCCGGCAGGTCCGCTCCAGCAGCTCGGCCGGGTCGACCTCGTCGATACGGCCGGGGCCGTAGCCGAGCAGTACGTCGATCGTCTGCCCCGCGCGCAGCACCGCCTCGGCGCGCACCGTGGCGCCGTCGACCCGGAACGGCAGCGCGGAGCACAGCCGCAGCCCCGCCTCGGCGGCTACCCACTGGCCGTGGTCCCAACGCCAGTCCACCGGGCGGGACCCGTACCCGGGGCGCGGTGTCACCTCGGCCCGCACCCGCACCGACCCGGCGCCCACCTGCAGGCGGCGCACCAGCAGCATGTCCGCGCGGAACGGTTGTGCGTCGTCGCCGGTCCGGACGGCGAGGAAATCCTGACCGATCGCGGTGCCACCGGCGGCCCGGTACGCGCTCTCCAGCACCAGGGTGCCGGGCAGGTACCGACGGACCGGCGCGGCGTCAGCGGCGACGGACAACGTGAACGCGCCACCGACGCGACGGTCCAGCAGCCGGGCGAAGACCCCGTCGCCCTCGAAGTGCGGCACACAGAACCAGTCGACCCCGCCATCCACGCCGATCAACGCCCCGGTGTGGGTGTCGGAGAGGAACGCGTACGAGTCGATCGGCGGCGTGCTCGCGGAGCCGAAGGCCGGCACGCGACTGCCTACCCGACGCGTCGACGAGGAAACGCGACTACCGGTCATGTCGGTGGGTACCCCGCCGCATGCGAGAGTTCGTCAACTGGTCCGGCAGCCTCTCGTTCACTGCGAGGGAGTTCGCCGAGCCGGCCGACGAGGACGCGGTGCGGGAACTGGTCGTCCGGGCACGGGAGTCCGGGCGGACGATCCGGCCGGTGGGATCCGGCCACTCGTCGAGCCCGCTGACCCGCACTGACGACATCCTGCTCAGCGTCGACCGGCTCGCCGGTGTCATCACCGAGGACGCCGACCGGGCGCGGGCCTGGGCCGGCACCAAACTCAAGGCTCTCGGTGAGGGCCTGTACGACGCCGGGCTGGCCATGGACAACCTCGGCGACGTGGACTACCAGTCGATCGCCGGCGCGACCGCCACCGGTACGCACGGCACCGGTATCGGTTTCGGCAACCTGTGCACCCAGGTGGCCGGCGTTCGCCTGGTCACCGGCACCGGCGAGGTTCTGGACATCTCCGCCGACGACAACGCGGACCTGCTGCCGGCGGCTCGGCTGTCGCTGGGTGCTCTCGGGGTGGTCACCCAGGTCACCCTGGACGTGCAACCGCAATACGAGCTGCGCCGCCGGGCGTGGTGCGCGCACATCGACTGGACCCTCGACCACCTCGCCGAGTTGCAGCACACCAACCGCAACATGGACTTCTACTGGTACCCGCGCAGCGACCAGACCCAGATCCGCACCCTCAACCGGCCGGACAGGACGTCCGGCGTGCGGGTGTGGGCAGCACCGCGGGTGCCGGACTCCGGCCCGTGGGGCGCGCCCCACGAGATCCGGTCCGGTCCGATCCACCGCACCATCCCACAGGAACGGGAGCTGCGGTTCGAGGAGATCGAGTACATGCTGCCGTCGGAAGCGTTCCCGGCCTGCTTCGCCGAGGTCCGACGCCGGATCCTGCAACGGCACCGCACTGTTGTCGGCTGGCGGGTACTGGTGCGCACCATCGCCGCCGACGACATCTGGTTGAGCAACGCGTACGGCCGACCGACCACCACCATCGCCTGCCTGCAGAACACGTCGCTGCCGTACGAGGACTACTTCCGGGACATGGAGGCGCTCTTCCGTCAGTACGGGGGCCGGCCGCACTGGGGTAAGAAGCACTGGTTGACCGCCCCTGACCTGCGGCCCCTCTATCCGCGCTGGGACGACTTCCAGGACGCCCGCCGCCGGCTCGACCCGGACGGGGTGTTCCTCAGCCCCGACCTCGCCCGACTGCTGGAGGAGAGCCGATGACCGGGGTCGGGGCCCGCCTGTGGGTCGTGCCGGGCGGGCACATCCCGTTCCCCAGCACCGGCCCGGAGCCAGCGTTCACCAGCTTCGACCAGCTGTGCGTCCTCAACACCACCGACACCCGCGCCGACGCGGAGCTGCACCTCTACTACGAGGACACCGAGCCGGTCGGTCCGTACGCCATCACCGTCGACGCCCGTCGGGTGCGACACGTCCGGCTCAACGACCTGATCGACCCGGAGGCGGTGCGGCTCGACCGGCCGTACGGCTGTCTGCTGCGCTCCCCGGTGCCGGTGGTGGTGCAGTTCCTGCGCCAGGACACCCGGCTGCCCGGGATGGTCGCCCTCACCACGGCCATGGCGTACCCGGCGTAGCCGTTTGGCGCAGGTTCGGTAGGGGGCGGGCCGGGTACCCCCCGCCATGAAACCAACGGCCGGGGCGACCGGGGCGCGAGCGGCGGCGGGCGAGCTGCGGACCCGCGCCGGGCGGGCCGTCCGAGAAGGTCGTCAGCGGTTGCGGCTCTATCTGATCGTGGCGCTCCAGGCCGGCGTGGCTGCCGCCCTGGCCTGGCTGGTGGCCCGCGAGGTGCTCGGTAACCCGGAGCCGACCTTCGCACCGGCCGCGGCGGTCGGCGTCATCGCGGCGTCGCTGGGCAGCCGTGCTCCCCGCGCGCTGGAACTGGTCGCCGGGGTGGTGCTCGGCATCGGCGTGGGTGACCTGCTGATCAGTCTGTTCGGGACCGGCCCCTGGCAGACCGGTGCGATCGTCTTCCTGGCGATAACCGCGTCGGTGCTGGTACGCGGCACCGGTGCGCTGATGACCCAGGCCGGTGGTACCGCCGTGCTCATCGCCACCCTCACCCCGACCGCGCCGGACCTGGAGCTGCCCCGAACGGTCAACGCCCTGGTCGGCGGGGCGGCGGGGTTGTTCGTGATGCTCGTCCTGCTGCCCCTCAATCCGATGCGGATGGTGCGTCGCTCCGCCGAGCCCGCCCTGAACCTGTTCGCCCGTGAGATGACCGCCTCGGCGCAGGCGCTGGCCGAGGCGGACCGGGGCCGTGCGCGGGCGGTGCTGGCCCGGATGCGCGCCGCCGACCCGCAACTGCGCCAGCTCGTCGCCGTGACGACCGCCGCCGACGAGGTGGTCCGGCTCTCCCCGGTGCGGTGGCGACGACGCCGGGCGATCGCCACGTACCGCACCGGGGTGACGCACATGGAGCGGGCCTTCCGCAACAGTCGCGGTCTGGTCCGCCGGATCGGCACCGCCCTACGCGACGAGGAACCGGTGCCGGCGGCCCTGCCCGCCGCTGTGGAGCACCTCGGCGAAGCGGTCCGGCTGCTGCACCGGGAGTTCGTGGCCGCGCAGGAGCCGGTGCGGGCCCGGGAGCGGGTGCTGCACGCCGTCCGGGAAGCAGGCGTGGCCTGCCGGCAGGATCTGGGCTTCTCCGGGACGATAGTGGTCTCCCAACTGCGGACCGCCGCCAACGACCTCCTCCGGGCCACCGGCGTGCCCCGGGACGAGGCACGCCGGCTGGTCCGCGAGGCCGCCGCCGGCTGACCGACGCCTCAGGTACGGCGGTGGTGCATGCCGAGGCGCAGCAGCACGAACCGCAGCACGGTGGCGGTCAGGTTCGCGGCCACCAGCACGGCCAGCTCCACCGGCCGGGCCGGTACGGCGACGACGGCGTGCAGCACGGCCAACGCGCCGCTGGTCAACGCCAGACCAAGGGCGAAGGCCAGCAACCCCTGGGCGTGATGCCGAGCGGCGTGCCGACGTCCGCTGATGCCGAAGGTCAGCCGCCGGTTCGCGGCCGTGTTCGCCACCGCAGTCACCAGCAGGGCCAGCAGGTTCGCCGGTTGCGCACCGAGCATCCCCCGGGTGGCGACGAAGAGCAGCAGGTACGCGAGCGTGCTCGCCACCCCCACCGCCGCGAACCGGACCAGCTGCCGAGGCAACCCGACCGGCACCTGCCCCGGCTGGGCACTCGACCCGGTCAGCGGCGCTCGACCGAGCTGCGCGCGCAGGTCGGCCAGGGGCAGCGCGCCGGTCAGCAGCGCCCGACCCAGTCGGCCCATCCCGCGCAGGTCGGCCAGGGCGGTGGCGACGATGTCGACCCGGCTGTCCGGGTCGTCGACCCAGTCCACCGGCACCTCGTGGATGCGCAGCCCGACCCGCTGGGCCAGCACCAGCAGCTCGGTGTCGAAGAACCAGCCGGTGTCGCGCACCAACGGCAACAGCTCCGCGGCCACGTCCGCGCGAATCGCCTTGAACCCGCACTGCGCGTCGGAGAACCGCGCCGCCAACGCGCCGCGCAGCAGAAGGTTGTAGGCCCGGGAGATCACCTCCCGCTTCGCACCGCGCACCACCCGGGAGGTTCGCGCCAGCCGAGTACCGATCGCCAGGTCGGAGTGGCCAGAGATGAGGGGTGCGACCAGCGGCAACAGCGCCGCCAGGTCGGTGGACAGGTCCACGTCCATGTACGCGAGCACCGGCGCGGACGACGCCGACCAGGCGGCGGAGAGCGCCCTCCCCCGCCCCTTGGCGTCCAGGTGCAGCACCTCGACGCCGGGCAGCTCACCGGCGAGGCCCTGGGCCACCTTCAGCGTGTCGTCGACGCTGGCGTTGTCGGCGACGGTGATCTGGAACGGGTACGGGAAGTGCGCGCTCAGGTGGGCGTGCAGCCGCCGTACGCACGGCCCGAGGTCGGTCTCCTCGTTGTAGACCGGGATCACCACGTCCAGCACCGCATCGGTGGCGGTGGGTCGGGCCTGAACGGCGGCCCAGGTGCCGCCCAGCGTGGTCACGAGGCCTCCGCAGCGGCGCTGAGGTCGTAGAGGGTGACCCCGTCGACGGTCTGCGCCGTGAATGTCGCCGCGACCCAGGCTGCGATCTCCTGGGAGGCCGAGCTGCCGCCGTTGGCCCGGAAGCCACCACCACCGACGAAGTAGTGGATCTTCCCGTCGGCCACGTAGCGCTGGAACTGCGCGAGGGTCGGTGACGGGTCACTGCCGTTGAAGCCGCCGATCGCCATGACCGGTTCGCCGGTGGCGAGCTGGTAACCGGAGGCGTTGTTCGAGCCGATCGTCGCCGCCACCCAGGTGTAGTCGTCGGCGTCGCGCTCCAACAGTTCGCGCAGCGCGGCGCTGGGCTCGCGGGTGTCGAGCAGGCCGCCCATCCCCCCACCGGCCGGGCGTCCCTGGCCACCGGGCCCGCCGTGGCGACCGCCACCCGGCATCTGACCACCGCCGGGGAACTGACCGCCGCCGGGGAACTGACCACCGCCGGGGAACTGGCCGCCACCGGGGAACTGGCCGCCGCCCGGGAACTGACCACCACCCGGGAGCTGGCCGCCGGCCGGCAACTCCATGCGGCCCGGGGGTCGCCCACCGGGGAAACCGCCCCGGCCGAACCCGCCCGCCACGAACGGGCCGGCGCTCGGGATCGACCCGGTGTGCGGGGTCCCGGCGGTCTGCACCGCGTACGCCACCGGGCCCGCGAGGGCCGCCGCCGCGCCGAGGCCCAGCACGACCGGCACGAACCGGCCGGGCAGCCGGGTGACCAGCAGGAGCAGCACCGCGCCGAGCAGGCCGGCGACGAGCACCGTGGTCCGCAGCCACGGATACCAGTCGGGGCTCCGCCCGAGCAGCACCCACGCCCACCAGACGGTGACCGCGAGCGCGCCGGCGAGCGTCGCCGTGGCGGCGAGCGGACGCCACCGTCGCCAGCGCGTGCCGGCAGCGGCAGCGGCCGGTCGGTGCTGCCGCCAGAGCAGCGTCACGCCGATGCCGACCAGCGCGCCGATCGCCGGTGCGAGCGCCACGGTGTAGTAGGCGTGGAAGATCCCGGACATGAAGCTGAAGATCAGGCCGGTGACCAGCAGCCAGCCACCCCAGAGCAGCAGCCCGGCCCGGGTGCGGTCGGTGCGGGTGGCCCGCCCGGCCAGCAGCAGGCCGGCCACCAGCAGGATCAGCGCGGCCGGCAGCAGCCAGGAGACCTGACCGCCGATTTCGCCGCCGAACATCCGCAGCACACCGGTCTGCCCGGAGAACGGGCCGCCACCACCCGGCCGCGCGCCACCGCCGCCGACGCTGCCCACCTCCTCGCCGGTGATCCGGCCGAGGCCGTTGTAGCCGAGGGTCAGCTCCAGGATGCTGTTGCCCTGCGAGCCGCCGACGTACGGGCGGGAACCTGCCGGAACCAGCTCGACCAGCGCCACCCACCAGCCGGCCGAGACCAGCACCGCCAGTCCGGCCAGCAGCAGCTGCCGGACCCGCCGCCACAGCCCGGTCGGCGCGGCCAGCAGGTAGACGCCGGCGAAGACCGGCACCACCAGGAACGCCTGCAACATCTTGGTGAGGAAGCCGAGGCCGACCAGCACCCCAACCAGCAAGATCCACCGGGTGCTGGCCGTTTCCAGTGCGCGCACGGTGGCGTACGCCCCGGCGACCAGCAGGAGCACCAACAGCGCATCCGGGTTGTTGAACCGGAACATCAGCGTCGCCACCGGGGTGACCGCGAGTACCACGCCGGCGATCAGACCGGCGGCCGGCCCGTACCAGCGCTTCACCGTCGCGTGGAGCACGCCGACCGCGGCGACCCCGCACAGCGCCTGCGGCACCAGCATCGCCCAGCTGTTCAGCCCGAAGACGCGGACGGACAGCGCCATCAGCCACAGCGACGCGGGTGTCTTGTCGACGGTGATCGAGTTGGCGGCGTCGGACGAGCCGTAGAGGAACGCCTTCCAGCTCACCGAGCCGGCCTGCGCGGCCGCCGCGTAGAACGAGTTGGCCCAGCCTGATGCGCCGAGACCCCACAGGTAGAGCACACCGGTGGCGAGCAGCAGGAGCACCAGTGCGGGCCGGGCCCAGGCCGGCGAGCGGTGCGTTGTCGGCGACTGTTCGGCGGGGCGAGGGACCGCCGGCGGCGACCCCGCAGCGGCGGGCCGGGTCTCTGTTGTTTCCACACGGTCAGCCTTGAGGGCTCGCCTGGCACGACGCCGTGCGCGAACTATGCGTCAGCTGTGGGATTCGGCAACCGGACGGTGAAGACGGTCCGACCTGGACGGCTCTGCACCCCGACGGTGCCGTGGTGGGCCTCCACCACCGCCGCGACGATCGCGAGGCCGAGGCCGGTGCTGCCCTGCGCGCGGGACCGGGAACTGTCGCCCCGGGCGAACCGCTCGAAGATCTCTGGTTGCAGCTCCACCGGCACCCCGGGCCCGTCGTCGGCGACGGTGAGCACGGCGCTGGCGGCGTCGACGGCCAACGTGGTGGTGACAGTGCTGCCCGGCGGGGTGTGCACCCGGGCGTTGGTGAGCAGGTTCGCCACCACCTGGTGCAGCCGGGCGGCGTCGCCGGGCACCCGGATCGCCACGTCGGGCAGTTCGAGCTGCCACCGGTGCTCGGGACCCGCGACGTGCGCGTCACTGACCGCATCCACCACCAGGGCGGTCAGGTCGACCGGTTCGACAGCGAGGGGACGGCCGGTGTCGAGGCGGGCCAGCAGCAGCAGGTCGTCGACGAGGCTGGTCATCCGGGTGCTCTCCGACTCCACCCGGCGCAGCGCGTGCGCCACGTCGGCGGGAACCTCGTCGCGGCCCCGCCGGGCCACCTCGGCGTAGCCGCGGATCGCCGCGAGGGGCGTCCGCAGTTCGTGGCTGGCGTCGGCGACGAACTGGCGTACCCGGGTCTCGCTGGCCTGCCGGGCGGAGAGCGCGTCGGCGACGTGGCCCAGCATCCGGTTCAGCGCCGCGCCGACCTGACCGACCTCGGTGCGCGGGTCGGTGTCGGCGGCCGGCACCCGGACGGCGAGCGCCACCTCCCCCCGGTCCAGGGGCAGCTCGGCGACGTGGGTGGCGGTGGCGGCCACCCGGTGGAGTGGGCGCAGGGTGGCCCGCACGATCAGCGCTCCGGCGGCACCGGCGATGATCAGCCCGGCTGCGGCCACCCCGAGCTGCGCCGCGACCATCCGCCAGACGATCTCCTGGACGCCGGCGAGGGGGATCGCGACGACGCGCACCCGGCCGTCCCAGTACTGCCGGGCCACGGCCCGGTAGTCACCGCGATCGCCGAGGTCGACGGTGCGCGGTGCGGTGTCGACCGTCAGGTCCGCCAGCGCGGCGACCTCCCCCACCGGCACCGACCTCGGGTCGGGGAACGCGTCGGAGGCGCTGTTGGTCAGGGTCCGGGCGCTGGTCACCCGACCGTCGGCGATCTCGGCGACCACCGTGCCGGACGGCAACCCGGGTGGGATGGCCGGTCCGTTGCCGGGGAAGGCCGGCCGCCCCGGACGGTCCCCCCGCAGGCCCGTCGCGGGGGCCAGCTGCGCGTCCAGCCGGTCGATCAGGAAGTGCCGCAGCGCCACCGTGGTCAGGCCGCCGATCGCGACGCTGACCAACGCCAGCAGCGCGAGCAGGGCAAACACCAGTCGGGTACGCAGGGACCGCCCGGCCAGGCAGCCGCGGGCGGCGCGCAGCGGGCGGCGCCTACTCGGCGGGCTTGAGGACATAGCCCGCGCCGCGCAGAGTGTGGATCATCGGCGGCCGACCGGCATCGATCTTCTTACGCAGGTACGAGATGTACAGCTCCACCACGTTGGCCTGGCCGCCGAAGTCGTAGTTCCACACCCGGTCGAGGATCTGCGCCTTGCTGAGCACCCGACGCGGATTGCGCATCAGGTAGCGCAGCAGCTCGAACTCGGTGGCGGTGAGGGTGACGAGTTGGCCGGAGCGGCGGACCTCGTGGCTGTCCTCGTCGAGGCTGAGGTCACCGACTGTCAACACCGCCTCCTCCCGGGCGGCGATCGCCAGCCCGGAGCGGCGCAGCAGCGCGCGCAGCCGGGCGATCACCTCCTCCAGGCTGAACGGTTTGGTGACGTAGTCGTCGCCGCCCACGGTCAACCCGGCAATGCGTTCCTCGACCGCGTCGCGGGCGGTCAGGAAGAGCACCGGCACGGTGGGGGCGTGCTCGCGTAGCCGGCGCAGCACCTGGAAGCCGTCCAGGTCGGGCAGCATCACGTCGAGCACCACGGCGTCCGGCTGGAACTGGCGGGCGGTGCTCAACGCCGTCATGCCGTCGCCGGCGGTGCGGACCTGCCAGCCCTCGTAGCGCAGGGCCATCGACAGCAGGTCGGTGAGCGTGGGTTCGTCGTCGACCACCAGCACCCGGACGGGTTCGCCGTCCGGGCGACGCAGCTCGATCCGGCTCGGCGCGGCCTGCCCGTTCATGACCATGCCCCCATCGTGGCCACGATGTCTGTACCGCGCCCCTGCGGAAGCTGTGCGTCAGCTGTGCGGCCGGGCCGACGCGACGCCGGCGTCGCCACCGGTCAGCCCCGCCTCGTGGTCACTCGGACACCCCGTACGCGTCGGTGCGCACGAAACGCATGCTCCAGCCGCCCGCCTCGTCCGGCCGGTCACGTTCGTAGAGGTGGTCGGGGCCGGGCTGCACCGGGCCCGTACCGTCCGGGTGCCGCATGACCCAGCGCTGGGGTGGGGCGCCGTCCGACCCGGCCGGCAGCAGCCGGACCAGACCGTCCGCGGGCCCGCCGACGAAGCGTACGGTGACCTCGCTCATCGCGGCGTCCCCTCGGTGACCGTGCCGGCACAATCGGTGACACCGGCTCTGGCTCGCAAGCTACCGCACCCGCCGCCGGAGCGCAGCGAGGTGCGCGGGGGCATCCGACCCGAATCCTGCTCCGGTTTGCCCAGTTCAACGCGCGGGTACCGGCACCTGAGCACCCGCCGCCGGCGGGGCGAGGGCGAGGAGTGGTCGATGCGCACGCTGGACGGGCGGTACCGGCTCGAAGGGCGCATCGGTGTCGGCGGGATGTCCGAGGTGTGGCGCGGGCACGACCAGGTGCTGGACCGGCCGGTCGCGGTGAAGCTCATCTCGCCCGGTCGCGACGATCAGGACGGCCTGGTGGACCGGATCCGCACCGAGGCCCGTTCGGCGGCCCGCCTCGTGCACCCCAACGTGGCGAGCGTGCACGACTTCGGCACCTCCTCGACGTGGCCGGGCCGACCGGTGCCCTACATCGTGATGGAGTTGGCCGAGGGCGAGACGCTCGCCGTGCACCTGCGCAACGGGCCGCTGTACTGGCAGATCGCGGTGCGGGTCTGCGCGGAGGTCGCCGCCGCGCTGGCCGCCGCGCACGCCGAAGGCATCGTGCACCGCGACGTCAAGCCAGCCAACGTGATGCTCACCCCGGCCGGCGTGAAGGTGCTCGACTTCGGCATCGCCATCGCCGCCGGAGCACTGGACCCGATGCCGACCGGGATGGTGCTCGGCACCCCGGCGTACCTGGCGCCCGAGCAACTGGACGAGGCACCGGCCACCCCGGCCGCCGACATGTACGCCCTCGGCGTGCTGCTGTACTACAGCCTCACCGCCCGCCTGCCGTACCGCGCGGCGACCGCCAGCGAGTTGCTCTCCGTACGCCGTTGCCAGCCGCCGGAGCCGCTGCCCGACATCGCCGGGCTCCCGGCGGAGGTCGCCGAGCTGTGCCACTCCTGCCTCGCCGACGACCCCGAGCGGCGTCCGAGCAGCCTGGTCGCGGCGCTGCTGCTGGCCGAGGCGGTGGACGCGCGGGTGTACGTGCCGATGACGATCCCGACGGCCCGCCGCCAGGCCTCGACGTCGCCGTGGACCGAACGGGCCGCTGCGGAGGCCACCGAGGCGGTGGCGCTGGTGGACGAGCCGAGCATGCCCTCCGGCCGCTGACCGTACGGCCCACGGCGTTTCGTCGGGCGGCGGCGGGGTAGCCGAGCCGGTGAGCGACGGGAGAAACGCGATGCCGGATCAGAGTTCCTGGCTGCGTGAAGCCACAGCGACCGCCGAGGGCGGTCACGTACGCACCGACGATGGCGGGCTCTCCACCGCGCTGGCCTCACCGCTGGCGCCGCACTGCACCGGGCTGACCCCGGAACAGTTGCTGGCTGCGGCCTTCGCGTCCTGCCTGCATCACGCGGCGGTGGAAGTGGCCGGGGAGATCACCGACGAGGCGCACACCTTGCAGGTCCGGGCGGAGGCGAGGCTGGGACGGGACGACGACGGCCGGTACCGGGCCGACGTGCACGCCGAGATCTCCTCAGCCGGCCTGAGCCGAGATCAACTGGCCGACCTGGTCGAGTACGCCGACCGGCTCTGGCCGTTCTCCAGCAGCGACACCAGCCGACACCGACTGACAGTCACCCCAGCCGAGAACGGCCGACACTGACTCCACGCTCCAGGTCCTCCCCCGCCACCCACCCACCCACCCACCCGCACGCCCCACCCACCCGCACGCACGCCCCACCGCGCCGATCTTGCACTTTCGGTCGTCGATATGAGGCGTAGTGCCCCCTATGCCGCGACAGCAAGTGCAAGATCGCCGAGGTGGGGGGTCTGGGGGGGTCTGGGGGCCGGTTGGTGGGGGTGGGCCTCGGTTGTTCGGCTGAGTCATGACGTTTGCTGGAGGTGCGGCCGGCGGAGTGGCGGGGGGACCGCATTCGCCCGGCAAGTCGGGCATAACCGTCTGGAGTGATCTGCGAGGTTGATTGGCTTCGCTGGGGTTTTGCCCACTTAAGTCGGCAAGATCAGGGCAAATTGTGGCGCATGCCACCGTATCGGCTGGTGGCGTCGGCCATTCAGCTCTTTAGCCTCGGCAGGTGCATCCCGACGACCCCTCCGCCCAGAAGCTGACCGACGCGCGCCCGACCACCCTCTCGGACGACGCCGCATCAACCGAACGGACGATCGGCCGTCACCGCGCTCCCGAGCCGACGAGGCGGGCCCTGCTGGGCTCGACCCCGGTGCGGGTCGCGCTGGCCACCGGTGTCACCTGCTGCCTCAGCCTCGTCGCGGTCGCCACCGCCCGGGGCAACGACGACACCCCTCGTCCTGTCGAGCCGCTCGCCGAGGCGGTGGCCGACCGCGCCGCCATCGCCGACGAACGCGCCTCCCGGTCGCTGGACCGCGACGCCGCCCCCGCCCGGATCCTGCCCAGCCCGACGGCCAAGCCGACGCCCACTCCCACCATCGTCCGTAAGGCGCCCAAGAAGCCGGTCAAGCCACGCCGCCCCCGGCCGGTCGCCGGCCTCGACCAGGCACAGATGGACAATGCGAAGATCATCGTGGACGTCGGCCTGGAGATGAAGATGCCGCGCCGCGCCCTGGTGGTGGCACTGGCCACCGCCATGCAGGAGAGCAACCTCTACAACCTGGCAAGCGACGTCCTCCCCGAGTCGGCGCAGTACCCGAACCAGGGCAGCGGCTCCGACCACGACTCGGTCGGGCTGTTCCAGCAGCGGCCCAGCAGCGGCTGGGGCACGGTGGCCCAGCTGATGCGCCCGTCGTACGCCGCGCGGGCCTTCTACAGCGCGCTCAACGAGATCCCCGGCTGGCAGGACATGAGCGTCACCGCCGCCGCCCAGGCCGTGCAGATCTCCGCCTACCCCGACGCGTACGCCCAGCACGAGGACCGGGCGACCACCGTGGCGGCGGCGCTCACCGCCTGAGCACGGGCGCCCAGGCCCGTGCCGCCGGCCTCAGCGACGGCGGCAGCCCTGCGACGGCCCGGCGACGGCCCGGCGACGGCCTCAGCGACGGCCTCAGCGACGGCCTCAGCGACGGCCCGGCGGCGGCCCTGCGACGGCCTCAGCGACGGCCCGGCGGCGGCTCCGCGCCCGCGTCCAGCCCGCCGACGCCCACGCGACTGCCCGGAACCCCGGCCGCCGCGGTCGGGGTGTCGGCGGGCACCTGGTCGACAGTCACCTGGCTGAGGATCTCCTCCACCCGCGCCTCGCGCCGTCGGCGGGCGTCCAACGCCGCCTCGACGTCACGTCGGGCCTGCACGGCCTCCGCGTACGCCCGCTCCCGCACCCGCCGCGCCTCCTCGCGGGCCTCGTCGAGCTCGACGCGGGCCTGGGCCAGAATCTCGGCGGCCTCGCGCCGCACCGCGTCTGCGGCGTACCGGGTGACGGCGGCGTCGCCCAGGTCCAGCCGTTGCAGGAGCCCACTGAGCCAGGCCGCCTCCTGGCGGATCTCGTCCCATTCCCGGGCCGCCCCGGCCACGCCCTCGGCCCGCGCCGCGAGCCGGGACAACCGGATCCCCAACTCGTCCAGGCAGTAATCCACCTGCCGCTGGTCGTAACCGCTTTCAACGACCGAGAACCTCATGCTGTCGCCCCCCAGGCAGGTGCTGTTACTTCCCCACCTGGATCCTCGGCCGGGACCGCTCGCGCCGAGGAGGTTCGGGAAAAATGTTCAGCATGCGCTCAGGGTGGCGCAGGGTCACCCGCGCTTGGGCAGCACGACGACCCGGCCGAAGAACTCGTCGATGCGGCGGACCACATCGTTGAAGTCGTCCAGGTCGATCGGCTTGGTGACGTACGCGTTGGCCTGCAACGTGTAGCTGCCGAGAATGTCGGTGTCGGCGTTGGAGGTGGTCAGCACGACGATCGGGATGGTCCGCAGATCCTCGTCCTGCTTGACCGCGCCGAGCACCTGCCGACCGTCCATCCGCGGCATGTTCAGATCGAGCAGGATCATGTCCGGTCGGTGGGCCTGCTCGTGTCGACCCTCGGCGCGGAGAAACTCCATCGCCTCCTCGCCGTCACTCACCACGTCGATGATCTTGTCGACGTCGGAGTCCGCCAGCGCCTCCTCGATCATCAGCACGTCACCCGGGTCGTCGTCGACCACCAGGATGCGTACCGGCTGCGGGCTGTCTACGCCCATCACTACCTGCCTCAGAGTCGGCGGGGACGGGACCCTGACGGTCACCGCACTGGCGAAAATGCTGGCGGGAAAATTTAGCCCATCAGGAAGCACTGCGGAGCGCGGGGTCAACCGACTCCGGTTCGTAGCGCAACACGTCGGCGAGGCCGGTCACCCGCAGCACCCGCTCGACCCGCCCATGGGCGCCGGTGAGCCGGAGCCACCCCCCGTCGGCCGCCGCCCGATTGTCGCCGCGGACGAACACGGCCATCCCGGTGGAGTCGCAGAACGTGAGGTCGGTCAGGTCGAGCAGCACCCGGGTCTCGCCCGTCGCGGTGAGCCGGTCGATCACGGCGGCCAGCTCGGGGGCGGTGCTCAGGTCCAGCTCGCCCGCGAGCCGCAGGCAGGCGCCACCCCCGTCGCGCTGGACGTAGTTGACGCTGAACGTCACCGTTCTCCCCCTCGCTCCCACCCACGGCGGGACATTTGCGGTCTGGCAAGTATACGCAGAGCTGATCGACCGCCGCCGAGCGCGGTGATCGATCCGAAGCCGGCGGCGGGTCGGTCAACGGGGCATATCGGGCAGCGCCGCGCACCCCAGCGACAGCGCCCGGGCCGCCCGGGGGAAGTCCCGCAACGCGGCGCCGTAGTGCTCCAGCGGCAGGGCGATCGCCCCGACGGGCACCCCACGGCTGAGCAGGATCCCCGACAGCCACTGCACGAACTCGGTGAACAACGAGGCATCGTCGACGTAGACCGCGGCGGCCAGGAAATCCACTATGTGGCCCAGGTCGCTCACTGTCGCGTCGAGCTGCGCGGCGGTGTACGCCCGTGCCGCCGGCACCCGCTCCAGCAACTGGGCCAACGCGCTGTCGATCAGCTCACCGCGACGACGCACCAGGCTGGCGTACTCGTCGTCGGCCAGGTGGGCCAGCCGCGCCGGCGGCACCCCGCGCAGCGTCCGCTCGTCGGCGACCAGCTCGGCCGCCGAGGGCGCGTCCGGCGCCCAGGCCACCCCGAGCCGCCGCGCCCACCGGCCGTCCGCGCCGAACCCGCGCCCGCCGACCACCACCGGCACGTCCGAGCGACGGCATGCCTCGATCATCCGGTGGGCGTGCGGCAGGCGCATCGGCAGCGCGCACGCAAGCGCGACCGCGTGCGCGTCGTAGCGGTGCAGGTACGACACGAGGTGCGCCGCGGGCACGCTGGCACCCAGGAAGGTCACCTGCCACCCGCGTAACCGCAACACCTCGGCCACCAGCCGGGGCGGCAGCGCGTGCCACTCGCCGTCCATGCAGGCGACCACCACCCGGCCGCCGGTCGGCCGCGGCTTGACGTGCGCGGACACCGCAGCCACCACCTGCTCGCTGATGTGGGTGGCCGCGTGTTCCTGGGCGACGCTCCACTCGTTGCGCGCCCACCGCTCGCCCACCTCGGCCTGGGCGGGCGCGACCAGGTCGAGCAGCACCCGCTCCGCCGCGACGCCGGCGTCGAGCAGGCCGATCGCCAGGTCGGTCGCGGCATACTCGTCGGCGTCGGCGAGGTGGTCCAGGTAACCGGAGTACGCCTCACCCAGGTCGGCAGCGGCCGTGGCGGCGGTCACGCGTCAGTCCCCTCTGTCTGGTCGATGCCGGCGGGCACCGAGCGCAGGTGCCGCCCGCCGCGACCGCTCAGGCCAACCGCTCGCAACGCCAGCACGGCGATGTCGTCGTGGTCGCCCTGTGCCAGCCAGTCGCAGGTGACCTGCTCGACCCGTTCGGCCAGGGCCGGCGCGGGCATCCGCTGGCAGCCGGTCAGCGCCGTGACCAGCCGCTCGGGGCCGAACTGCTCGTCCCCGCGCCGACCACCCCGGGCCTCGGTCACACCGTCGCTGTAGAGCAGGCAGGTCTCGCCCGGCGCCAGGCGCACGGTCACCTCCCCGACGCGGGGGTCGGGGACCACCCCGATCAGCATGCCGCGCAACGGCACCGCCTCCACCTCACCGGAGCCGCGCAGCACCAGGGGCGGCAGGTGCCCGCCGCCGGCCATGCTGAGGGTGAGGCCACCGTCGCGCTCCGGCCGGGCCACGCCGAGCACTATCGTGGCGAAGCGGCCCTGGCCGTGCGCCTGGGTGGTCTCCAGCAACGCGTCGTTGAGCAGCTGCAGCAACCGCGCGGGATGCGACTCCAACCGGTGCAGCGCCTGCAGGCACTGGCGCAGTTGGCCGGTGAAGACGGCGGCTTCGACGCCCTTGCCCGACACGTCGCCGAGGAAGAACAGCGAGCCGCCGTCGGTGAGCCGGTGCGAACCGTAGAAGTCGCCGCCGATGCGCAGCCCCGCCTGCGCGGGCCGGTACGCGGTGCCCCACTGCACGCCGACGGCCTCGACCGGCTCGACCGGCAGGAGGCTGGCCTGGAGAGTGTCGACCACCTCCGCCTGGTCGCGGTAGAGCAGCGCGGTGGTCAACGCCGCGCCGGCTCGGGCCGCGAACGCGCGGACCAGCTCCACGTCGTCCTCGTCGTACCAGCGGGTGGCGCGGCGGGCCACCAGCAGCACACCGACCGGTGCGTCGCGGCCCGGCAGCGGGACGACCCGGGCGACGCTCTCCGTGCCGACGAGCCCCGGCAGCCAACCAGCGTCGACCGCCTGCTCGACCAGCCAGTCCACCGCGTGCGGCTCGGCCCCGGTGAGCCCGTCGGCGACGGCTGTCGGCAGCTCGCCGCCGACCAGCACGCCGCTGTCCACCGCCGGCGCGTCCTCGTCGGTGCGCGAGGCCCGCCACCAGCGGGCGCGCCCGGACCGCGGGGCCAGCACCAGCACCGCCACCTCGGCCAGGGTCGGCACGGCGAGTCGGACGACCGCAGCGGCGGCCCGGTCGGGGTGCAGAGGGTTGCCCAGCTTGTCGCCGACCACGGCCAGGAAGGCCGAGCGCGCCCGTTCGGCGAGCAGCGCGTCGGCGCGGCTGACACTGTCGGTGACGTCCTCGACATACCAGCAGCAGCGGGCGCCGGAGAGCGGCACCTGGCGCGCGGTGAGCCGCCGCCCACGATGGGTGAACCCGCCGCCGGCATCGTCGCTCAGCCCGGGCACCCCGGCCGCGCTGAGCAGCTCGCCGGACGTCACCTCGGGCAGCAACCGCTCGGCCACCGGGCTGACGTGCCGCACGACGCCGTCGGCGTCGCAGACCACCAGGCCCTCACGAAAATGTTCGACGACCTCGAACCAGTCGGGTGCGACCTGGCCCCGATCGGGGGCCAGCGGCGGCAGAGCCGCTGGGGGGCGGCGAACGTCGGCGGACGACGGCGAGGGTTGTGTGGTGCTCGGCGTGGAGAGCCGTCCGTCGCCCGGGTCGAAGTCCCTGACGTCGGAAGCAGTCACCAGCTGAGCCTCACCAGCTCACCCTACGCCCGAACCCGGACAGCGGCATCCCACGACAGGTGGCGGGCACCGCCACGGCGGGGGACGCCGGACGAAGGAAACGGATGCGTGTCCTCGCCCCCGCTTTGCGTTTTGTCGCCCGACAAGGAAGATGGACGGATGCCTGACCAGCTGTTGACAATCGAGACAACCCGGCTCGCCGCCGGGCACGTCCGACTCCGGCTGACCGGCGACCTCGACTACGACACCGCGCCCGAGCTGATCGCTGCGGCGGCCGAGCTGCACGGCGACGCCCCGGTGCTGGTCGACCTGACCGGGGTGACCCTGTGCGACTCCTCCGGGCTCAGCGCGTTGCTGGTGGTGCACCGGGCCGCCGGGGCGATCCGGCTGACCGGCGTCAGTCCGCAGCTCCAGCGGATGCTGGACCGCACCGGCCTGAGTGAGTTGCTGGCCGTGGCCTACTCCGACGACGACGTACGCGCGATCGGCTGATCCGCAGGCCATCCCCGGATGCGAACGGGGATGGCCCCCGACCCTGGGACCTGGGGTCGGGGGCCGGAGGAATGTCTAGGGTGCCGTCATCGGCTGGAGCCGGGGGCCGTCTTCACGCAGCTCGCCGATCGGGGTCTCGTCGACGTCCTCTGGCTCCCCCGAATCGGGCGTCTGGTACAGGTAGCGGACGAACTGCCCACCCGCCTCGTTGTCGTCCGCGCCGGGCCACTGGCCGATGCAGTCCATGCCGATTACCTCACGGCCGGTCCCGTCGGCCTCCTCCAGTAGCGCCCACAGGCTCACCGGATAACACCTGGTGACCTCAGGCGTGAGCTGCCAGCGGGCGTACCAGCCGGGTCGGGCGGGGACGATCTCGACGATCTCCTTCATGACGACCTTCCTTCCGCGTACCTCGGAAGAACTCCGGTCCTGACCCGATCATGTGGGCCGTGCGGGTGAGCACCCCTCACCCCTGCCGGATGAAGCGGGCGGAGGCCGTTCCGACCCCGGCCGGCGGCCTCCGTTTCGTCCTCCGCGACGGCGGGAAGGCGACTGGCGCAGCCACGATCCCCAGCGGAAGGGGTGCGACCATGCGCAAGCAGATGGAGGGCGACAACCAGCGGCGCCGGGCGCTGGCCCGGCAGGCCCGGGAACAGAATCGCCAGCCCAGCGAGATCGGCGCCAGCCTGAGCGCCTCCAAGCAGCTCAAGAGCCTTGAGGCGGGCAAGCGAGCCGGCCCACCAGCGGCCGGACCGCACAAACCGGACAGCACCCGCGGTGGGCCGGCACCGCCGCCGGTCGGTAACGCCGACAACCCGCGCCCTCAGCCGTCCCCGCCGAGCGGCGCGGCCGGTGTGCGCAGCATGGGCTACCACGACCTGGTCGACGAGGTACGGCGTCGCGCCGGGGTCGACTTCAAGACGGCCAAGGTGGGCACCGAGGCGACAGTGCTGGTCCTCGCGTTCGCCCTGGAGGCCGCCGAGCGGCAACGGTTGCTCGCCGCGGTGCCAGCGTCGCTGCACGACGTGGTGCCGGTCGACGGCATCGAGCGGCACCGGGACCTGCCCGGCTTCCTCGCCGAGGTGGGCCGGATCAGCGGCAACACCCCGGAGCAGGCCCGCTACCAGGCGGAGGCGACGATCGCCGCGCTCGCCGAGCAGGACGGCGACCTGGTCGAGTCGTTGCACGTACCCGACGGGTTGCGCGACCTGCTGAGCCCGCCGGAAGCCGGCGGCGGCCTGGTGGGCGCCTCCACCACCACACCCACCCTGGACGCCGACGAGATCAGGGCGGCGCTCGACGACCTGCCCTACTGGACCGGCGACACCCAGGGCCTCTACCGGGTGGTCGCGCTGCCGCCCGACAACCTGGACCGGGTGCTCGCCCGACTCGACCGGCTGCGCCAGGAGAACGGCCGCGGGCCGGGCATCGGGCGTCCGGGAGACACCGCCGCCGTGTTGACCGTGCGGACCAATCAGGCCAACGGGGTGACCGCGCTCGACGTGGACCTCGCCCGCCAGATCGATGACGCCATCGACGAGGTGGGGGCCGGAATGGCCGGCGGCTGACCGGCTACCGAACCATGGGCGGGCCGGCGGGCCGGGGGCGACCCCGCTCCGCCGGCCCGTCCGTCGCGCCGGGCCACCGATCGGGTGGACGGTGGGCTCGGCTAGCGTGCCGGACATGAACCGCGCCGCCGACCGGCTGGAACTGGTCGCCGACCCGGTCCGCCGGACCGGGCGGACACTGCTCTCCGCCGGGGTCGAGCAGTCGTACGTGGATGTCGAGGATCCCCGCCACCTGCACTTCGAGTACGTCCGGCGGATCGCCTCGGCGGTGGACGTGGCGGCCCCGCCCGACACGCCGCTGAGCGTCCTGCACCTGGGTGGCGGCGCGTTGACGCTGCCCCGCTGGCTGGCCGCCACCCGGCCCGGCTCCCCGCAACGGGTCGTCGAGCGGGACGCGGCGGTGGTCGAGCTGGTGGCTCGGGAGTTGCCACCGCTGCCGGCGGAGGTGCGGGTGGAGGTCGCCGACGCCCGGGACGCCCTGACCGCCACCCCGGCCGGGCGCTACGACCTGGTGATCGCCGACATCTACCGGGCGGCCCGGATGCCCCGGCATGTCCGCACCGTCGAGTTCGCCGCCGAGGTGGCCCGCGTCCTGCGCCCCGACGGGACGTATCTGGTGAACGTCACGGACCTGCCGCCACTGGTCGGCACCCGGGTGCAGGTGGCCACGTTGCGGGCGGTCTTCGCCGACGTGTGCGTGGTCGGCGACCGGCGGATGCTGCGCGGCCGCAGGTACGGCAATCTGGTGCTGGCCGCGACCTCCCGCCCCGGCGGGCTGCCGGTGGCCCGGTTGGCGGTGGCCGCCCTGCGCGACCCGGTGCCCGGGGGTCTGTTGCACGCCGCCGCGCTGGACACGTTCGTCGCCGGCGCCCACCCCGTCGCCGACGAGGAGGGCACCTCCCGCCACTGATCACCGTTGCGTCCCCGATGCCGGGTTTCCGACGGTGTGCGCGGGGAAGTCGCGCCGGGTGAGCGACACCGACGATCGGGGCACCGCGCGCCGAACCCTGATCGTGATCGGTCTGGTGCTGGCGACCGCGCTCGCGCTGGGCTTCGTGTACGCGACCCGCCGGGTGCTGGTCTGGGCGGTGGTCGCCGCGTTCTTCGCCGTCGCGCTCAAACCCCTCGTCGACCGGCTGCAACGGCGCCTCGTCCGGCGTCGGGCGTTGGCCACGCTGCTGGTGTTCCTCGGCGCGTTCGTGCTGCTGGCGATCCTGGCCGCACTCATCCTGGTGCCGCTGTTCGGGGAGGTGGGCCGCTTCGCCGACCGGGCGCCCGAGCTGCTGCGGGAGGCCCGCGCCGGGCAGGGCCCGGTGGGGCAGATGCTGGAGCGCACCGGGGCGCGGCGCTACGTCAGCGAACACTCCGAGCAGCTGCGCGACTTCGGCAGCCGGCTGCGCCAACCCGCGGTCGGTGTGCTGCGGGGCGTCGTCGAGTCGATCGCCGGGCTGGTCACGGTCATCGTGCTCGCGTACCTCATGGTGTTGGAGGCGCCGCGGATCACCTGCGGCCTGCTCGCGGCGGCCGGGGACGGTCAGGGCGAGCGGCTGCGGCGGGTGGGCCGGGAGGTGTCGCGCACCGTCACCGGCTACCTCACCGGGAACCTGCTGATCAGCGTGATCTGCGGGGCGCTGACCTACGCGGTGCTGGCCCTCACCGGGGTGCCCTTCGCGGCCGTGATCGCCCTGTTGGTGGCGGTGGCCGACCTGATACCGCTGGTCGGGGCGACCCTCGGCGCGGTGATCGCGGCCGGCGCCGGTTTCCTGCACTCCCCCACCGCCGGGGTGGTGGTGCTGGTCTTCTTCGTGCTCTACCAGCAGCTGGAGAACCACCTGCTGCAACCGCTCATCCTGTCGCGCTCGGTGCGGCTGAACCCGTTGACCGTGCTGGTCAGCCTGCTGCTCGCGGCGGAGCTGGCCGGTCTGCTCGGCGCGCTGCTGGCCATCCCCGCCGCCGGCATCGTCCAGACCCTGCTCCGCGAGTACGGCCCGCGCCGGCTCCGGCCCGCCCCGCCGGCCGGTCCGGCCCCCCGGTCGGCGCGGCCGGCCGGATCTCCTGACTGACCGACCGGCGCGGGTGCGGCCGACGCCAGCCAGTACCGGCCCCGCTGCCCGGCGACCGGGCTACCCGCTCAACGGGCCCGGGTCGCGACCTCGGGGGTGGTGCTCTCCAACGGCACCGCGTTCGCCGGCACCAGGCCCAACTGGACCGCGGACCGGGTCAACGCGGCGTCCAACGCCCAGTCGGCGCTGACCCGCGTGCGGTTTCCCGGCATCGCCATCAGGTGGTACGCCCGGGTGACCGCCTTGGCCGGCAACCCGCCCAGGTTGACGTGCAACGGGTTCGCCGCCGCGTCCTTGCCACCCAGGTCGACAACCCAGCCCAGGTCGTGGTGCTTGTACGGCTTGCGCCGGCCGAAACCGTACGACGCGGCGATGTTGTACGCCGCGCGCTTGCCCTGCCGCTGCGCGTGCTGGGCCGTCATCCCGCAGACCTTCCCCGGGTTGACCAGGTCGGGCACGGCTGCGGCGTCGCCGCACGCGTACACCTCCGGGTAGCCGGGAACGTTGAGGAACTCGTCGGTCACCAGTCGACCCCGGTCGGTCCGCAGGCCCAACTCGTTGACGAACGGGTCGGGGCGCACCCCCACACACCACACCAGGGTGCAGGTCGGCACGTACTCACCGTCGGTGAGCTTCACCCCGTCGCAGGTCGCCTCGGCCACCGAGGTGCCCATCCGCACGTCCACCCCACGCTTGTTGAGCACCTTGTGCGAGGTGTCCGACATCCGCTTGTCCAACTCCGGCAGCACCCGCGACGCCACGTCGAGCAGCATCCAGCGGGGGCGGACGCCGAGCCGGGGCCGCTGGGCGTGCAACGCGTCGGTGAACAGCTGCCCGTGCGCGGCGACCTCGGTGCCGGTGTAGCCCGCCCCGACCACCACGAAGGTGGCCCGGGCCTGCTGCTCGGCCGGGTCCTCGGCCTGCTCGGCCAGCTCGACCTGACGGACGATGTGATCATGCAGGTAGACGGCCTCGGGCAGGCCGCGGAAGCCGTGCGCGTACTCCGTCACCCCCGGGATGGGCAGCAACTTGTTGACGCTGCCCACGGCCAGCACCAACCGGTCGTACGCCAGCCGGTTCTTGTCCCCCTCGGCCTGGGTGAAGCCGACCCAGCGGTTCTGCAGGTCGACGTGGTCCGCCTCGCCGATCACCACCCGTACGCCCTTGAGCGTCCCGGTCAGCGGCACGGCGATCCGTTTGGGCTCGACCACCCCCGCCGCCACCTCGGGCAGCAGCGGCAGGTACAGGAAGTAGTCGGTGGAGTTCAGCAGCACGATCTCGGCCCGGTCCCGGGCGATCCGGCTCAACGTCTTCGCCGCGTGGTAACCGGCGAACCCGGCCCCCACGATCACCACACGAGGTTTCGTCATTGCGGGCCGTTTCCCGTCGCAGCCAGCGACAAACGTCCGAGGCGCCACCCGCGCTCAGGTCGGCGGCGGGCTCAGCCCAACCCCACCGGGGCTCCTGGGGAACGAATTAACAAGATGGCAACCCGGGTGCTAGCAACTTACCGGCGTGGCCAGGGCGTTTGAAGTCGCGCAACACGTCCCCGACCCTCGGAGCTCACAGGTGCGTACCCGATCCACCGTCGCCGTGCTGGCGTCCCTGACGCTGCTCGCCGGCTGCACAGCAGACCCAACAACCGCACCTACCTCAGGTGGCACCTTCTCGACCCCGTCCGGCGCACCGGCGCTCTCCGGCCCGTACGCGGCCTGGGCGGCTGGTGTCTCGGAGCCGGTCGTCGACCCGCTCTACCCCGAGCGCGGCACCGACGCGGTGGACGTGCTGCACTACGGACTGGATCTGAACTGGTCGCCCGCCACGCGCACCCTCACCGGCACCGCGACAGTGCACCTGCGCCCGACTCGGGACGCCCAGTCGGTGAGCCTGGACTTCAAGCCGTACACCATCGACACGCTCACGGTCGACGGCAAGAACGCCAAGGGCGCGGTGACCCGCGAGAAGCTGGTGGTCGAGACGCCGGTCCGGGCGGACGTCCCGATCACGCTCGTCGTCGGCTACCACGGCAAACCGTCCACCACCCCGATGCCATCCAAGCGGGGTGACTCCCACCCGCTCGGGCTGACCGTCGACAGCGACGGCGGAATCTGGACGATGCAGGAGCCGTTCGGCGCCTTCACCTGGTACCCGGCCAACGATCACCCCTCCGACGAGGCGCTCTACGACATCGCGGTCACCGCGCCGAAGGGTTGGACGGGGGTGGCCAGCGGCACCCCGGTCGGGCAGAACGGCAACACGTTCACCTACCGCAGCACCGCCCCGGTGGCGTCGTACGCGACGACGCTGGCGGTCGGCAGGTACAAGAAGCTGTCCGCCGAGGGCCCCCACGGCATCCCGGTCACCACCTGGTACCGCGCGAAGGACGCCCGGTACCTGCCGATGCTCAAGCGGTCCCCGGCGTTCCTGACCTGGCTGGAGAAGCGCTTCGGGCCGTACCCGTTCGATTCCGCCGGCCTGGTCATGGTCGAGTCCGGCTCGGCCATGGAAACCCAGCAGATGGTCACCATGGGCGAGGTCCAACCGGCACGCGGTGACCAGATGTTCGCCCTGACCGCCGTGCACGAGTACGCCCACCACTGGTTCGGTGACGCCGTCACGCTCACCGACTGGCGCGACATGTGGCTCAACGAGAGCTGGGGCCTCTACGCGCAGAAGCTCTACGAGAAGGACACGTACGGGCTCTCCGACGCCGAGCTGGTGAAGTCGAGCCGGCAACGCGACGGGGAACTGCGCAAGGAGTACGGCCCGCCGAGCAAGCCGGACCCCGCCGAGTTCGGCGCGACGAACGTCTACACCTGCGGCGCCGCGATGCTGCGCCAACTGCACCAGGCGCTGGGCGACGAGCGGTTCTTCGCGCTGGCACGCGGTTGGGTGCAGGAGAACCTGCACACCCAGCAGACCCGGGCGTCGTTCACCGCGTACGTCAACAAGCAGACCGGCCACGACTTCACCGCGCTCATCGACGCGTGGCTGGACTCCCCCACCACGCCGCCGGAGACCGCCCCGCTCCCGCAGTGACGCACCGACCGTCGGCCCGGCGCGGCCGGGCCGACGGTCAGGCGGGGGTTGGCGCGGTGATCGCCCAACGCTCGTGGTCGCGCCAGGCACCGTCGATGAACAGGTAGTCCGGGGAAAAGCCCTCCAACCGGAAACCGAGCTTGCGGGCCACCCGCCGGGACGGCTCGTTGCCCGGCTGGATGTTCGCCTCCAGCCGGTGCAAGCCGGCCGAGGTGAACGCGTGGTCGATCACCAGGGCGACGCCCGCCGAGGCGTGCCCGGTCCCGCTGTACGGCAGGAACGCCGCATACCCCAGGTAGCCACCGCGCAGCGCACCGAGCACGATCCCGCTGATGTTCACGTAGCCGGCGATCTCGCCGCTGGCCCGGTCGCAGATCAGGTAGCCGGCGCTGTCGCGGCGACGGATCCGGCGCAGATAGAGCTCGTACTCCTCGGGGCTGGCCGGCGCGTTCAACCACGGGTGGTGCAGGTCCCGACTGCGCCGCGCGGCGGCGACGAACTCGTCGGAGTCGGTGGGCCGAGGCCGCCTGATCGCGGCGGGACCACCGGTACGCAGGTATCTCACGGCGGATCACTCTGACCGACCGGTGCCACCGTTGTCCAACCGGCCGCCCGGTGCGTGGCGCCCCGCGGTCGCGTGATCGTGCTCGAACAAGGATGTCAACGCCATTGCGTTAGGCGGGACGGCTGTTCGGCCGCCTCGCCGATCATGCAGTTGTGATGGGCAACAAAACGCCCACAAACCGCCAAACCTGGCACCACAACTGCATGATCACCGCGCCCGCACCGCCCCTGCTCCGCGATCTTGCACTTTCTGTCCCGACACAAGCCGCATTCCACCCAAGTCGACAACAGAAACCGCAAGATCGGCGCTTACATCACCGATCAAGCACGATCATGCGAGCGATGGCCGCGCTAGAGGGGCGTCAGGAGGCTGAACTCCTGCCCATCGGGGTCGGCCAGCACCAACCGGCCGGCCCGGTCCTGGTCGGTGCCGACCAGGGTCGCTCCGAGCGAGAGCAGACGGGCAACCTCGACCTGCGGGTCGACGTCGACAGCCGGGGCGAGGTCGAACCGCACTCGGTCCCTGCCTCCGTTCGGCATGTACGGCGGACCGCCCCAGGAGATCTTCGTGCCGCCGTTCGGTGACTGGATCGCGGTCTCCTCGCCCTGGTCCCAGACCAGCGGCCACCCCAGCGCCTCACTCCAGAAGTACCCGACCTGCTGCGATCCGTCGCAGGCCAGCGCACCCACGAAGCCGCAGCCGGCGAGGAAGTTGTTGCCCGGAGCGATGACGTCGAACTCGTTGCCCTCGGGGTCGGCGAGCACCACATGATCGATCTCCGGGCCCTGCCCGATGTCGATGTGCCGTGCGCCCAACGCCAACGCCCGAGCCACAGTCTGCTGCTGGTCCTCCAGCGAACTGCTGGTCAGGTCGAAGTGCATCCGATTCTGGACGACCTTCGGCTGCTGGTTCGGGGCGAAGCGGATGTGGAACCCGTTGTCGTTGGTGGGTGGAAGCAGGACGCCGTCGCGTGGATCGTCGACGATCTCCCGCCCCAGCAGCCCGGACCAGAAGTGCGCGAGCCGCCGAGGCTCGCTCGCGTCGAAGCTGATCGCGAACAGGTGTGCGGTCATCGCTGCGCTCATCTCCCCTCGGACCGGACGCCGTGCCAGCCGTCGGAGCGGGAGCCTAGAGGTGTGCCGGGTCGACCGCACCCGAGTTTCGGCGGGGTCATCCCCCGGCAGGGCGGGGCCACAAGCCGGTCCGCCGAAGACTTGAGCGCCTGCTCAGCTCCGACGACCTCGACCCAGCGGCCACTACATCCACAAGGACCAACCCGACGCCGTGGTCGAAGCTGTCCTCGCCGAGGCCAGCCGGGAGACGCGGTAGCCAGGCCCACTCAGCGCCGCTGAACCGCGTACGGGGCCAGCCACGGGGCCAGCCACGGTGTGAGCGCGACGAGACCGACGGCGAGGGCGGTGATGACGGCCTGCCCGATCCGGCCCGGGGTGACACCGGCCGCAGGGTCCAGCACGTAGTTGGCGTACCCGTTCGCGGCCGCGTCCGTCACTAGCACCGCGCAGCCCAACACGAGCCCCTCCACCCGGCGAGCAACCAACAGCATCGCCGCCACCGGATCCCACAGCGTCAGGGACATGAAGTAGAACGTCAGCCAGCCGGGGAGGGCGAGCTGCGGCCCGAACTGGGGCAGGAGCAATTGCACCACGTGCACCGCGGTGCCGTAGGCGAAGACCAGCACGGCGACAGCCACCACGCACCGGACCGCGAGCGGCACACCACGCCATCGACCGGCGCTCATCCGGCCATCCTGCCTCAGCCGGGCGAGCCTTCCGTCAGAGCGGGCCGGGGAACGTCTGCTCCATCGGCATCGGCACCTGGAGGAAGGTGGTGCCGCGCATGTCCAGCCAGGCCCGGTCGGGCCCGCGCACCAGGCGCATCATCACCTCCTCGCAGGAGGGGCAGCGTGCGACGAGGCCCGGGGCGTGCGAGTAGACGTGCAGGCTGGCCATCGACCCGGTCATCCCGCAGTTCTCGCAGCGGCCCACCGCGCTGCTCAGGTCGACTGTGAACAGCTCGCGCATCGGGCCGTCGAGCATGTTGCCGTCCATGTACGACATCTCGGTCATCTGATCTCCTCGACACTGCGTGAGCGAGCGGGTGGTCAACCGGTGGGGCCGAAACGTTCGGTCTTGACCCGGCGCGACGGGTGCCCCAGCCCCACCAGCAGGTCGGCCACGGTCTCCACGAACGCGGTCGGGCCGCAGACGTAGGTGAGCGGTTCCAGGTCCGGCGGCCACCCGTGCGTGTTGACGTCGGCCAGACCGATCCGGTGCGGCTCACCGCGCCAGCCGTCCGGTGCTTCGCGGGTGTAGACGTACGCGATGTCCAGCCCGAAGTCGTCGCGGACCCGGCGGCGCAGCTCGTCGGCGTAGATCACGTCGACGGGGGTGCGCACCGAGTAGATCAGCCGGAACGGTGCCTTGCTGCCCACCGCCCGCCGTGCCCGGATCATCGCCATCAGCGGCACGATGCCGGAGCCACCGGCGACGAGCTGCACCGGCGCGGTCTCCTCGGGCCGCCAGATGAACCAGCCACCGAGCGGTCCGCGTACCTCCACCGGCTCGCCGGCGCCAAAGACATCAATGAGGTACGGGGACACCTCGCCGTCGTGCACCCGCTGGACGGTCACCTCGATGCGCGGGCCGCCGGGCCCGTCCACGGCCGGCCCGGCGATGGAGTACGAGCGGGCCGCCTGGTAACCGTCCGGGGCGGTGAGTCGCAGGTCGACGTGCTGCCCGGGCAGGTGCCCCGGCCAGTCCGGCACCTCCAGCACCAAAGTCTGCGCGGTCGGTGTCTCCACCCGGCGCTCCACCAGCCGGCCAACCTGCCAACGATTCGGCGTCCGGGCCGAGGTGCTCGTCGCCACGGCGCGCTCAGTCACCCTGGTACCGCTGTTCGCGCCACGGGTCGCCGTAGTCGTGGTAGCCGGCGGTCTCCCAGAACCCCGGCTCGTCCATCGTCTTGAGGCGGAGGCCGCGCACCCACTTGGCGGACTTCCAGAAGTACAGGTGCGGCACCAGCAGTCGGGCCGGCCCGCCGTGCTCGGCGGGCAGCGGGGCACCGTCGAAGGTGTGCACCACCCAGGCCTGACCGCCGCGCAGATCGTCCAGCGGCAGGTTCGTGGTGTACCCGCCGTAGGAGTGCGCGAGCGCGAAGTGCGCCCCCGTGTCGACGTCAGCGAGCAACGTGTCCAGCGAGACGCCCTGCCAGTTGGTGCCGAGCTTGGACCAGCGGGTGACGCAGTGGATGTCCACCATCGGCGTCTCCTGCGGCAGCGCCATCAGCTCCTGCCACGACCACCGGTGTTCGCTGCCGTTCTCGGCGGAGATCACGAACTCCCAGGTGTCCAGTGACACCCGGGGCGTCGGGCCGGCCGAGAGCACCGGAAAGTCCTCGGTCAGATACTGACCGGGTGGCAGGGCCGGCTCCTGCGTTCGGGGCCGACCCTGAAAGCCCGGTGACACGATTCCCATTGCACAGTCGTACCACCCGCGCCGGCCGGGGCGGGAGCTTTCCCGCGTACCCCCTCGTCGGCTGGCGCGGCGCGGTCAGTGCCGTTCGGCGACGACCTCGCGGTCCTGCGGCAGGTTGCCGCCCCGGGTGGCGCGCAGGCTGGTCACCGTGACGACGACCAGCACACCGATGATCACGCCGAGCGAGGCCAGGGTGGGGATCTGCGGCACGCTGTCCCAGATGCCGTGCGCCCAGTGCAGACCCAACTTGAGACCGATGAACGCCAGGATGATGGCCAGGCCGTAGCTGAGGTGCACCAGCCGGCTCAACGCCGCGTGCAGGACGAAGTAGAGCGCCCGCAGGCCGAGCAGGGCGAACGCGTTGGTGGCGAAGACCAGGTACGGGTCCTCGGTGATCCCGTAGACCGCCGGCACCGAGTCGACAGCGAAGACGATGTCGGTGGCCAGCACCGCGACTACGACCAGGGCGAACGGGGTGAGAGCCCGCTTCGCGCCCTGCCGGACGGTCATCCTGGTGCCGTGGTAGTCGTCGACCACCGGCATGACCTTGCGCAGCAGCCGCACCGAGCGCATCTTGTTGATGTCGACCTCCTGCTGGTGCCCGGACAGGGCGTCACGCAGCAGCTTCACCGCGGTGGCGATCAGGATGATCGCGAAGAGCAGGAAGGCGAAGTCGAGGGTCTGCAACGCGGCCGCGCCGAGGGCGATGAAGACGGCCCGCAGCACCAGCGCGCCGGCGATCCCGTAGAGCAGCACCCGCTGGGCGAGCACCGCCGGCACCGCGAACGCCGCCAACAGCAGCATGAAGACGAAGAGGTTGTCGACCGAGAGCGACTTTTCCACCAGGTAACCGGTCAGGTACTCGACGCCCTGCTGGGAGCCGAAACGCGACCAGATCCAGGCGCCGAACGCCAGCGGCAGCGCTATGTAGAACGCCGACCAGCCGATGGCCTCCCGCATGGACACCTCGTGCGGGCGACGCGTGACCAGGAAGTCCAACACCAGCAGCAGGATGACCCCGATGATGGTGACCGCCCACAGCGTGGGCGTGCCCACCGACGACAGGTCACTGGCGGCGGACAGATACGACTCGCTCATGTGGGGTCTCCTCGAACACCGTCATGTTCGAGGTCTCCTTCACCCACCACCTGATGGGCAACCACCCGAGGCACGCCGGGCGCGCCGTACTGACCGGAATGGTTCGTGGGAAGTACTCCCCTCGCACGACCAGGTTAGGCCAGGCTGAATGGCCACGCCAAGCGGGACATCGATGGTTGCCCTGGTAAACCGCTGTGTGTGGGCCGAACGAGGGCCGTCAGCCGCGGCGCAGCGTGGCCCCCGGGGCCATCGCCGGCTCGACCAGGCCCCGATAGTCACGCGGCAGTTGAGTCACCACGTCATCGAACTCACCGCCGGTGATCGCCTCCCGCAAGGTGGTGAAGACCGCCCGACTGGCGTCCCGAGCGGCCGGCTCCTGCACGCCGGCGCGCAACGCGACCCGGGCGACGAACTCCGCAGCGCCGAACCGGTCCGCCTGCTCGGTGCTCGGGCTCGGCTTCAACACGAGTTGCAGCGGTTGGGGCATCTGGGCGGCCAGGTCCAGAACCTCGCCGCCGGTCAACCGCTCGGCGAACGTCTCCAACACGGCCCGGGTCAGCTCCACCGCCCGCTCGGACGACGTGGCGGTGCGCTGGGAAACCTGGTCGATGAAGGTGTCGTAGTTCATCGCGTACTCCTTGGGCTCGCGTCGGCGTCAGCGGGTACCCGCGGCGCCCGAGGAGAAACGACCCCGGGTTTCCTTCGCCGGGTGGGCGTGACCGGCCGACGGGCGGGTAACCGCCGCCGGTCGTCACCACATCGATGCCCGAGGGAGCCCACGCCATGGCGAGCTACGCCGACGTCCTGCAGTACCTGTCGAGCCTGGACTACCCGGCCGAGAAGGACGACGTGGTCCGCGAGGCCGAACGGGAGGGTGCGCCGCCGGACGTGCTGAAGGCGCTGCGCGCCCTGCCGCCGGTCGACTACGCCAACGGGACCGAGGTGGCCCGATCCGCCGGAATCGAGGCGGCGCCCGAGGTGGGCCCCGCCCAGCGGGCCGAGCAGGCCCGGGACAAGAAGCACAACCGGGTCTCGCAGCACCTGCGCGGCATCTGACCCGGCGGTGGCGCTGCCTGATCCCGTCGTCGCCACCCGGCACGAACCGTCCACCCCCCGGACCGAGGAGCGGTGCGGATGACCCGTACCGGCCCGTCCCGACCCGCTGATGTGCGTTTCCCGGCTGCGGCACAGCTCGCCGTGGTGGCGGTGGTCGGCATCATCGCCGGCTGCGTCTTCACGCTGCTGCTGCCGCTGCCGCTCGCCGCGCTCGTCGGCTGGGACGTCGGCGCGCTGAGCTGGCTCGTCATGGTCTGGCACAAGATCTGGCCGATGGACGCCGAGCGGACCGCCCAGCTGGCCGTCCACGAGGACCCGAACCGGGCGATCCGGGACGCCCTGCTGCTCGTCGCCTGCCTGGCCAGCCTGCTGGCCGTGGGGTTGGTCGTGGCCAGCGCGCAGAACGCGCCCCCCGGGACGACCAGGGAACTGCACAGCGGCGTGGGAGTGCTCAGCGTGGTGCTCTCCTGGTTTGTGGTGCACACCGTCTTCGCCGCCCGGTACGCCCGGATCTACTACACGGGTCCGGACGGCGGGGTGAACTTCAACCAGCACGAGCCGCCGTGCTACTCCGACTTCGCGTACGTTGCGTTCACCATCGGGACGACGTTCCAGGTCTCCGACACCAACCTCACCAGCAACGAGATGCGCCGTACGGTGCTGCGCCACTCGATGGTGTCGTACCTGTTCGGCGCGTTCATCATCGCCGTGACGGTGAACCTGCTGGCGGGTCTGGCGCGATGACGACACTGGCTTGCCGGTCCCCCGGAGCGCGACACGGGGTGGGCCGATCGAAGCGCCGGGACAGGCGGGCGCCCCTGGTCACGAACCGCGACCCAGGGCGCCACGACGCCTGCCCAGGCGGTGAACCGCATCCGAACCGGTCGCGGTCACCAGGCAGTGGAGGCCCGCCCGAACCGAGCGGCCAGCACTGCCGGGTCCAACCATACGACAGAACATCCTCCGTTTGGTCAGAATTTGCGGAAGTGTGGGCCAGGGCACGTCACGATCGACCGGTCACCTCCGCGTACCGGTGCTCCAGGTCGACCCGGGCCAACGCACCCACCAACCAGGCCAGCTGCTCCGACTCGCCACTGGCCAGGCCAGCCAGGTCGTCCGCCGACCTGCCCAGCCCGAGCCGACGCGCGGCGGCCAACGCCCGCCGGTCGGCGACCGGAACCACCTCCCGCCACAACGCCTGCGCCTCGCGGAGAAACAGGACGACGACCTGATCGTCCACGCCCGGAAGCTCGGCGAGCAGGGCCCGCTCCCGGACCGGGTCGTGGTGCGCCAGCGCCCGCAACCGGCGCAGATCGCCCCGGTACCGCTCGACCACCGTCCGGGCCAGGTCCCCCAGCACGGCCGCGACCGCGTCCACGTCACCACGCTGGCCGCTGGCGCGCAGCACCCGTACCCGATCCTCGTGCAGCGAACGAGCCAGCCGGGCGGCGCTGTCCCACCCCTCGTCGCGCAACGCCCGTGCACCGTCCAACGCCCGCCGGAAGTCACCACGACGGGCCAGCAGCACCGACAGGTAGAGCACCTGGAACAGGCTCGCCGGGTTGTTGGTCACCCGGAACCCGTACTGCTCGGCGAAGCCCCGCCCGCTACCGGCGAGCCGGCGCGCCAGACGCTTACGGTCCTCCACCGGAGTGATCAAACTTGTCGCCATATCGGCGACTACCCGCGCCGCCAACTGCCACACACCGGGCCGCGCGCACCGGTGTCGTCAGCCGTGCAGGCCGCCGGTGCGGTCGCGGGCCTTGAGGCGGGTCGTGGGGAGCGCGGGCGCCGGCAGCGGCGGCGCCGGATCGTCGGCGACCACACCGAAGCGACTATCGCCGGCCATCCAGTCGTCCCGGGCGGCGGCGACCTCCTCGTGCGACCGGCCGACGAAGTTCCACCACATCACCAACGGCTCCTCGAACGGCGTACCGCCCAGCAGCAGCAACCGGGCCCCGGCCCCGCCCCGCACGGTCAGCTCCCGACGGCCCGAGCCCAGATAGAGCAGCTCCCCCGGCTCGAACCCGACCCCGGCCGCCTCCGCGGACCCGGACATCGCCAGCACGGCGTACTCGAAATCGGGCCGCAACGACATCGTCGCCGGCGCCTCGCCGCACAGCTCCAACTGCACCCCCACCAGCGGGGTGTGCACCCTCGCCGGTGACCGTTCCCCGGCGAACTCGCCGACCAGCAGGGTGACGTCCAGGTCGCCGTCCCGCCAGCGCGGCAGGTCGGCGTGGTGTGCGAAACCGGCCGCTCCGGCCCGCGCCGGGTCCGGCAGCGCCACCCACAGCTGCACGCCGTGCATCACCGGCGGGTGGGTGGCCGGTGACCGCTCCGAGTGGGCGATGCCGTTCCCGGAGGTCATCACGTTCAGCTGGCCAGGAACGATCGGCTGCACGTTGCCGAGGCTGTCCCGGTGCAGGATCTCACCGTCGAGCAGCCAGGTGACCGTCTGCAGCCCGGTGTGCGGGTGCGGCGGCACCTCCATACCGGGCCGCTGCGCCACATCGTCCGGGCCAAAATGGTCCACGAAACACCATGCGCCAACCATCCGGCGGGCGCGCTGCGGGAGCAGCCGCCGCACCGTGGTGTACCTACCCAACGGCACGTCGTGGCCGGGCAACAACACACTGCCCGGATCGACGTCGGCCACGCCAGGCGGTCGGGTCTGCGCCAGCATCGAATCAGTACGCTCCACCGCCCGACTGTACGCTCACACCCGCCTGCGACCGCCGCGCTTCCAGCCAGGGCTGCCACGCTTCACCAGCACGTGGCCTTGGCGCGGCCGGACGTGACCTGGCGCGGCGCGGCCCCTGGCCTGGCACGGCCTGGCCCGGGGCAGCCTGGCGTGGCGTGCCCGGCGTGCCCGGCGTGACCTGGCGTGGCCCGGCGCGGCCCGGCGTGACCTGGCCCGGCGCGGTCCGGCGCGGTCCGGCGCGGTCCGGCGTGCCCGGCGCGGTCCGGCGTGCCCGGCGCGGCCCGGCGCAGCCCGGCGTGACCTGGCATGCCCGGCGTGACCTGGCGTGCCCGGCGCGCGGCGTGGCGTGGCGCGTCAGGGCGCGCGCCGTCGGATTGGCCGGAGTAGATCACGCCGAGGCGGTCAGGATCGGCAACGATCATGGCCACCGCTGCCGCCCCCAGGAGCAACACGACGGCGGCGGCAGCCACCAACAGGCGAGCCCGGTGGACCACTGTCGTGGCGCGGCCACACCGGAAGGGCCCGGCTCCGACTCCAGTTCGCGATCCGCGCCGTTCCCCACTGCGGCCATGCCTCATATCCCTCCGACGGCCCCCGTTCAGGGGTCCGTACCCGCCGGTCGATCGGATCACTCGGCGCCGATCACGTCACTCCGCTACGTCGCCAACGTAGATCTTGGACAGTTTCCGTTCACGCAGTTCACGCAGAACGGAAACTGTCCAAGATCTACGGAAAACCCCCGACCAGACCACGCCACCCGACTCCCCCAAAGGCCTTGCGCGGCATCCTCACCCCTGCAACCGGCGACCAGCCACCACGAGCGACCAGCGACCAGCGACCAGCCAACGACTAGCCGCAGGCGGCAGAGGACGGACGGCGGCAGACGGCAGGCGACGGACGGCGGGCAGGCGGTGGGCGCAGCGGACAGCAGGCAGCGCGGGCAGGGGCGGCGGGCGACGGCAGGCGGCAGACGGCGGCAAGCGGACGGCGGGCAGCGGGCAGCGGGCAGGCAGCGGACGGCGGCCACGACAGCAAAAAGGGCGCTGGGCGGGACCCCCGGGGTGCGGGTGGCGGCCCGCGGCCTTTCGTGCGGTCTTGCCGTGCTGTGGGGCTGGCGTGCGGGGCGGGCGGT
>NZ_JBAKHR010000004.1:0-9459 GCF_036902955.1 Micromonospora sp. CPCC 205558
GCCGGCGGCGGTCAGGGCGGTCTTGCGGATCAGATCGGTACGCATGATGGCGTGCTCCTCTGCATCGGGGGATCCGCATCACCCCAGGGGGTGGGGGTGCGGGGAAAGTTCGAGGGGTTCTGCCCGGTGACCCACGAAAGCGGGGTCGGCGTCGGGACAGGGTCCAACGGGTGCCGGTGGCAGATCATTCCGCCTACCCGTCGGCCGGTTGTGGTGCTCGGCCGTTCCGGCGGGTGTAACCGGGGCGGCCCGGTAGGTGTTCCCGGCGGCTGCCGTGTCCGGCCGTTGTGGTGCTCGGCCGTGCGGGGGATGTAACCGGGGCGGCCCGGCGGGTGTTCCCGGCGGCGGTACCCGGCGCGGCCGGCCCACCATGACCCGGACTGTTGCCGTCGTCTGCCAGGTATAACGACCCGGCCTGGCCGCCGATTCCGCCGACGAGGTGGCCCCGACCACCCGACAGCCGACACCAAACCCTACAAACCACCCGCCCCGGTACGGAACCTCGCATCCCGCAAGATCGTGCTCGATCCAGGAAACAGGCCCCTCCCTACGCCACGAGGCCACTACATCCAGGATCGAGCGCGATCATGGGGCGCGACCGCCCATCACGGGGCGAGCAAGGACAGCCAGCGTGAGCCGATCGGCTGCGCCTCCGACCGGGCGAGCGACGACAGTGCTCAGGTGCTGGGCTTCGCCTCCGCGCCGTCGACGGTCTTCGCGTCCTTGTCGAGGGCGGCCAGGATCGCCTCGGCGGTGCGGCGACCCACCCCCGGCACCTCGGTGATCTCTTCGACCGTTGCGGCCGAGAGTCGCTTGAGCGAGCCGAAGTGTCGCAGCAGCGCCTTGCGACGCACCTCGCCCAGGCCCGGTACGTGGTCGAGTGCCGACTCGGTCATCCGCTTGGAGCGGCGCTGCCGGTGGAAGGTGATGGCGAACCGGTGGGCCTCGTCACGCACCCGTTGCAGCAGGTAGAGCCCCTCCGAGGTGCGCGGAAGGATGACCGGGAACTCGTCGTCCGGCAGCCACACCTCCTCCAGCCGCTTGGCCAGCCCGCACAGCGCCACGTCGTCGATGCCCAGGTCGGCGAGGGCCTGCGCGGCGGCCGCGACCTGCGGGGCACCGCCGTCGACGACCACCAACTGCGGCGGGTACGCGAATTTTCGCGGCCGGCCGGTGGTCGGATCGATCAGGACGCCGACCTGCGGCTCGACCGCGTCTTGCGGGGCGGCCGGGTCGTCGGCCGACTCCACGCCCACCTCGCCCGTCTCGGCCCTGGCGTCCAGGTAGCGGGCGAAGCGACGGCGAAGCACCTCGGACATCGCGGAGAGGTCGTCGGTGGCGCCCCGGACGATGAACCGCCGGTACTCACTCTTTCGGGGCAACCCGTCCTCGAAGACCACCATGCTGGCGACGACGTCGGTGCCCTGGATCTGGGAGATGTCGAAACACTCGATGCGCAGCGGCGAGGTGCTCATGCCCAGCGCCTCGCTGATCTCGTCCAGTGCCTTGCCCCGGGTGGTCAGGTCACCGGAGCGCTTCAGCTTGTGCCGGGCCAGCGCGTCCTTGGCGTTGCGCTCCACCGTCTCCATCAGTGAGCGCTTGTCGCCACGCTGCGGCACCCGTAGCGACACCCGACTGCCCCGATGGTTGGAGAGCCAGTCGGCCAGCGCGTCGGCGTCCGCGGGCAGCTCGGGAACGAGCAGCTCACGGGGCACGTCGGCCTCGCCGTGCTCACCGCCGTACACCTGGGTGCAGAAGTGGTGCACCAGGTCCCCGGTGGTCAGATCCTCGGTCTTCTCCACCACCCAGCCGCGCTGGCCGCGGACCCGGCCGTCGCGGACGTGGAAGACCTGAACGGCCGCCTCAAGCGGGTCGTCGGCGAACGCGACCACGTCAGCGTCGGTGCCGTCACCGAGCACCACGGTCTGCTTCTCCATGGCCCGGCGCAGCGCGGCCACGTCGTCGCGCAGCCGGGCGGCCCGCTCGAACTCCAGCTGCTCGCTCGCCTCGATCATTTCGCGTTCGATCTTGCGGACCATGGTGTCGGTGCGCCCGGCCATGAAGTCGCAGAACCCGTCGACGATGGCCCGGTGTTCGTCGGCGGAGACGGTGCCGACGCAGGGTGCCGAGCACTTGCCGATGTAGCCCAGCAGGCAGGGACGACCGACCTGACCGGCCCGCTTGAACACCCCGGCGGAGCACGTCCGGGCGGGGAACACCCGCAGCAGCAGGTCGAGGGTCTCGCGGATCGCCCAGGCGTGTGAGTACGGACCGAAGTAACGCACGCCCTTGCGCTTGGCACCGCGCATCACCTGCAGCCGTGGGTACTCCTCGTCGAGGGTGACGGCGAGATAGGGGTACGACTTGTCGTCGCGGTAGCGGACGTTGAACCGTGGGTCGTACTGCTTGATCCAGGTGAACTCCTGCTGGAGCGCCTCGACCTCGGTGCCGACGGTGATCCAGTCCACCGACTCGGCGGTGGTGACCATCTGCCGGGTGCGCTCGTGCAGGTTCCACACGTCGCCGAAGTAGGAGTTGAGCCGGCTGCGCAGATTTCGCGCCTTGCCGACGTAGATCACCCGGCCGGTGCCGTCGCGGAAGCGGTAGACCCCCGGTAGCTCCGGGATGGTGCCGGGTGCGGGGCGGTAGGTCGAGGGGTCAGCCACGCCAGCAAGCCTAGTCCGCAGCACTGACAGCCCACCGCAGGCGCGTGATCCACTCGGCGTCCCGGAAGTCGGGGTGTCGGCATTGCCACGGACACCCCGACTTCCCGAAACGCGAGTCGATCTTGCGATGCCAGCCGGGCGGTCAGGCCAACCCGGCCGTCACGCCAGCGCGACCGTCACGCCAGCGAGATCTGGTCGCCGGTGACCTTGATGTCCTTGGGCGGCAGCGGCTTGGTGGCCGGGCCGGCCTTCACCGAGCCGTCCTCGATCGAGAACTTGCTGCCGTGGCAGGTGCAGTTGATGGTGCCGCCGTCGACGTTCGTCACCGGGCAGTTCTGGTGCGTACAGATCGGGCTGAAGCCCTTGAACTGGCCGGCCGTGGGCTGGGTGATGACCACACCCTCGGCGGCGAGGACCTTGCCGCCTCCGACCGGGATGTCGGCGGTGGTGGCCAACGACTGGGCGTTCTGCCGGTCGCCGCCGCCGGCGTCGCCGGTGCTGGGCACGGCGGGGCCACCACTGGTGGGCGCGCCGCTGCCGTTGCCGCCGTCGTCGCTGCCGCAGGCAGCCAGGACAACGGCTGCGCCGACCGCCCCGACGCCGGTGAGCAGGGTACGACGTGTCTGCGTACCCGGACCGGTCAGCGCCTGATCATCACTCATGCCTCGCCTCTCTCTAGCCCGCTGCGCCGGCTGATACCCGGCCACAACTTCTCCACACGGGCAACTGTGCCGGATGGTTCATCTCGGCATTCGGCGACCCGGCAAATGGAGCGGGGCGGGTCGTTTACCGACCCGCCCCGCTCGACGAACACGCACCAGACGGTCAGCGCGCCGCAGCCGGCACCTTACGGCTGGCCCGCGCCTTGGTCGCGCCGTTGGCCTTGGCGGCCCGGGTGGTGGCCGCCGCCGCACCCTTGGCCTCGCCGTCGAGCTTGAGCACCTGGCGCAGGAACTCGCCGGTGTGGCTCTCGGCCACCTCGGCGACCTCCTCGGGGGTGCCGGTGGCGAGCACGGTGCCGCCACGGTGGCCACCCTCGGGACCCATGTCGATCAGCCAGTCCGCGGTCTTGATCACGTCGAGGTTGTGCTCGATGGTGATCACCGTGTTGCCCTTGTCGACCAGCCCTTCCAGCACCATCAGCAGCTTGCGGATGTCCTCGAAGTGCAGACCGGTGGTCGGCTCGTCGAGCACGTAGACCGTCCGCCCGGTGGAGCGCTTCTGCAGCTCGGAGGCGAGCTTGACCCGCTGCGCCTCGCCACCGGAGAGGGTCGGCGCGGGCTGACCGAGGCGGACGTAGCCCAGGCCGACGTCGACGAGCGTCTTCAGGTGCCGGTGGATGGCCGGGATGGCGGAGAAGAACTCGGCGGCCTCCTCGATCGGCATCTCCAGCACCTCCGAGACCGTCTTGCCCTTGTAGTGCACCTCAAGGGTCTCCCGGTTGTACCGGGCGCCTTTGCAGACCTCGCAGGGGACGTACACGTCGGGGAGGAAGTTCATCTCGATCTTGATCGTGCCGTCACCCGAGCACGCCTCGCAGCGCCCGCCCTTGACGTTGAAGGAGAACCGTCCCGGGCCGTACCCGCGGACCTTCGCCTCGGTCGTCTCGGCGAAGAGCTTGCGGACGTGGTCCCAGACTCCGGTGTAGGTGGCCGGGTTGGAGCGCGGTGTCCGGCCGATCGGCGACTGGTCCACGCCGACGACCTTGTCCACGTGCTCCAGACCGGAGACCCGGGTGTGCCGGCCGGGCACCAGCCGGGCGCCGTTGATCTGGTTGGCCAACACCGCGTAGAGGATGTCGTTGACCAGCGTCGACTTGCCCGAGCCGCTGACCCCGGTGACCGCGATCAGCTGGCCCAGTGGGAACGAGACGGTCAGGTTACGCAGGTTGTGCTCCCGCGCGCCGTGCACCACCAGCTCACGGGACGGATCCTGCGGGCGGCGACCCGTCGGCGTCGGGATCGACCGCCGACCGGACAGGTACGCCCCGGTGATCGACTCCTTGTTCTTCAGCAGCGCCGGCACCGAGCCGCTGTGCACGATCTTGCCGCCGTGCTCACCCGCGCCGGGCCCGATGTCGACGATCCAGTCCGCGGTGCGGATGGTGTCCTCGTCGTGCTCCACCACGATCAGCGTGTTGCCGAGCCCACGCAGCCGGATCAGGGTCTCGATCAGCCGGTGGTTGTCGCGCTGGTGCAGCCCGATCGACGGCTCGTCGAGCACGTAGAGCACGCCCACCAGGCCGGAGCCGATCTGGGTGGCCAGCCGGATGCGCTGTGCCTCACCGCCGGAGAGCGTGCCGGCCGGGCGGTCCAGGGAGAGGTAGTCCAGGCCGACGTCGAGCAGGAACCGCAGTCGTGCGTTGATCTCCTTGAGGACCCGCTCGGCGATCATCTTCTGCCGGTCGGTCAGCTCGATGCCGGCGAGCAGGTCGGCGCACTCCCCCACGGACAGGTTGCAGACCTCGGCGATGCTCTTGCCGGCCAACGTGACCGCGAGCACCTCAGGCTTGAGCCGGGCACCACCGCACGCAGCGCACGGCACGTCGCGCATGTAGCCCTCGTACTTGTCGCGGGACCACTCGGACTCGGTGTCGGAGTGGCGGCGCTCGATCCACTGCACCACACCCTCGAAGCCGGTGTAGTAGGAGCGCTCACGGCCGTACTTGTTGCGGTAGCGCACGTGCACCTGATCGTCGGAGCCGTGCAGGATCGTCTTCTGCGCCCGCGCCGGCAACGCCCGCCACGGGGTGTCGATGTCGAAGTGCTGGGCCTCGCCCAGCGCCTCCAGCAGGCGCAGGAAGTATTCCAGGTTGTGCCCGGTGGACCAGGGCTGGATGGCGCCCTCGCGCAGGCTGCGCTCCGGGTCGGGGACCAGCAGCTCCGGGTCGACCTCCTTCTTGGTGCCGAGGCCGGTGCACTCCGGGCAGGCGCCGTACGGCGCGTTGAAGGAGAAGACCCGGGGCTCGAGATCCTCGATGGCCAGCGGGTGGTCGTTGGGGCAGGCCAGGTGCTCGGAGTAGCGGCGCTCGCGGTCCGGGTCGTCCTCGGGAAGGTCGACGAAGTCGAGCAGGACCAGACCACTGGACAGCCCCAGGGCGGCCTCGACCGAGTCGGTGAGCCGTTGCTTGGCGCTCGGCTTGACGGTGAGCCGGTCGATCACCACCTCGATGGTGTGCTTCTCCTGCTTCTTGAGCTTCGGCGGCTCGGTCAGCGGGTGCACCACGCCGTCGACCCGGGCCCGGGCGTAGCCCTTGGCCTGCAGCTCGGCGAAGAGGTCGACGTATTCGCCCTTGCGCCCACGGATCACCGGGGCGAGGACCATGAACTTGGTGCCCTCGGCCATGGCGAGGACCCGGTCGACGATCTGCTGTGGGCTCTGCCGGGAGATGCGCTCGCCGCAGACCGGGCAGTGCGGCTCACCGATGCGGGCGTAGAGCAGGCGCAGGTAGTCGTAGACCTCGGTGATGGTGCCGACGGTCGAGCGCGGGTTTCGCGAGGTGGACTTCTGGTCGATCGAGACGGCCGGGCTCAGGCCCTCGATGAAGTCGACGTCTGGCTTGTCCATCTGACCGAGGAACTGCCGGGCGTACGACGAGAGCGACTCGACGTAGCGGCGCTGCCCCTCGGCGAAGATCGTGTCGAAGGCCAGGCTCGACTTGCCCGACCCGGACAGCCCGGTGAACACGATGAGCGCGTCCCGGGGCAGGTCGAGACTGACGTCACGCAGGTTGTGCTCGCGCGCGCCACGGATGATCAGTCGGTCGGCCACGGTACGTGTACTCCCGGGAGAAGATGAAGCGGAGAATCTGTCCCGCTCTGGGGTGATCTGAGCGGTCGTGCGGGCGCGGAAAACACGCCTCGGCAACTCTAGCCCCGAGGTACGACAGTTTCCCTCGCCCGCACATTCCCCCAGCTCAGCCCGGTCGGCCGCCCCGCCGACGGCCGCCCCCCTCCGGCAAACGCCCCGCCGGCAAACGCCCCCGTCACGGGCACCCGGTCAGTAGCCCCCGGGCGTCGGCGGGCGACTGACCCGGCGTCGGGCCGAACGCCACCCGCCGCGCCGCTCCGCCGCCACCCGGGCCTCCCGCCGTCGGCTCTCGTGGGCCACCTCTCCCTGCAGCCGCCGCCAGCTCTCCCATCGACGGGTGGAGAGCTCACCGGTGTGCAGCGCCTCCCGGACCGCGCAGGCCGGCTCGCCGTCGTGGCCGCAGTCGGCGTACCGGCAGCCCTCGGCCAGCTCGGCGATGTCGGCGAACGCCCGGTCGAGCCCGACCGCGCCGTCCAACAGGCCGACCGCCCGCACACCGGGCGTGTCGATCACCGCACCGCCGCCAGGGACGGGCACGAGAGCCCGCCAGGTGGTGGTGTGCCGACCCTTGCCGTCGACGCGCCGGATCGCCTGGGTGGGCATCATCACCGCCCCGACGAGGGCGTTGACCAGACTCGACTTGCCGGCACCGGACGGGCCGAGCAGACCGAGCGTGCGCCCGGGCGCCACCTCGGCGCGCAGCGGGTCCAGCCCGAGACCACGTTCGGCGCTGACCGGCAACACCGGCACCCCGGGGGCGACCGCGGCCAGCTGGCGGGCCAGCGCGGCCGGGTCCGCCGCGAGGTCCGCCTTGGTCAACACGACCAGCGGCCGGGCGCCGGACTCGTGGGCCAGGGAGAGCAGCCGCTCGATCCGGCCCACGTCCGGCTCGGGGTGCACCGGCTCCACCACGGCGGCGGCGTCGAGGTTGGCGGCCAGCACCTGGCCGCTGGCGTCCTTGCCGGCGGTACGCCGGATCAGCGCGCCGCGCCGCGGCAGCACCGCCTCCACGGTGACCCGGCGGTCGGGCCAGTGGGTGAGCAGCACCCAGTCCCCGGCACAGGGCAGCGCGGACGGGTCCCGCGCGGCGGCGGTCAGCACCGCCCCACCCAGGCTGGCCCGAACCGGGCCGACTGCGGTGAGCACGGTGCAGACCCCCCGGTCCACCCGGGCCACCCGACCCGGCTGATGCTCGCCGTGGCGTGCGGCGTACGCCTGTCGCTCGGCATCCCAGCCGAGCGCGATCAAATCGATACTCATGGAATCCTCATCGGTGTCGAAGCTGGTGATGGCGGAACACGCGTGCCACGTCCGGCATGATCACCACCTCCGTCCGATGTCCCGGTGCCGCGTCTGCCGCAGACGGTAGGTCGTGCGCCGACGCGCCGAAAGCGATTTCCCCGGCGACGCCGCAACGGCGGACCGCTAGGGTCGACGGGTGACCACGGATCCGCTGCTGCTGATGGGCGAGGTGGACGCGGCCACCAGCCGACTACTGCGTACCGCCGCGTCTTTCGACGCCGCGGACCTGGCCGCCGCGTCGCTGCTGCCGGGCTGGACGCGCGGCCACGTGCTGGCGCACGTGGCGCGCAACGCCGACGGCTTCGTCAACCTGCTCACCGCGGCCCGCACCGGGGAGGCGCTGCCGATGTACGCCTCGCTGGAGGCCCGCACGGCGGACATCGAAGCCGGTTCGGGCCGGCCACCGGCCGAGCACCTGGACGACCTGCGCCGCACCGCTGACCTGTTCTCCGAGGCGGTCGCGGCGATGCCGGCCGAGGCCTGGGCTGCGACGGTGCAGGCGCGGAAGGGCCCATGGCCGGCCGCGCTGCTCGTCTGGGGCCGGCTGCGGGAGATCGAGGTGCACCACCTCGACCTGGCCGCCGACTACCGGGCCACGGACTGGTCCGAGACGTTCGCCCACCGACTGCTGCGCGAGGCGGCCAGCCATCACGCCACGGGGCCGACACCGCCGTCGATGGTGCTCCGCCTCGACGGCAGCGAGCACGAGGTGGTGATCGGGGAACGCGTCGGCGCCCCGATCGTCGCCGGCCCGGCCCCCGACCTCGCCGCCTGGCTGATCGGCCGCGCCGACGGCGCTCCGCTCTCCGTCACCCCCGACGGCCACCTGCCCACTCCACCGGAATGGATATAGAAACGTCATGACATACAGCGGAGACGTCACGCACGGCGGCGCACCGGCGGTCCGGGAGTTGGACGGGCTGACCATCAGCAAGCTGTCGGTGGGCCCGATGGACAACAACGCCTACCTGCTGCGCTGCACGGGCACCGGTGACCAGGTGCTGATCGACGCCGCCAACGAGGCACCCCGGCTGCTCGACCTGATCGGTGACGCCGGGCTCACCGCCGTGGTGACGACCCACCAGCACATGGATCACTGGGTGGCGCTGGAGGAGGTCGTCGCCAAGACCGGCGCCCGGGCACTGGTGCACGGCGACGACGCGGTGGGGCTGCCGATCGAGGCGGAGCGGCTGGCCGACGGCGACACCGTGGCGGTCGGCGACTGCGCGCTGGAGGTCATCCACATCAAGGGGCACACTCCGGGTTCGATCGCGCTGCTCTACCGCGACCCGGCCGGCACCCCGCACCTGTTCACCGGCGACAGTCTCTTTCCCGGTGGGGTGGGTAACACGGACAAGGACCCGGAGCGCTTCGCGGCGCTGATCGACGACGTCGAGCACAAGCTGTTCGACCAACTGCCGGACGAGACCTGGTTCTACCCGGGCCACGGCAAGGACAGCACGTTGGGCGCCGAACGCCCCGCCCTCCCCCAGTGGAAAGCAAGAGGCTGGTAACCCACCACCAACCAAGATCACCAACCGTCGACCGTTCACGACCAGGATCACAACCCCACCGACGGTGGTGGCACTCCGCGCGCGAGCCGGAACCACGACGGGGGCGGGGGCCCGCCGTGCCCGGCGCAGGGATCAAGCCTGACCGCCGGGAGCCGGGCACGGCGGGC